>DCIH01000096.1:14178-18436 GCA_002317575.1 Verrucomicrobia bacterium UBA1731 | reverse complement strand
CGGACTTTCGTGTTGAAACCCTCGGCAGACCCGCTGTTTGCATGGCCGAAGTCCCGGTGACGCCCTTGAGCGAGTTGTTGCGGTATTTCTGGGCGAGGTGTTCCTTCTCGGCGTCCTTCACGCAGCACCAGTCGACGCCGAGGTTCCGGGCGACGTCGCGGTGTCGGTCGGTTTTTGTGGTATACTAGCCGATTAAGTTGGACTCACGACGGCATGGTGAATCCTGCAACGACATGATGGATATTGCGATGACATGGTGGATATGGTGTTGATACGGGGGATGAAATGGTGAAAAACACATGCTTGGTGTTTGGGATGGTTTCCGCGGTGGCGGCGGTTGCTTTCCCGGTGGATCCGGACAAGGCGACATTCGACGTTTCGCTCACGGGCGTCAATGCGACGGCCGTCGTCGATTACGGTCCCGATTGCGCGGGCGGCTACCCCGCGTTCGATGTGAAAACGCCGCCCGCAGGCGGATCCGCCCGCGTGCGCGTCGTCTACGCCACCCATCCGGACGGTCTCGGACCCAAGGGTGACTTCTGGCGCGAGACGCGCGCCACCTACCTGGGCGAGAAAGTCGACCTCCCGATTCTGCCCGCGAGTGTGGACCGCTACGACATCTTCACCGTCACGACGGCCGGCACCTACTGCGCCAAGCTGCAGCAGGGGCTCGTCCGTCATGTGAAGTTCACGCTCGAGGAGGGCGCCGCGCTCGACATCTCAAAGTTCCGTCTCGAAAACCGGGCGACGCACTCCGAGGAAAAGGTCGCGGGCTCGTTCAAATGCTCCGACGAGCGTCTCAACGGCGTGTGGCGCATGAGCGTGCGTACCTGTCAGCTCGCCGCCATTCCCAAGCGCGGCGACGAAACCACCTTCGCGTACCTTTCCGACGGCGCGAAGCGCGACCGCCTCGTGTGGAGCGGCGACCTCTGGTGGGGCGACCTCAACATGTACTACGCCTTCCCGAGCACATCGCCGTACATGCCCGGCAGCGTCCGCATGCTCGCGCTGAGCCAGACGCCCGAGGGCTACACCTGGGCCTGCCCCTACCCGGAAACGAAAACGCCGCCCAAGTCCGGCGAGTACGGTCCCTTCGAGTCGGACGAATTCGCCGCCTGGCTCATCCCCGTGACGCGAAACCTCCTGTGGTATGTGGGCGACGAAAAGACGGTGTGCGACGTGTGGCCGAACCTCCTGAAGCTGGACGACTACCTCATGTCCCACTGCCGCGCGGACGGCATCTTCGAGCAGCGCTACGAAACGTCCAAGCACGCCGGCGCGCTCCGCTTCGGCGCCACCTCCACGCAGCACCGGTTCTACATGGACGTCCTCCTCTGGAAGTGCGCCGTGGACCTCGCCGACATGTCCGACGCGTTGGGTTTTGAAGGTTCCGCGAAATGGCGCGCCCGCGCGAAGGCCCGCGCCGCGCTCGTCCGCGAGAAGTACTGGAACGCCGAGAAGGGGCACTTCGTCCTGTCGCTCGAAGACCGCAAGATGGACGGCGACGGCTGCGCCCTCGCGCTCGCGTGCGGCTTCTGCACCGCGGACGAATGCGCGAAGATCGCGCCGCAGCTTCCGCGCCTCTGGCACGGCAAGTACCAGGCGCTCGCCGTGCGCGGCCTTTTCGACTACGGCATGCCCGATCTCGCGCTCAAGAAGATCGAAGAACACCGCTGGTTCAGCGTGCTCGACCCGAATTGGCCCGGCTGCCGCCTGTGCTACGAATGCATGTGTCCGGTGAACAAGGGCTGGGGTGACGAATGCCATCCCGACGCCGCGCTCGCCGGCGCGCTTTCGCAGGCGCTTCTCGGCGTGAAGCCCGTCGCGCCCGGCTGGAAGAAGTTCTCCTTCGCGCCGCAGGCACCCGCGTCCATTCGGTCCGCCGAAGGCGTCGTTCCGACGCCGCAGGGTGACATTCGCGTGAAATGGTGGCGCGAGAACGGCACGATCAAGAGCGAAGTCGTCGCGCCCAAAGGTTGCGAACGGGTTGGATATTGAACATTGAGGGTCGGGAGTTTACATGCGAGTAGTCGTTTGTCTCAAACAGGTTCCGGACGCCACGAATGTGCGCATCAATCCGGAAACGAACACGCTGATGCGCGAAGGCGTTGAAGCCATCCTGAACCCGTTCGACGAATACGCGCTCGAACAGGCGCTTGCGCTCAAGGATCGCGCCGGCGCGCGCGTCGTCGCGATCTCCATGGGGCCGCCCCAGGCGAAGGCCGTCCTGCGCGACGCGCTCGCCCGCGGCGCGGACGACGCGTTTCTCGTCTCCAGCCGCGCCTTCGGCGGCGCCGACACGCTGGCGACGAGCTACACGCTCGCCAAGGCGATCACGGCGGCGTGCGGCGGCGAAACGCCGGACCTCGTTCTCTTCGGCAAGCAGGCGATCGACGGCGATACCGCACAGGTGGGGCCCGGCGTGAGCGAATTCCTCGACGTGCCGCTCGTCACCTACGTGCGCGAACTCGCGGTGGACGCCAACGCGTCGTTTCGCGCCGTCACCGTGATGGACGACGGCGAGCATGTGGTCGAAGGCGCGTTGCCCGCGGTGATGACCGTGGTGAAGGAATCGGCCGCGCCGCGCTTCGCGTCGCTCGCCGGCGCGCTCGCCGCCCGCGCGAAGGAGATCGTGGTGCTCGATGAGAAGGCCATCGGCGCCGACGCCGCCCTGATCGGCCTCAATGGTTCGCCCACGAAAGTGGTGCGCATCTTCCCGCCGCCCGCGAAAGGCGGCGGCGAAAAAGCGACTTGGAACGGCGACGCCGCGGCGCTCGCGCGCATCGTGAAGGAGGCGATCCATGGCTGAGGCGCCCATCGTCATCGACCGCGCGAAATGCACGGGCTGCGGCAAGTGCGTGAAGGGTTGTGGCTTCGGCGCGCTCTCGCTCGCGGACGCGCCCGGCGCGAACAAGCTCGGCCGCGTGGCCGTCGTTGACCCCGCTGCCTGCCGCGCCTGCTCCGCCTGCGTGAAGGCGTGCCCGTTCAAGGCGATTTCCGAAACGCACGCGCCGGTCGTCGGCACCGCGGATATCGCGTTGTACCGCGACGTGTGGGTGTTCGCGGAACAGACGGACGGCAAAATCGCGGACGTCGCGTTCGAGCTGCTCGCGAAAGGGCGCGAACTGAAGCAACAGCGCGGCGACGGTTGCCGGCTCGCGGCCGTGCTGCTGGGCGCGGACCTCGACGCCGCGCTTACGGATGCGCTCGTGCGCGGCGGCGCCGACGTCGTCTACGTGGTGGACGACCCGAAGCTCGCGCACTACGAGGCGAACGCGTACGTGGACGCCGTCGCGCAACTCGTCGTCAAGCACAAGCCCGAAGTGGTGCTCGCGGGCGCCACGGCGATCGGGCGCGCGTTCTTCGCGCGCGTCGCCGTGAAAGTGCGCACGGGCCTCACGGCGGACTGCACCGCGCTCAAGATCGAAGAGACGGAAAACAAGGCGACGGGCGCGAAGCAGATGCTGCTGCACCAGACGCGCCCCGCGTTCGGCGGCAACATCATGGCCACGATCATGACGCCGAACCACCGTCCGCAGATGGCGACGGTGCGGCCGAAGGTGTTCAAGCGCGCGCTCGATCCGAACGCCGCGCCGGGCGCGGGCGAAATCGTCCGAGAAGCCCTCGCGCTCATCGCGCCGAAGACGCGCCTTGCGGGCGTGACGCGTGATCCGAACGCCGTGGACATCGTCTCGCCGCAGGTGCTCGTCGCCGGCGGGCGCGGCCTCAAGAAGGCCGAGAACTTCAAGCTGCTCGCGCGTCTCGCCGAGCTCCTTGGCGGCGAAGTGGCCGCCTCGCGCGCGGCGGTGGACGCCGGCTGGGCGCCGGCGTCGCGCCAGGTGGGGCAGACGGGCAAGACGGTCGCGCCGAAGCTGTACCTGTGCTTCGGCATCTCCGGCGCGATCCAGCATCTGGAGGGCATCCGCGGCGCGGACAAAATCGTCGCCGTCAATTCGGATCCGAACGCGCCCATCTTCGGCGTGGCGGATTACGGCGTCGTGGGCGACGCGCTGGAGGTGATTCCCGCGCTCATCCGCGCGTTGGAAACGGCAAATGTGGTATAATCAACGGGATTTTCAATTTTCGCAGGTCGAAGGAAGATAAAAAGAAATGAATCTGAAAAAGATGAACAAGGGTCTCGACTTCCTGCGGGAAAAGTACGGGGCCGCCAAAGGGACGATCACGCTCAAGGACGGGCATTGCTATGTGGGCTCGACGCCGCTCTTGCCCGGACGCATGGAGCGCAAGATCGTCGAAC
>DCIH01000096.1:13062-14143 GCA_002317575.1 Verrucomicrobia bacterium UBA1731 | reverse complement strand
AGAACGGCACGCTCGAGGGCGTTTCCACGCTGCGCTTCGCGAGTTTCGGTCCGAAGGGATCGGACCTCGAGGCGATGCTCGCGAAGGAACTCGACATCGCGGCGCTGCTGGGCGCGTCCGACGTGGTGCGCGTGATGGCCGTTTCGACGGGCGCGGCGATCAACGTGCTCGCGAAGCTCGCGAACGACGTGAACGTGTCCGTGGAAGTCGGCGCGGGCCTGCCCAAGGGCGAGCTCGGCTACGACCGCCACGAAATCATCGCCAAGCGCGGCGTCGCGTGCGACCAGACGGTGGACACGCACACGCAGCACGCGTCGATCCGCTGCTGGGACGCGGACGGCGCCGTGGAGTACACGGACGTGGACACCGAACTTTTCGGCATGACATACGAAGAGACGTGGAACGTCCGCGCGGCGTTTGCGCTCTTGCAGAAGCGCGCCGACGCGAAGGTGTGGAAGGCCGCGTGGGCCAAGGCGACGAAGGCCGCCGCGCTCGCATTCAAGGCCGACAAGACCCAAAAGGCCCAGACGATCACACTCAAGAAGGGCGTCGACACCAACGCCGCCATCAAAGTGGCCGAAGTCCGCTAACGTTCAATGTTCAACCTTCAACTTTAAACTTGTCATGAAACCGGTCAAAATCGCGATGATGGGGATGACCCACGGTCATACCCGCAAATATTACCAGACGCTGCTGGACAACAAGAAGCTCGATTGGGTCGCTTCGTGCGCGCAGGATGTGGACGCGAAGAAAACATACGAGCTCTACAAAACGGGCGTCCCGTGCTACCTCGACCCCGAGGAAATGTACCGGAAACATCCGGACATCGAGGCCGTGGTGATCGCCTCGGCGAACGACCAGCACTTCGCGCAGATGAAATGGTGCGCTGAAAAGGGCATCCACGTTCTCTCGATGAAGATCCCGACCTTCGATATGAAGGAATACGACGAGATGATCGCGATGGTGGACAAGGCGGGCATCGTCTGCCAGGTCGAACTCGAGATGCACTACAACGCCGTCGTCCAGCGCCTCAAGAAGCTGATCAGGGACGGCGCAATCGGCAAGATCAAGGCGATCCAGA
>DCIH01000096.1:12805-13017 GCA_002317575.1 Verrucomicrobia bacterium UBA1731 | reverse complement strand
GGCGTTCCCGTGGCAGGGCGATCCGCAGGCGAGCTTCGGCAAGGTCGAGCACCTGAAGAAGGGCGATCCGCGCTACAAGGGCGGCGCGCTGTGCGACCATCCGCACATCTTCGACCTCATCCGCCACCTGACGGGTTCGGACTTCGACTACGTCTACGCCGAAGTCGCCCCGAACCTGCGCGACGGGCTCAAGGTCGAGGACATGCTCATGG
>DCIH01000096.1:12662-12785 GCA_002317575.1 Verrucomicrobia bacterium UBA1731 | reverse complement strand
TGGCGATCGGCAAGATGAAGGACGGTACGTCGTTCCTCTTCGACCCCAGCTGGTCGCGTCTCGAGGAGAAGATCAAAGTCCCCGGTCCGGGATGGGAACGCTTCCCGAAGCGCATGGAGGTGA
>DCIH01000096.1:9033-12599 GCA_002317575.1 Verrucomicrobia bacterium UBA1731 | reverse complement strand
CCGAACGTGTACCACAACGGCGCGCCGAACGACCGTTACACGGTGCAGTATACGTATTTCGACGAATGGATCGGACTCATCGACGAATTCGTCGCCTGCATCCGCGAGCACAAGCAGCCGCTGATCAACCTCAAGTGGCACAAGCAGACGATCCAGTCAATGCTCGCGTGCTACGAATCGATTCAGACGGGCAAAATCGCCCGCGTGTGAGAAGGCGAAACGCATGACGGACGGCGTGAAGATGACGGCTTGTTTCGCGGCGGCGCTTTGCGCGTGCGCCGCGTGGGCGCAGACGTTCGGGCTCAAGAGTCCGAACGGCAAGAACGAAATCCGCCTCAGCACGGAGCCCGCGCTCAGCTATACGGTGCTCCGCGACGGACAGACCCTCGTCGCGCCATCCGCGATCTCCATGACGTTCGCGCAGCAGGGCCTTCTGGGCGGCGCAAACGCGAAGGTGAAGACGAGCGCCACGCGCAGCGTCGCCGGCAAGATCCCGACGCCGATCTACAAGAAGGCGCTCGTGGACGAGTCCGCGAACGTGACGGTCGTGTCCTTCGAGGGCGACTGGAGCATCGCGCTCGTCGCGCGCGACGACGGCGTGGCGTTCCGTTTCGAAACGGAATTCTCCGGTTTCGCGAGGGTGGTGGACGAGTCGGTGGAAGTCGTGTTCCCGACGCCTGAGCAGGATGTCGTCTACGCCTCCAGCAACGGCGACTGGAAGGGCGATCCTTTCCAGTGCAGCTGGGAGAAGTGGTATCTGCCGGGCAAGGTGAAGGATCTCGGCTGCGGTCCCACGAACCTCTACTACGCGCCGTTGACCGTTCTTTACAAAGGCGCGGCGATGGCGGTGACGGAGTCCGACTTGCGCGACTACGCGGGCTGGAACTTCCGCCGCGACGCGGCGAATCCCGCGAAGCTCGTTTCCGCGTTCGCCAAATGGCCGGCCGAAACCGTCAACTTCGACTGGGCCTTGGGCGTCACCGAGCAGCCCACGCGCTACAAGAAGGTCGAGCGGCGCGCCGACCACGTCGTGGAGACGCCCGGCACGCGCACATATCCGTGGCGCCTCTTCCTGCTGGCGGACGATGTGGCGCAGCTCCCCGCGCAGGACGCCGTCTACGCGCTTGCGGCACCCGCGGCGCCGGGCGACTGGAGCTGGGTGAAGCCCGGCAAGGTCGCGTGGGACTGGTGGAACTGCTGGAACGTCTCAGGCGTCGATTTCCGCGCCGGCTGCAACACACGCACCTACGAGTACTACATCGACTTCGCCAGGAAGTCCGGGCTGGAGTACGTGATCTTTGACGCCGGCTGGTCGCGGCAGTTCAAAATCTTCGAAATCAATCCCGCCGTGGACGTGCCGCATCTCATCAAGTACGCGAGGAAGCGCGGCGTGGGCATCATCCTGTGGGCCGCGTGGGCGCAGTTCGTCGGCCGCGAGGAGCAGGTGGTGGAATATTACGCGAAGATGGGCGCCGCCGGCTTCAAGGTGGATTTCATGGACCGCGACGACGCGGATGTCGTGCAGTTCCTCGAGAAGCTCGCCAAGGTCTGCGCGAAGCACAGGATGCTTTTGGACTACCACGGCATGTACAAGCCCACGGGCCTGCAGCGCACGTATCCGAACGTGCTCAACTTCGAGGGCGTGGCGGGGCTCGAGCAGATGAAGTGGGACCGCCCCTACGACGCGATGTCAAACGACTGCGTGCTCGTGTACACGCGCATGGTGGCGGGCCCGATGGACTACACGCCCGGCGCGATGCGCAACTTCGCCCGCGGAACGTACGCGGCCTCGGTCGCGAAGCCCGGTTCCGAGGGCACGCGCGTCCATCAGATGGCGATGATGGCGCTGTACGAGGCACCGCTGCAGATGCTGTGCGATTCGCCCACGCAGTACCTCAAGAACCGTGAATGCCTCGCGTTCATGGCGGACGTCCCCACGGTCTGGGACGACACCGTGTGCATCGAGGGCAAGATCGGCGCGTTTGCCGCCATCGCCCGCCGCAAGGGCGAGACATGGTATCTTTCGGCCATCGCCAACTGGGACGGCGCGGAGAAGGAAGTCGCGCTCGGATTCCTCGGCGAAGGCAAGTGGAAGGCGGAGATCTTCCGCGACGGCGTCAACGCCGACCGCGACGCCGAGGACTACGTTCGCGAGACGAAGACGGTGACGGCGGCCGACAAACTGAAAATTAAATTCGCGCCCGGCGGCGGTTTGGCCGTGAAGTTCACCAAGAAGGGCATGCTTTGGTAGGCGATTTGTGGCAGAGCGCGCACGCGGCGCTCGGCGGTGGAACGCTGAGCGTGGTGATGCCCGTGTACCATCTCGCGGATTCGATCGAGGCGAATCTCGCGAAGGTGGACAAGTTGCTCGGCCAAAGTGGAATCCGGTACGAGCTCGTGCCCGTGGACGACGGCAGCGGCGACGGCACGGCCGATGCGCTTCGCCGTTTCGCGTGCCAATGGCCGAACGGCCGTTACACGCCCGTCATTTTGGAGAAGAACGGCGGCAAGGGCAACGCCCTCAAGGCCGGCTTCCGCGCGTCCCATGGCGCACTCATCCTGCTCCTGGACGGCGACCTCGACATTCTGCCCGGCATGTTGCCTCGCTTCTTCGATTCGATGGTGAAGAACGGCAGCGACGTGGTGGTGGGGTCCAAGCGCCATCCGCGCTCCAAGGTGCAGTATCCGTGGCACCGGCGGCTCGCGAGCTGGACGTATTTCACGCTCGTCAAGTGGTTCATCGGCATGCCGATCACCGACACGCAAACGGGCATGAAGCTCTTTCGCCGCAAGTTCCTGGGCGAAGCACTCGACCGCATGTTGGTGAAGACGTATGCGTTCGACCTCGAGCTTTTGGCAATTGCGTACGGGCGCGGCGCGAAGATTTCCGAAGCGCCCGTGGTGATCCGCTTCGGCACGAAGTTCGGCGCGATGAAGCCGCGCACGGTCTACCAGATGGCGAAGGATTCGCTCGCCGTGTTCTACCGGCTGCGCTGGCTCAACTACTACGCACATGTCGAAGTGCCGCCGCCTTCGGACGCGACGCCGCTCGTTTCCGTGGTGATCGCGTGTCCGAACACGAGCTGGATGCTGGACGAATGCCTTGCGGCGCTCGACAAGCAGACGTACCGGCGCTTCGAGGCGATCGTGCTGCCGGACGCGGCGTTCGAACCGAATCCCGCGTATGCGGATTGGCTCATGGTGCTGCCCACGGGCAAGGTGCGTCCCGCGGAAAAGCGCAATCTCGGCATCGAAAAGGCGCGCGGCGAAATCGTCGCGTTCATCGACGACGACGCCTATCCTGATTCGCACTGGCTCGAGAACGCGATCAAGTACTTCAGCGAGCCCACGGTGGGCGGGGTGGGCGGTCCCGGCGTGACGCCGCCCGGGGACGGATTCTGGGCGCGCGCGGGCGGTCGCGTCTACGAGAATGTGTTCGTTTCGGGGAACTACCGCTACCGGTATCTGGGCGGGCGCGTCCGGAAGGACGTGGACGACTATCCGAGCTGCAATTTGTTCGTGCGCACGGATCTGCTGCGGCAGATCGGCGGCTACCGCACGGACTT
>DCIH01000096.1:153-9018 GCA_002317575.1 Verrucomicrobia bacterium UBA1731 | reverse complement strand
GCCGGGCGAGGACACGCTCCTGTGCGAGGCGATCGTGTGCGAGGCGAAGCGCCGCATCGTGTACGATCCCTGGACGATCGTGTACCACCACCGGCGTCGGCTTTTCCTGCCGCATCTGCGCCAGCTTGGACGCTACGGATTCCATCGCGGGTATTTCGTGAAACGGTATCCCGCGACGAGCTGCAAGCTGTCGTATTTCATTCCCACGCTGTGGCTCTTGGGTGTGGTGCTGGGCGGGGCGCTTGTCGCGTGCGTACCGTGGCTGCCGCTGAGGATCGCGTATTTCGCGGTGCTCGGACTGTACGCCGCGCTCACGATTGCGACCTCGGCGTCGTTCCGTCCGCTCATGTGGCTCGCCACGTGGCTCGGCATAGCGGCGTCGCATCTGTGGTACGGCTGGCAGTTCCTGCGCGGCTTGTGCGCCGGCAAGGCCCCGTGCGAATTCATCGGCAAAGACCACGCGTGATCAGGGGTTAGGGGCCAGGAGTTAGGGGATAGGAGTTGACGACATGGACAATTGGATTTGGTTTGTGGCGGGCGTTTTGGGCGCGTATCTGGCGGGGGCGATTCCGTTCGGGTTTCTCGTGGGCAAGTTCAACGGCGTCGACGTGCGGACGGTTGGATCCCACAACATCGGCGCGACGAACGTGTACCGGTCGGTCGGCAAGAAGGCGGGGCTTTTCACCTTCGCGTGCGATTTCCTCAAGGGCTTCGTGCCCGTGATGCTATCGCTGTCGCTCACGAAGACGGTCGCCGCCGCGGAGGGCGGCGAACAGGTCGTGGAGACCGCGCTGCACACGTACTTGCCGCTCGCCGTGGGCGTCGCCACCGTGTTCGGCCACATGTTCACGTGCTTCATGAAATTCAAGGGCGGAAAAGGCGTCGCCACGGCGGCGGGCATGCTGATGGGCCTCACGGCGCCGCTCACGGGCGCGGCGCTCGTCGTGTTCGCGCTCGTCGTGTATTTCTCGCACTACGTGTCCCTCGGCAGCTGCCTTGCGGCGGCGTTCATGATCGTGGGCATCTGGCTGTCGTTTCCGTTTCCGTGGCTCACGCACTTCGGGTACGGCAACGCCGCGCTGTGCATCATGGTGACGTTCGTGTGCGGCTTGGCGATTCTCAAGCACAAGTCGAACATCAAGCGCTTGCTGAACGGCACGGAGAACAAGATCTGGTGATTGCGGGATGAAGACGAACTTGGTCACGCCGACGGAGCGGCGTGACCCCCTTGGGGAGCCGCGTTGAGGAGCGGTCGCGCCGGCGGAGCGGAGGATAGGGAAGCGGACAAGGGGGTGGTGTCGCTCCGCCGACACCACCAATGTCGGGACAATATCTGAAAATGGAGGCATGGACATGAAAAAAAGCGTGCTGATGGCGGCGCTGTCCGTTTGGACGGGCGCGGCTTGGGCTGCGCGCGTGGATGTGTACGCGCAGTCGTTCCGCGCGGGCGGCTGGAAGCTCGACGTGCAGTTCATGGACCAGATGGGCTCGCCCTATTTGCTCGCGCACGGCCTTGGTTCGCCCGTTCCCGACGCCACGGCCGAAGTGGCGCTCCCCGAGCGCGGCGAATGGCGCGTGTGGGTGCGCACCCGCGAATGGGTGAAGGGCGCGGGCGCGTTCAACGTGCTGGTGGACGGCGTGCCGCTGAAGCGGACGTTCGGCGTGGGGAATCCCGCGTGGGGCTGGACGGACGGCGGCACGGTGGCGACGTCCAACCGCCGCGTGCGCGTCACGCTGCGCGATCTGGACGGTTTTGATGCGCGCTGCGCGGGCGTCGTGTTCACGCGCGGGGCGGACGAAAAGGCGCCCGAGGGCGCGATCAACGTGACGGACCGCGAACCGGCGTCCACGCACGCGTTCGATTTCGTGGTGGTGGGCGGCGGCGTGCCCGGCTGCTGCGCGGCCGTCGCCGCGGCGCGCGCGGGACTGAAGGTCGCGCTCGTCCAGGACCGTCCCGTGTTGGGCGGCAACGCCTCCGGCGAAATCCGCGTGTGGTGCGCGGGCGAAGTGCGCTATCCGCTCGTCGCCGAGATGCGGTCCAACTTCATGAACATGCTCTACGAAAACACGTTCTCCGACGCGGACCGTCTGGCGAAGCTCCAGCGCGAACCGAACTTGAGCGTGTTCCTGTCGCACCGCGCGTTTGGCGTGGACATGAAGAACGCCAAGACGATCGGCGCGGTGAAGGCGCTGGATCTCGAGAACAACCGCGTCGTCGCGTTCGCGGCGCCCCTGTTCTGCGACTGCACGGGCGACGGCTGGGTGGGTTTCTGGGCGGGCGCCGACTGGCGCTACGGCCGCGAGGCGTCCGGCGAATACGGCGAAACCTTCGCGCCGAAGACGGCGGACAAGACGACGCTCGGCGCGTCCATCATGTGGGAGAGTTACGTGTCCACCTACGATTCCCCGTTCTCCGCGCCGTGGGCGGAGCCCTACGCCTGCGGCCAGAACCGCGTGAACGGCGACTGGAACTGGGAGTACGGTCTCGACCGCGACATGTTCCAGGACGGCGAGGTGATCCGGGACCGTCTGCTCCTGGCGATCTACGGCGCGTTCTCGAACGCGAAGAAGGATCCCGTCCACCGCCACCGCCGGCTGGTGACGTGTCCGTTTCTCCTCGGCAAGCGCGAGTCGCGGCGGTTGATGGGCGACTGGGTGTACAGCGAGAAGGACATCACGGAGCACAAGCTCTTCGAAGACGCGGTGGCGACGGGTTCGTGGTCCATCGACCTCCACTACACGATCACGAACACGGTGCCGTTCCTCACGCGCTGCCAGCAGCCGATGCACGGCCGCTACTGGATTCCGTACCGGTCCATCTACTCGCGCAACGTGGGGAACCTCTTCATGGCCGGGCGCTGCTTCAGCTGCACGCACGTGGGGCTCGGCGGCCCGCGTGTCATCAACACGCTTTCGCAGCTCGGCTGCGCCGCGGGCGAGGCGGCGGCGATGTGCCGGGAGACGGGTCTCACGCCGCGCGGGCTTTTCGAGAAGGACAAAATCCGCGAGCTCCAGCGCCGTCTCGGCGGCGATTTCCCGGGCAACCCCGATCCCGCCACGCGCGATTGGGCGTACGTGGACGATGAGGACGCCTCCACCGTCTTCAAGGGTCCGTGGAGCAAGCACATGCTCCACAATGGCGGCCAGCAGGGCGACTGGACGCACTCGACGGAGCTGCCCGCGAAGGGCGGCGAAGCGGCCGTGGCGACGTACAAGCTGCCGGTGAAGACGGCGGGCCGCTACAAGCTGATGGGCCGCGTGCCGCACCTCTTCAACGAAAGCACGGCGCCGTTCGCCGCGTTGACGATCGTCTCCGGCGGCAAGACGTCGGAGCTCGTCTGGGACCAGTACACGCAATCCGGCTGGTGGTCCGAGATCGGCACATTTGAGCTCGCGCCCGGCGCCACGCTCACGATAGACGGCGCCAAGAGCCGCGGCAAGTACCTGTACGCCGACGGCTTCGCGATCGTTCCCGTGAAGTGACGGGACGTGGTCACGCCGGCGGCGCGGCGTGCCCCCTGGGGGATCCGCGCGAGGGACGCGGCGTCCGCGGCGCGGCCGCTCTACCTGGGGTGGCGCGCTGGTAGGGCGTGCGCGCCGCGCACGCCGACATGCCCCTATCGCGTACGTGGGTTCATCTCGCGTACGCAAAATTTGATTTGGTTGTGTTTCTTCGCCAGAATAAGACGGTTCAGTATACTGTCACGATTGATTGTCATTGAGCTGGTCTCATTTATGTCAGTCCAAAGTCGCAACTTGTAGTTTCATTTACTGGAATACATTGACTGATTTGAATGTGACAAACTGATCCCACTTTCAAATCAGTCCATGTATTGGCGGATGGAAATCTCACACCGCCGATCCCATCAATCGGCTCATAGAATAACGCATGCGGTGGCAGTTCGTCCCGAACTGCGCACTCGTGGTAAAAGGGCACAACCCCAGTAGATGCGATGGAGATACCATCGCGTCTGTTTTTTCGGTCGTTTCGTCCGTACCCCACTTGCGTACGAGGGCGCGTCCCGCGCCCGCTATTCCTCCCTCCCTCCCGCCGCCATCCCAGCCAAAACCGAAAATTGATTATATGCCGATGAAATCTCAAAAGAGGAAATTTCAGTGCTAACTCACCTTTCGCTTCAGTTTTTTCAGATTTCCAAGGGGAAATTCGTGCTTGCCAATCGCCATTCCATGCGTTATTCTATGCGCCAGTTGACGGGATGGCGGCGTTTTGATTTCCAAAACGACAAGCGGGAAAGGAGTGTAGGCATGAGCCGGGGATTGACGGAAAAAATCGAATTTACCGTGGCATGCGTGAACGAATTTGCGCAGAAGTTCGGCATGGCGACTGCCGATGCTCTGCGCTACCTTGATTCGTTCAAGGGACTTGATTATCTTGTCAATGGTTACGAGACGGCACGTTGTCAACCGCTTGAATTGACGCTGGAAGACATGAGAGATGTCTGCAGACGTAATGGGGGGCTCGCCGCGTGATCACGTTGTATCATGGGACGAACGATCCGTTTGACACGCCCGATCCGAATCGTGGTCGGCGCGGCACTGACTTCGGCCAGGGATTTTACCTGACTCCGGACTTTGATTCTGCGGCAAATGTCGCCGGGTTGTCCGTGGCGCGCGCTGGTTCCGGTCGGAATGTCGTTTTGTGCTATGATTTTGACGAGAACAAGGCGGAGGCGCTGGGTCTAAAGCGACGATGCTTCGCCTCGCTGGATGCGGAATGGATGGCCTTTGTGATTGCAAACCGCATGGGAGACCGTACGGCGTCAGATCATAACATCGATCGCCTCTATGATGTTGTGGACGGTTTGGTGGCCGACGACAAGATCGTCACGCTTCTGCGCCGATATCAGATGGGCGAATTGACGCAAGAGGACATTTTGAAGATTCTTCAGCAGCGGCCCTGGAGAACGGTGCAGTATTCCTTTCACAGCCGGAAGGCGATCATGTGCCTGGTTCGCACGGAGGTGATTTATGTCAGTTGAGCAGAAATATCTATTTGAGGCTGCGACAACTGATTTGAGCGCTCGCGTGATGGAGGAGGAAGGCGTGTCGCTCAAGGACGCGCTTCGTATTGTCTATGGATCGGCGCTTTATCAAAAATTGCAGAATGCCGATACCGGACTCTATCGCGAAGGCCCCGTTTATCTCTACGACATGCTTTGCGAAGAACGTGGTGCCAACCGCGAAAAAATCGTATAAGTTTTACAAATTGATTTTTCAGCCGGACTCAGTCCGGCGCCCGCATGAGCGGGTTTGATCTTTGACAACGGCGGGCGGCCCAAAAGCGCTCGCCACCGGCCCCGATGGTAGGGCGGCCTCGATGAGGCCGCCGCATCCCGAAGGGCACAACCCCACGCAGACGCGATGTCACTTGCCTCGCCGTAGCAAGGCGAAGGCGGGCCGTTGCGTCACGAGGGGAACCGGGAAATCCCGAAAGGACCCCGGTCAGTCCGCCAAAGCTCGTAAGGGCGAAGGCGGACGCGTACGCAATCTTGCGTATTTGGCTTTAAAATGAATGGAAATGGTTTACAAACAACGTGACCTCAAAGGAGAAAGGAATCGGCAATGGCAACGCTTGCAATGTTTGACGGCATTATCGTGCGCATGAACCCCGAGCGCAATACGCGGCACCACAAACCGCACATTCATGCGCGCTACCAGGGTGCCGAAGCAAGCTTCGACATTGCGTCCCGAAAGATGTTCGCCGGTTCCAAGGACTTTCCAAAAGACCAGCAGTACATGGTTCAGGCTTGGATTGTCCGTCATGAAAAAGAGTTGTACGCCAATTGGGAGCTCCTGCACAGCGAGAACGCGACATTCTTTAAAATCGAGGGTTGATTGAGATGACAGCTTACGAGACATTGAAAGAAGCACGCGCCATCGACGACCATCGCGTGGCCGTCGTGTTCGATGGCGGTGAAAAGGGCGTGTTCGATTGCGCGCCGTATTTTGGTCAATCGTATTGGAAGAAGTTGAAGGACCCCGCTTTTTTCAGGAGCGCTTACGTCGAGTACGGCCATTTGACATGGCCGGGAGACATTGACATTTCGCCACTTGAAGTGTGGCAAGATGCCGTCCGCGAGAACGTGGTACAATAGCGGCACATGATTTCCAGCCGGACTCAGTCCGGCGCCCGCATGAGCGGGTTTGATCTTTGACAACGGCGGGTGGCCCAAAGGCGCCCGCCACCGGCCCCGATGGTAGGGCGGCCTCGATGAGGCCGCCGCATCCCGAAGGGCACAACCCCACGCAGACGCGATGTCACTTGCCTCGCCGTAGCAAGGCGAAGGCGGGCCGTCGCGTCACGAGGGGAGCCGGGAAGTCCCGAAAGGAACCCGGCCAGTCCGCTGCCGCTCGCAAGAGCGAAGGCGGACGCGTACGCAACAGTACGTAAAGTAGCTTCGTGAGAAACCGCTAATTTTTCAACTAGAAAGCGAAATACGACTGTGCGCTACGTGGGTCATTCCACGCGGCGCACTCTCTATTCATATTTTCTAGTAGGTTCTTAGCGGTGCCTCTCACGAGATGTGAATTTTGAGGGTGCGCCGCTCTTCTTTTCTGCACCGAGGGCGGACCGTTCAAATATGTATGGTGCGATGGAAAAAGAAAGTGGTATGCGCTATGGGTAAAATATCGGTAGGACAACGCATTGTGTGTCGTCGCATGGCAGATGTGCTGCGTGATATCTTTGGGTATGATGTAAAAGCTGTACCAACCGGATACAAGTTGCCAGAGAATGAAAAATACATCATATGGTTCATCAAATTGTCGAAAGACCATAACGGGCGTAGTCGATTTCCGTGGGTCGATTTGCTCAGCAGTGACGAGAATGAACTTGTCGTCTCATGGGGCGGGGATGAGTTTGATAAAGAAGATGCTGAAGATGGCGCACTTAAGTACATCAATAAGCTACAAATTGTTTTTGCCAATCGCATGGGAAGCGTTGGATATGAGTTTATAGGTGTTTTCGAATGTCAAAGGGGCAATGCGGGATCGTGGTTTCAGGTGGATGGCAAGCGGCATTATAAACGGGTGTCTGTTGAAATTGATGTTAAAGAGGTGCGTTCAGTGAAACAAAGCGAATCTGAGGCAATACCTCATCAGTGTACTTGTGTTTGCGATTTTCGATCAAAGAAGATGTGTTGGATGTCGCTCTTGCGAGATGTGATATTGCAATTTCCTTATGTTGTGATTCTCATGCTTGGTTTGGTGTTTGCCAGTTGCATGTTTAAAGTTCCTGGTTGCTGGTATTCGCATTCCAGAACATTACTTGAGACCGCAACCAGGGCGACCGACAATCATTTTGTCGGAGAGGAATGCGAGCTCGACCATTGCATGCACGGCGTTGTTTTAAATGTGCTGAAGAAAGGTGTCCAAAATGTCCACATTGATCAGTAGTTCTGACATTTACAAGGGGCTTTGGAAGTGCCGAGATTTTGAAATCTCTCATGTCTGGCAGCGGGCTGTTTTCTTGTCTGCCTTTCTGTTGGCCTGTTACGCCGGATATGGGAGTGCAGTTGTCAGTTTTTGTACTTCAGAGGATTTGCGAGTGCCGTTTCCAATCGCCAATGCAATGCTGTTTGCTGTTGCGCTTGTCGGATTGCTTCTTTCCATGGTCTGGATAATGATGGCGAAGGGTTCAAAAGCATGGTACGAGCATTATGAGGCAGCGATAGACGCATTTGAAAAGAATTGCGGAGCTGAATTTGGTTGTGTGATGCGGGTGAAACGCGCTGATGAGGAGAATTCAGGCTTTGAATGTCCTTCAACATCCAGTTGGTTGTGGAACACGAAGGGTGGCGCTTATTCTGTCGCTAAAATTAATGTCGTTATAGGACATGTCTCGACGCTGATCTGGTTGTCGTTGCTGATGAGCCATGTATTCCTCGCGCGGGAAGAATATTCAACATGGAATGCTGCGAAAAGAGTTCTTTGTGAGATAGTAAATGTAAGATTTCTCGCTGTCATTGCCTGTAGCGTTCTTTTGCTGTTTTGGTTTTACTCATTAACGCAGATCAAGAGTTCTTTTCTTAAAGACCGTTGAGGAAGCTTGTCATGTATAGACGGACAACCGTTGGATTTTTAGTAAGTTTGATGGCAGTTTTGGCTGTCTTGCCGGATGCCATATTTGCCGCAGAGCCACTTGCTGTAACTGGTGTCACCGCGCAGCAGCGGTATCCTTGGAATGGAAAAGTTGACATCGTTGTGACGATGCAGGGGGATGTTAGCGTAACAAACATAACCGATTGCGTTTTTGCCGCCACTAACAGTGCGACTCGGTTGGCAGTCCCGATGGAGCACATCGTCCAAGTAGGGGTCGACTCCGTTTCGGGTGATGTTTGTACGCGCCGTTTCCTTTGGGACGCCACGCGTGACGCGGGCACCGTCAAGATAGACGATATTGCGTTAACCGTAGATTCGAAGGAAGCCGCCGTCCAGCTTTGGGAGGACGGCCCCTATTGGGCGAGGTGTAATGTGGGTGCCTCGAAACCGGAAGAATACGGCTACTATTTCTGGTGGGGCGACACGGTGGGGTACAAGCGCAATGGGAACAACAACGGCTGGGTTTCGGTGAAGGACGGTGCGGCGTTTTCGTTTTCCAGCGGCAAATGTCCAACCTACGGCATGAATAACTCATCGCTTCAGTCGGCGGGCTATATTGACGCGACGGGCAATCTCGTGGCCGCGCACGATGCGGCGACGGCGCATCTCGGCGCGCCGTGGCGTATGCCGACTGATGCGGAGTTCTCCGCGCTCGTCAACAACTGCGACACGCAATGGACTACGCGCAATGGCGTAGCTGGTCGTCTCGTGACGGGTCGGGGGGCGTATGCCTCCAAGAGCATC
>DCIH01000096.1:0-125 GCA_002317575.1 Verrucomicrobia bacterium UBA1731 | reverse complement strand
GCCGCCGGCTACGGCAACGATTCCGACCTCTACGGCGCCGGCTCGCACGGCATCTACTGGTCTTCCACGCCGGCTTCGGGCAATTCGTACTACGCGTGGAGCCTGTACTTCTATTCGGGCGATTT
>DCIH01000077.1:6907-7046 GCA_002317575.1 Verrucomicrobia bacterium UBA1731 | reverse complement strand
CGCGTGAAGGCGACGCCCGTGCCGGAATCGTTGTTGAGGTTTCCGAACGCCATCATCTGCACGTTCACGGCCGTGCCCCAGGAGTACGGGATGTCGTTGTCGCGGCGGTACACATTCGCGCGCGGATTGTCCCAGCTGC
>DCIH01000077.1:6718-6874 GCA_002317575.1 Verrucomicrobia bacterium UBA1731 | reverse complement strand
CCCAGCTGCGGAACACGGCCTTGATTGCCTCGAAGAGCTGTTCCTTCGGATCGTCTGGGAAGTCGCGGCCGATCGCGCTCTTGTACTCGGCCTTGAACTTGCCGGCGAGCGCCTTCAGGTCGGCGGCCGTGAGCTCGACGTCGAGCTTCACCTTCT
>DCIH01000077.1:5618-6678 GCA_002317575.1 Verrucomicrobia bacterium UBA1731 | reverse complement strand
AGTGCTTCTTGCCGACCTCCATCACCACATCGGAGAACATCTGGATGAAGCGGCGGTAGCAGTCCCAGGCCCAGCGCGGGTTCTTCGTCTGCTTCGCGAGCGAGTTCACCACCGTCTCATTGAGGCCGAGGTTCAGGATCGTGTCCATCATGCCGGGCATCGACGCGCGCGCGCCGGACCGGACCGACACGAGGAGCGGGTTCTTCACGTCGCCGAACTTCTTGCCGGCCGACTTCTCGAGTTTGGAGATGTAGTCGAGGACCTGGGCCTGGATGTCGTCCGCGATCACCTTGCCGTCGTCGTAATAGCGCGTGCACGCCTCGGTGGAGATCGTGAAGCCCTGCGGCACGGGAATGCCGAGCCCGGCCATCTCGGCGAGGTTGGCGCCTTTGCCGCCCAACAGCTCGCGCATGTTCGCGTTGCCTTCCGTCTTGCCGGCTCCGAAGAAGTACACGTATTTCTTTTCTTTCATCTTTTCATCCTCTTCCATTTGAAAAACGACCGGAATCGCATGCGCGCCGCGCCCGGTCCGCGATTCGGCGGGACAGGCTCGCGCGCATCGCGGCGACGGCGGCCTTCATGTCCGCCTGTTTGAAAAGGTAGCTGCCGGCGACGAACTGGTTCGCGCCCGCTTCGGCCGCCAAGAGCGCCGTCTCGCCGTTCACGCCGCCGTCGACCATGAGGTCGATGGCCGGCGCGCGTTTGCGGATAGCGGCGATCTTCGGCAGGCATTCGTGGATGAACTTCTGCCCGCCGTAGCCGGGATGGACCGTCATCACCAGAATCTCGCGCGTTTCCTTCAGATACGGGAACACCGCTTCCGCCGGCGTCTCGGGATTGAGGACGAGCGCGCTTCTGACGCCCATCTCCTCGATGCGCTTCAGCTCGTGGTGGACATCCACGTCGGCTTCGACATGGATCTGGATCGTCTGCGCGCCCGCGTCGCGGAATGTTTCGAGATAGAGGTCGGGACGCGTCATCATCAGATGCACGTGCCGCCAGAAGTTCGGCGCCGTTTTGCGCGCGAGCGAGACGACATCCGGCCCGAACGAGAGGTTCG
>DCIH01000077.1:0-5600 GCA_002317575.1 Verrucomicrobia bacterium UBA1731 | reverse complement strand
ACGAAGTGCGCGTCCATGACATCCAGATGGAGCCGGTCCGCCCCGGACGCCTCGGCGCGGCGGATGTCCGCGGCGAGGTTTCCGAAGTCAGCGGCCAGCAGCGACGGGAGAATTTCGATCGCCATTCGGGCGCCGTCCTTTACTTGATTTCGCCCGCGAGCGAATAGGCGCCGGACGCGTATTCCGCCTTCTCGCCCGTGACGGGATTCACCACGGTGGCCGTGGTGTTTGCGGGAATCGTGAAGTCCCAGGACCACTTCGCGCCATCGAACGCCCACGCGCTCTTCACGAGACCGTACGCGGAATCGTACTCGGCGGCCACGGAGCCGACGCGCTTGTCGGGATGCGGCGCGAGGAAGAAGTGCTTGAAGCCGGGCGCGGCGACGTCTTCCAGAATGCCGGCCATCGCGCCGTACATCCACGCCACCACGGCGCCGTAGGCGTAGTGGTTGAAGCTGTTCATGCCCGCGTCGCCGAAGCCGCTTTCCTTCGTATAGGAGTTCCAGCGCTCCCAGAACGTGGTGGCGCCCTGGTCGATGGAATAGAGCCAGCTCGGATTGCCGCGCTGCAGCAGGATCGTGTAGGCGATGTCCGCGCGGCCGCCCTTCACGAGCGCGTCCTGGATCACGGCCGTGCCGAGGAAGCCCGTCTGGAGCTTGTCGCCATGGCGCTTGATGTTCGCGCAGAGGTCTTCGACCGTCTTCTTGAACGCGTCACCCGTGACGAGGTCGAGGTAAATGGCGTACACGTCCGCCGCCTGGCCCGCGTACTTGGGGTCGATCGTGCCGTCGGCCGTGAGGAACTTCGACGCGAAGAACGCGCGCTGTTCCTTTTCGAACGCGGCGTAGTGCGCGGCCGCGTCGTCCTTGCCGAGCGCCTTGGCCATGTCCTGCATCATCATCGCGTCCCACACGCCGAACGCCGCCGCGAGATATTCCTTGATCGCGCGGTCGTTGCGCTCGTAGGCGAGCCACTCGCCCCAGGGCTCGGGGTTCGGGCCCTTGTTCTTCTCGACGTAGTCAAGGAACTTCACCATCGCGTCCCAGTTCTCCTCGAGGACGGTCACGTCGCCGAACATGCGCCACAGGACGTGCGGGACGATGATGCCGGCGTCGGCCCAGCCGAGCGCGCCGCCGTTGTTGCCGTACTGCGCGAGCGGCGCGACGCCCGGGAAGCCGCCGTCGTCGTGCTGCGAGTCGCGCATGTCGGCCATCCACTTCGAGAGGAAGCCGTACACGTCGGCGTTGTAGCAGCCCGTCTTCGCGAACACCTGCGTGTCCGCCGCCCAGCCGAGGCGCTCGTCGCGCTGCGGGCAGTCCGTGGGAACGGAAAGGTAGTTGGAGTACATGCCCCACACGCCGTTCTTGATGAGGCGGTTGAGCGATTCGTCGGAGGTGACGAGCTTGCCCGTCTCCATCCAGGGCTGAACGGAGCTCATCGGCACGGACTTGACGTCGGCGATCGTGGTCTCGGCCGTGACTTTCACGGCGATGTAGCGGAAGCCGAAGAACGTGAACTTCGGATGGAAGAGTTCGTCGCCCTCGCCCTTGAAGATGAACTTGCCTTCCGTGGGGGCGCCGCGGTAGTTGGCGCGGTAGAGCGAACCCTCAGGACCGTCGCACTTGCGGGAGTGCTTGCCCATGTCGTCGTTGAGCATTTCGGCGACGTTCACCGTCATCTCGGTGCCGCGCGCGGCGGAGAACGTGAAGTTCGGCTTGCCGGCGCAGTTCTGGCCGAAGTCGACGATCATCGTCTCGCCCGGCTTGAGAACCATCTTGTCCCCGTCCTTGTAGGAACGGACCTTCTTCACCTTGCCGAACTGGTTCGTGGTGGCGCCTTCGACGCCGTCGTACACGTAGATCTCCACGGGCGCGATCTTCAGGTCTTCGATGCGCAGACGGATGGGGCTGCCCTGGAGCGGACGGATCTCGCCCTTGAATTCGTCGTTGTACTTCACCTTCGCGAAGTTCTTCGGGAAGTCGCCCGTCTTCATCCAGTCCATGGACACACGCGCGTCCTGGATCTCGCCGAGGAAGATGCCGCTCACGCGGAAGGCGCCGTCGTAGTCGCCGACCCACGCGTCGTCCGTGTAGAAGCGCTTCTCGGTGCCGTCGGCGTAGCGCACAATCATCACGCCGGCGAAGGCGCTTTCCTTGCCGCGGCGGCCGTTCGGCTGGTCGCGCCACCAGCCCTGCGTCGCGAGCGCGGCGAACACGTTCTTCTCGCCGGCCTTCGTCTTGCACTGGTGCGTGATGTCGTAGCCGTAGTAGTGGCGGCACTTGAGCGCGTGCGTGAAGCCGGGCTTGAGGAAGTCCTTCACCTGGTAACCGTCGTCGCACAGGTGCGTGATCATCTCGCCGTTGGCGAACGCCTCGTAGACGCCGAGGCCCGTGGTGAACCAATAGACCTGCATGACGTCCTTCTCGTTCACGAGCGTCCAGCCGAAGATGCTCGTGTCGCAGTCCGCCGCCGTGCCCGTCGCCTTGGGCATCGGTTTGGCGACGCCGATGAACTTGGCCTTCGCCCACTCGCCCGGCTCCATGAGGCCGCTCTCGAACCAGCTCGTCGCCGGCTTGAGCCACGCGCCCGTATCGTCCTTGACTTCGACGGACCAGTTGTACTTGCAGCCGCTCTTCAGGGGCGTGCCCGCGTACTTGACGCCCACGGAAATGTCCGAGGCGACTTCGCCGGAATCCCACAGCACCTTGGACGCGTCCTTGGAGCAGGTCACCTTGACCTTGTACGCAGCCTGCTTCGCGCCTTTGCGCGCGGACTTCATCTTCCAGCTAAAGACGGGCTTCTCGACGTTGGACGGCTTGAACAGGCGGCATGTCTCGAGTCCGTACGTTTCGGCGGCGGACGCGCAGGCGGCCTTTTCGCATTCTTTGCAGCAGCCGGCGACGAGCGCGAGCGCGGCCAGGGCGGCGGAAATCCTCATGGTCATTCTCCTTGTGTTTTCGGTTGGGGCGGCAGTTGCACGAGCGATTCGTCCAAGGCGGAGAAGTTCTCCACCATGTATCCGTCGTCCGGATGCCACCACATGTAGACATCGTCGTTCCAGGTGATCGTCTCCTGGTCGAGCAGAAAGCGCGAGTGGGGTTTGAGGGCGCTCACGGGGCGGTCCCCACTCTTCACCCAGTACTTCGTGTACACGCCCTGGTAGATCACGTCCGTCACGCGGCTCTTGAACACGTTGATGCGCGCGCCCTTTTCGGGCGGCGGCGGCGCGAGCGTGACGCGGATCTTCTCGGGGCGCACGGAAAGGTGCACGTTCTGGCCCACGGCCAGCTTGCGGTCGTTGAACGCGCACACCGCGCCGAAGCCCGGCACCTGCAGCGTGCAGTAGTCCCCTTCGGTGGAGACGATCTCGCCCTGGAAGAAGTTCGTGTCGCCGATGAACGCCGCGACGAACGAGGAGACGGGCGCTTCGTAGATCTTGGCCGCGGTGTCGAGCTGCTCGACGCGCCCGCGGTTCATCACCGCGATGCGGTCGGAAAGCGACATCGCCTCGCCCTGGTCGTGCGTCACGTAGATGAACGTGATGCCCACCTGGTCGTGGATCGTGTCGAGTTCCAGAAGCATGTGCTGGCGCAGCTTCAGGTCGAGCGCCGCCAGGGGTTCGTCCAAAAGCAGCACTTCGGGACGGTCCACGAGCGCGCGGGCGATCGCGACGCGCTGCTTCTGGCCGCCGGAAAGCATCGAGGGATACTTCCACGCGTGGTCGCTCATCTGGATCATCTCCAGGATCGCGTCCACGGATTCCTCGATCTCCTCCTTCGGCTTCTTGGCCAGGCGCAGCGAAAACGCGATGTTGTCCCAGATCGTCATCGTCGGGAATAGCGCGTAGTTCTGGAACACGGTGTGCACGCGCCGCACATTCGGCGGCGCGTTCGTGATGTCGCGCCCGTTCAGGTAGATGCGGCCCGAGTCGGGACGCTCGAAGCCGCCGAGCATCCTAAGAAGCGTCGTCTTGCCGCAGCCCGAAGGACCGAGCAGCGAGAAGAATTCGCCCTTCTTGATGGAGATCGAGACGTCGTCGACGGCCGTCAGCGCGCCGAACCGCTTCGTCACGTGGTCGAATACGAGGAAGTCGTTGTCCATGTCGGCAAAAGGCGCTTACTGCGCGGTCGTCACCGTCTCGTAATGGCCGGGCTGCCAGGAACGCAGCACCACGCCGTTTGGCTGCACCGTGTCCACGTAGCGGCCTTCCACCCAAACCTGGCGAGAGACCACCACGGGGGCGGGCTGCACGACGACAGGCGGCGGCGGCGGCGCCACGACGACGGCGGGCTGGGCGACCACGACGGGCGCGGGCGCGACCACGACCGGCGCCGGCGCGACGGCCACGGTGTGGGTGGACGCGTACGCGGCGTTCGCGAGGAGCCCGGCGCCGAGGAGCCCGGCGCCGATCGCGCCGAGTTCGCGCGCATGATGCGAATGGTGGTGATGTCCTCCGGGCGGCGGCGGCGGACCGTGATGACCCGCCATCGCAACCACCGCGGCAAACACAACCAACAACGCAATCGACTTTTTCATGACGTGAACTCCTTCAGACTTCAAACTTCAAACTTCAAACTCAAAACGCAACCTCGAGCCCGTCCTTCGCCGGCACGAGTCCCTCGGGGAACTTCGACTCGATTTCGGCCTGCGGACCATGAAGCGCCCTGGACATGTGCGTCGTGTACACCTTGCGGCCTTCCGGCGGCTCGTACTGCTTGAGGAACTTGAGCGCGGCGGCCGTCTGCGCCACGAGCTCGACGCTCGAATGCGTGAAGATGCGCCAGTTGTCCTTCGCGTCCAGGCCCACGGTCGCTTCCATGATCATGGCGTTGAACTTCCCAAGAAGACGCTGCGCCATCGCCGTGATGCCGGCCGTGTCGGTCGCGTACAGCAGATGCGTCTGGTCCTTGTCGACGCGGTAGATGAGCGTCTGCTCCTCGACGTTGCCCGTGTCGTGGTTCGCCGGCAGCGGCATGAAATGCATGCCGCCGGCCGCGAACGGCGTGCCCACGTCGACGGGAACCACGTCCACGCCGCTCCAGCCCTGACCGGCCTTGATGAACGCGGAACGCGCGTCGCGCGCCCAGCCGCGGTCGACGTACACGCGCTGCACGGTGCCGAGCGCGAGGATGCCCGCGGGGTCGAAATGGTCCCCGTGCGAGTGCGTGATCACGACGTCTTCGATCTTGACGCCGGCGGGAATCATGTCCGCCGCCGAACCGGTGAAATCGATGAGCACCTTGTCGTCGAGCAGCACGCTCGCGTGGCGGCGCCATTCGGGCGACGGCGCGGGCGCTTCGCCTTCGGCGGGAGCCGCCGCCGGCGCGGGCTTTTCCTTGTCGGACCAATCAGCCGCGCCGGTGCCGATGAACCGGACCTTGAGCGGACCCTGCGCCGTGGGCGGCAGAACGACGGCCTTCTTGCCGGACTTGGCGCTTCCCGAAACGGGTTTCGCCTGAAGAGAGCCCGCCGCCGCAAAGAGCGCCGAGGTCCCCACGAGGAAGTTTCTGCGGTTGATCACATTCATGCCGCCGATTATAACACAACACAAACCGCGAATGCAATGTCCGAAGGACCTGGAGTTTACCCATTTTCTGGTC
>DCIH01000088.1:13645-13957 GCA_002317575.1 Verrucomicrobia bacterium UBA1731 | reverse complement strand
GGATGCGGCCTTGGCCGATTTGTTCGTCTACGCGACATTGCAGTTTGATCTTGGCGAAAGGGTCGTGGGACGGCCAGAGGCCTCTGCTGCCGTGTTGAAGTTCTTGTATGAGCGTCTTGAATCAAGGTCTGAAACAAAAGGAATGTTTCAGCGAGGATGCCGTTTCCCAATTCCCTGCGGCTCAAACCCGTATGTCGAAGTGGACTTGGTGCATCAGAAAGCCAAAGTTGTTGTCGCGTTAGATTCGGCATCGACGCTTGGCGACGTTGAGACCTACCGCAGAACCAGGCGAGAAGATGCTTTGCTGCAGAA
>DCIH01000088.1:11709-13521 GCA_002317575.1 Verrucomicrobia bacterium UBA1731 | reverse complement strand
GTTTCATACGGTCGTCACACGGAGCATGTATTTGGGGAGGATAAGCCTGTGGCGCGGGCTCTGTGATGCGGGTCAAAACCTCTGGAACTACACGACAGAGGTTATTAGAGGTCTCACTAAATCCCTGTAAATAAAGGGCGAAACGTGTTTTGACGGACGAGAGGTCGGTTTTCGCGGAAATGAATTCTGCTCCACCAAATTCAAACCGCGCTTGCCGCGCGGTTTTCGTTTTGTCTGCGGCACGCCGCGCCCGGACATCGCTTTTCGCGTTTTGCGAGGCGCTTTTTCTTGCGCGGAAATGGTCGGTTTGATATCATATACGGCCATGAAAATATTCCCTACGGCCGATTCGTACCCCGAGAGCCGGCTCTTTTCGCTGGATCTTCTGCGCGGGCTCGACATCTTCTTCCTCACCTGCGTGTGCGGCCTTTTCTCCACGGCGCATTCCGGCCTGGGGCTTTTCTCCGATGGCGTGATGCGCCAGTTCCTGCACTGCTGGGGTTTGTTCCACCTCATCGACATCGTGATGCCGATGTTCATCTTCATGTGCGGCTGCGCGGTGCCGCTGGCGCTTCGCCGCCGGCTCTCGTCCGACGGGAAGGCGACCGGCGCGTTCTGGAAACACGTGGCGCTCAGGTTCTTGCTGCTGTGGTTCTGCGGCCTCGTCGCGCAGGGCAATCTGCTGTCCCTCGACTGGCGCTGGATTTCGCCGTTCAACAACACGCTCGAGACGATCGCCTGCGGTTACGTGATCGCGGCGTTGACGATGCTCGTCCCCAACCGCAAGCTCCAGATCGCGATGCCGTTCCTGTTGGCGGCGGTCTACGCGATTCCGATGGCGATCTACGGCGACTATTCGCCGGCGGACGCGATCGTGGGCGAGGGCGGTCTTCTGGGCAAGCCGGAAGGCACCCAGATCGCGACGTCGGGCTTTCTCGTGAATGCCGCGGGCGAAGTCGTGTCGAAGGGCAACAACCTCGCGTGGATCGTGGAAACGAAGATCCTCAACTGGATCCTCCCCGCGGGCAGCGTCGTGATCCCGACGCGCGACCCGGGCTACACGTGGTTCGCCACGATTCCGATGTTCGGCGTGATGACGCTGTGCGGCGCGGAGGCGACGCGCATGCTCATGGACAAGACGCGCGCGCCGATGGCGCGGTTCTGGAAGCTCTTCGCGTGGGGCGCGGCGTCGCTCGCCGTCGGCTGGGCGCTCTATCCGTGGATCCCCTCGATCAAGCATCTCTACACCTTCACCTTCGTGGCGCAGGCGATGGGCTGGTGCATGATCTCACTCGCGATCTGCTTCTTGGTGACGGACGTGGTCAAGTTCCGCAAGGGCATGGGGCTTTTGATCCTGTACGGACAGTTCGCGCTCACGGCGTACATGCTGGCGGACACGTGCCTCGCGGCGATTCCGGCGGCGGCGGCCAATACGGTGTGCCGCGGGTTCAAGCCGTTGTTCGGCGAGGGCTGGGCGACGTTCCTCACCTACGCGGTGCAGTGCGTGATCCTCACGGGCGTCCTGGTGTTCCGCTACAAATACCGGGAAGCGAAGAAGAGAGCTTGATGTGTGAATATTGTAAAACAGGTCAGACCTGAATTACATTTTTTATAACGAGGAAAAAAGAATGAACCAAGCTGAAAGAGAAAGGTTCGCGCGGGTCGGCAAGACCTTCAACGCGAAGAAGTACATCCAGGAAGAAATCGCCGCGATCCGCAAACAGGTCGGCGACAAGAAGGTGCTGCTGGCGCTTTCCGGCGGCGTCGACAGCTCCGTGTGCGCGGCGCTTCTCCACAAGGCGATCGGCAAGC
>DCIH01000088.1:11450-11574 GCA_002317575.1 Verrucomicrobia bacterium UBA1731 | reverse complement strand
TCCTCGACAAGGCGAAGGGCGTCACGGATCCCGAGACGAAGCGCAAGATCATCGGCGGCGAATTCATCAAGGTCTTCGCCGACACCGCGCGCGACCTCAAGAAGAAGTACGGTGACATCGACTT
>DCIH01000088.1:11220-11401 GCA_002317575.1 Verrucomicrobia bacterium UBA1731 | reverse complement strand
ATCCCGACATCATCGAGTCCGGCGTGGGCGGCCACAAGGCCGTGAAGGCGCACCACAACGTGGGCGGCCTGCCCAAGGACATCATCTTCAAGGGCCTCGTCGAGCCCGTGAAGTACCTGTACAAGGACGAAGTGCGCAAGGTCGGCAAGCTCCTGGGTCTCCCCGAGGAGATGGTCATGCG
>DCIH01000088.1:9356-11112 GCA_002317575.1 Verrucomicrobia bacterium UBA1731 | reverse complement strand
TCCGCGACGAGATGCACAAGGCGAAACTCGACAAGAAGGCGCAGCAGTTCTTTGCGATCATGACGAACGTGAAGAGCGTGGGCGTCAAGAACAACGCCCGCACATACGGCTACGTGATCGGCATCCGCGCCATCTCCACGCAGCAGTTCGTGAAGGCCGGCATCGTGGAACTGCCGTTCAAGTTCGTGACGATGGTCGCCGAGAAGATCGCGACGAAGGTGAAGGGCGCGAACCGCGTGGTGTGGGATGTCACCCCGAAGCCCCCGGCCACGATCGAGTGGGAATGAAGAAGGTCTTCATTGACGGCAGCGCCGGCACGACGGGGCTTCGGATCCGCGAGCGGCTGGCGGGCCGCCGCGATCTCGAGGTCGTGACGCTGGCGGATGATGTCCGCAAGGACATGGACGCGCGTCGGGCGGCCTTGAACGCCGCCGATGTCGCGTTTCTGTGCCTCCCGGACGCGGCGGCGGTCGAGGCCGTGTCGTTCATAGACGATCCCGGCGTGGTGGTGATCGACACATCCACCGCGCACCGTACGGCGCCGGACTGGGAATACGGCTTTCCCGAGATCACGGGCCGCCGCGCGCGCATCGCCGCCGCAAAACGGATCGCAAATCCCGGTTGCCACGCGAGCGGCTTCGTCGCGCTTGTCGCGCCGCTCGTGGAAGCGGGCCTCATGCCGGCGAACGTCGAGCTTTCCGCGTTTTCGCTCACGGGCTACTCCGGCGGCGGCAAGAAGATGATCGCCGAATACGAGCAGCCCGGAGACGCGGCCCTGCTCCAGGGCGGGCGGCAGTACGCGCTGGGGCAGGCGCACAAGCATCTTCCGGAAATGACGAAGGCGTGCGGGCTTTCCAAAGCGCCCGTGTTCTGTCCCGTGGTGGTGCCGCATCTGAGCGGCATGGAAGTGACGGTGCAGCTGCATGCGTCGCAACTGCGCGGCGATTTGTCGGACGTGAAGGACTGCTATGCGGACTACTACCGCGAAAACGGCGTCGTCGCGTTTCGCGAGGATTCGGCGGAGGCCGGTTTCCTTTCTTCCGCGGCGCTTTCTGGCCGGGACGACATGGAAGTCGCCGCATTCGGCAACGAGGAGCGGCTCGTGCTCGTGTCGCGATTCGACAATTTGGGCAAAGGCGCTTCTGGCGCCGCGATCCAGAACATGAATCTCGCGCTCGGCGTCGACGAGCGCGACGGGTTGAACACAGGAGACGGAAATGACGGTTGACACGTTGTGCGTTCAGGGTGGGTGGCAGCCCAAGAAGGGCGAGCCCCGGCAGGTGCCGGTGTATGCGACGACCACGTTCAAATACGAGACGACGCAGCAGATGGGCGATCTCTTCGACTTGAAGGAGCCCGGCTACTTCTACACGCGTCTCGCGAATCCCACGAACGACGCGGTGGCGAAGAAGATCGCCGCGCTCGAAGGGGGCGTCGCCGCGATTCTCACGAGTTCCGGCCAGGCTGCGAGCACGTTCGCGATCCTCAACATCTGCAACGCGGGCGATCACGTGGTGTGCTCCGCGCAGATCTACGGCGGCACCTTCAACCTCTTCGCCGTGTCGCTCAAGAAGCTCGGCATCGAGTTCACGTTCGTGAACCCCGACGCGTCGGCGAAGGAAATCGAAAAGGCGTTCCGTCCGAACACCAAGTGCGTGTTCGGCGAGACGGTGGCGAATCCTTCGGGCGCGGTGCTGGACATCGCGAAGTTCGCGAAGATCGCGCACAAGCACGGCGTGCCGCTGATCATGGACAA
>DCIH01000088.1:0-9340 GCA_002317575.1 Verrucomicrobia bacterium UBA1731 | reverse complement strand
GACAACACGTTCCCGACGCCGGTGCTGTGCCGTCCGTTCGAGTTCGGCTGCGACATCGTCACGCACGCAACCACGAAGTACATGGACGGACACTCCTCGCAGGTGGGCGGCTGCATCGTGGACAGCGGCAACTTCGACTGGGCGGCGCATGCGGACAAGTTCCCCGGGCTCGTCGAGCCGGACGCCTCCTACCACGGGCTTTCCTATGTGAAAAATTTCGGCAAGCTCGCCTATATCGTGAAGTGCACGGCGCACCTGATGCGCGACTTCGGTTCCATCCCCTCGCCGTTCAACGCGTTCCTCTTGAACCTCGGCCTCGAATCGTTGCATGTGCGCATCCGCCGTCACGCGGAAAGCGCGCTCAAGGTCGCCAAGTGGCTCAAGACGCAGAAGAAGGTCGCGTGGGTCAATTTCGCGGGACTCCCCGATTCGCCGTACCACAAGCTCGTCAGGAAGCAGATCAAGGGCGGCATCCCGTGCGGCGTGATGACATTCGGCGTCAAGGGCGGCCGCGAAGCGTCCATCAAGTTCATGGATTCGCTCAAGCTGATCGGCATCGTCACGCACGTGGCGGACGCGTGGAGCTGCGTGCTCCATCCCGCGAGCCACACGCACCGCCAGCTCACCGACGAGCAGCTCAAGGCGGCGGGCATTCCGCCGGACCTCATCCGCCTTTCGGTCGGCCTCGAAGATCCCGAGGATCTGATTGCGGATCTGAAGCAGGCGCTGGCGAAGGTCAAGTGAAGCCCACGACGATACCGATGACGAACGCGCTGCGGGCGCTCGATGCGGCGAAGGTCGCATACGAGGTCCGTTGTTACGACTACACCGAGCATGGCGGCACGATCCAGGCCGCCACGGAGCTCGGGCTCGACCACCACGCCACGATCAAGACGATCATCCTTGAGGACGAGGACAAAAAACCCTTCGTGTGCCTGATGCACGGCGACTGCGAGATCTCCACCAAGAACCTCGCCCGTGCGCGCGGCGTGAAGACGGTGCAGACGTGCGCGCCCGCGACGGCGGACCGCCATTCGGGATACCACGTGGGCGGCACCTCGCCCTTCGGCACGCGCAAGCGCATGACGGTTTACGTGCAGCGCACGATCTACGATCTGCCGGAGATCTACGTCAACGCGGGACACCGCGGAATTCTCGTGGCGATGAAGCCCGCCGACCTTGACAGGGCGCTCGCGGGCCTCACGACGCCCGTGGACGTCACGCAGGCGTGACGGCGTCGTCTTCCGGCGAAATGGCGCGTAACTTTTCAGGCCGTTCCGCGTAATCGGTTCGGAGAAGCCTCGGGAGAAGGAGAACAAACATGGCCGTGAATCTCAACAGCTGGAGCAATGCCCTGCAAGGCGCGCAGGGCGACCAGGACGTTGGCCTTGCGCAGGGTCCGCTTCAGAAGGGCGATGTCGGGAAAGCCGCGTTGGGCGGCCATTCGGTGACGCTCGTGCCGTCCGGCACGGGCGACGTGACGAAGAACGCGCAGATCCGCGAAACGCTCTTCCAGTCGCTCAAGGGCGGCGTCGGCAAAACGGACACGGAAAAGGCCTTCATCGAAAAGGCGCGCCAGGAGCTGGGCATCGACACGGGCGACAAGGCCCAAGGCGATGCGCCGCTCAAGTCGCTGGACGCGCGCAACATCGTCAATCTCGGCCGCGCCCAGGAGAAGAACGCCGCCGCGATGCTCGGCAAGGCGATGGACGCCATCATCAACCGCGTGCCGCCCAAGGCGCTGGCGGCGCTGAAGGCGACCATCCGCAACCAGGCCAACCACCCCGACGTGGTGGCGTTCCTCGACAAATACGGCTCCGGCGGACGCGATTTGAGGCTGTTGCAGCGCGTGTGCGATTTGGCCCTGCGGACGGGACAGGGCGATCGTTTGACGCAGGCCTATCTGAGGGGATTCCGCGGGACGGAATGCGCCTCGGCGGATCCGTTGCAGCCGGAGGACGACGTCAAGTCGGCGGCCGATCTGGGCGCGTCGCATGCGAACGAGCAGATCGAGCACGACAAGACGGCCGAATCGTCCGCCGAGCAGACGAACGCCAACGACGAATCGAAGAAAACGTCTTCCAGCCAGGAAGCGCCCCGTTCGAATGTCGCCCAGAAGACGCTGCGGGGGAAGATGAGCGCGGCGTCGAAGAGTCTGGCCGGACAGCGGAAGATCCTGCATGGGGAAATTTCCGCCGCGAAGGGCGGCACGAAAAACCAGTTGTGCACGGGGAACACGGTCGTCTTCGGCAAGGCGGGCGAGAAAAGCCTCAAGCTCGTCAACAACACGGGCTCGGGTTTCAACTGCTTCTTCTTTTCCGCATTGTGCGGCCAGCAACTGCTTGCGGGCCAGAAAGAACCCTCCGTCACGCTGGCGGACGCGCTGGCGTTCCGCGAGCGCTTGAACGAACATGTCGCGAAACGCCTCGAGCAGCTCGACAAAGGTGAGCTCAAGGGCATCAGCTACGACCTGTCGCAATCGCCTGATTTGCGAGACGACGTGTCGGAGGTCGTCACCGGCGACGGCGGACGGGCCACGCTGCAGGAGGCCATCATGCAGCACCTCACGGGGTCGGCCGTCACGAACGGCGTGCCGATGGATCTGTCCAACGCGGCCTTTCTGGCCGACATGCTCCAGCGGCCCGTCACGGTGTACGTGGACATCGGGGGCGAGCAGCACGCCGTCACGTTCGACAAAAGTCTCGAGACCGGCAAACCGTTTGCCGAAAAACGGCCGTTGGAAATGTACTTCTCGAAGGCGGACATCGTCAATCAGAAATCCGTCGGCCACTTCCAGTGCGTCGCCGGCACATCCGACACGCCTGCCGAAAAGCGTCGGGCGATTGTGGAGATCGGCGCCGAAACCGTGAAGGCCATGGGGCCCGGAAACGCCGATTCGAAACTCCTGAAATTGATGGCGGGCAAGGTGGCCACGCTGATCGACGCGCGCGTCAAATCCGGGGATCCCGCCTTGCGCAATCGCTTCATGCAGCAGATCGACCAGGCGTTCGCGAAGACATACGGCGATTATCTCGGCAAGACGTTCTCGGATGTCCGCGACGAGGCCACGTTCCTGGAAAGATGGAACGACCTCAACCAGAAGAACACCCCGCTCACGGACAACCTCAAAAACGTGTTCCTGTCGTTCAAGAACGATTCCGTGTTCGGCACGCTCGTGGGCGAGAGCCTGCTGTGACGGTCCCTACCATTGCCGGACCGAAAGTGGTATAATCGCCGCTTGAGGAAAAGCAATGCAGGTTTATTTTGACAACAACGCGACCACGCGCGTCGCTCCCGAAGCGGTGGAGGCCATGAAGCCCTTCTTCGGGGAACTCTACGGCAACCCCTCGTCCATGCACGCCTTCGGCGGACAGGTGGCGGATCATCTCAAGAAGGCCCGCGAAGAGGTCGCGGCGTTCGTCAACGCCGAACCGGACGAAATCGTCTTCACCTCCTGCGCGACGGAATCGGACAACACGGCGCTGCGCGGCACGGCGGAATTCTACGGCCGGGACCTCAAGGTGATCACCACGGCGGTGGAGCATCCCGCCATTCTCCAGCCCGCCCGCCGGCTGAAGGCGCAGGGCCACGCGGAAGTGGAACTTCCCGTGAACGCGGTCGGCCAGATCGATTTGGACCAGCTGCGCGAAGAACTCAAGGGCGACGGACCCAAGCTCGTGTCCGTGATGTGGGCCAACAACGAAACGGGAACGGTCTTTCCCGTCGAGCAGGTCGCCGAAATCGCGAAGGAGGCTGGCGCCGTGATGCACACGGACGCCGTCCAGGTCGCCGGCAAAGTGCCGATCGACGTGAAGAAGGTGCCGGTGGACATGCTGTCCGTCTCGGGACACAAGTTCCACGCGCCCAAAGGCATCGGCTTCCTGTACGTTCGCCGCGGCACGAAGGTGAAGCCCTTCATGCTGGGCGGGCACCAGGAAAACCGCCGCCGCGCCGGCACGGAGAATGTGCCGTATGTCGTGGCGCTGGCCAAGGCGTGCGAATTGGCGCGCGTCAATTACGATGCGGAAGCGCGGCAGCTCGCGCATTTGCGCGACAAGCTCGAAAAGGGCATTCTCGCGACATGCCCCGATGTGCTCGTCAACGGCGACGCCGCGCACCGGTTGCCGAACACGCTCAACGTTTCCTTCTGCTACGTCGAGGGCGAGGCGATCGCGTACCACCTTTCCGATCTCGGCATCTGCATCTCCACGGGCAGCGCATGCGCGTCCGGATCGCTCGATCCGAGCCACGTGATCCGCGCGATGGGCGTTCCGTTCGTCGCCGTGCACGGCAGCGTGCGTTTTTCGCTTTCGCGCTACAACACCGAAGCGGAGGTCGACTACGTGTTGGACAAACTGCCGCCGGTGATCAGGCGCCTGCGGGAACTTTCGCCGTTCGGGCCCGATTCGGACCCCACGACGTTTTCATGATCGTTCGGCCCGAGGGAGGGGTCCGATGGCTGAAGAAAAACGCTCCTGGTCGGAATTGTACGAACTGGTGAAGGCCGGCGGCGATGCTGGCTGGGAGAAGGTCTGGCACAATGTGGTGGTGCCGGAGATGCGGTCGCTCCGGTCCGGCGAAATGGCCCGGAAATACTGTCTCTCCGACGGCGACGTGATGGGGCTTCTCTACGAGGACATGATCGGCCGGCGGAAAATTGAACTGTACCGAAACGACGGCGGCAACCTGTGGGCCTGGATGCGCCAATACGCGCGCGGTTACATTTCGCGGGCGAATCCCGCGAGCCACGGCGAATTCTCCCTTGATGCGACGGCCGAGCTGAACGACAACGGCGAGCCGATGGCGATTCCCGTCGAGGGCGACAAGGGCATTCGCCGCAAGGAGGCGTGGGTGATGACCCAGCGCTGCCTGCGCGCGCTGTGGAACGACGATCCGGTCAAGGCGTATGTGCATGTTCTCAAGACGCGGCAGCATCTCACATCGGAGGAAGTCAAGGACATGCTCGACCTTTCGTCCGTGGCCGCCGTCGACCAGATTTTTTCGCGCTCCGTGAAGGCGATGCGCGGCTATTGGATGGAATACGACAGGAAGGGGACGATGACATGAAGGGAATCGACCGCGATGTCACGCTCACCTTCGTTTCCGTCGCCACGCGCGAAAAGGCGGACGGTTGGTGGATCAAGCTTACGATTCCGGCGAACGCCGGTCCAGAAACGGATCTCGTTCTGGAATGCCTGGACGGCGAGGAGAAACCGCTGGCCGAAGGCGCGTTCCATTTCGCCGGCGGCGTGCTGAAGTTCAAGGACGGCCATGCGCACATGCCGTACAAGATGTTCATTTCCGGCATCCACGAGACGGCGTTGTGGTTCACCCGTCCCGGCGGACAGCCGATTCCGGGAGGGTTGACGTTCGCATGAAGAAGATGATGTTTGCCGTTTTCGCGTTGATGTCGGCGGTTGTGTTCGCCGATTGGGACAAGTTGCCGTGGATCGGCGACGGGCGGCCTGTGTTCGCCGACGAAGCGGCGTTCTACGGCGAGGATCCCGCGCCCGTGTTCCGCGCGACGTTCGCCACGCCGTCGGCCGGGCAGTCGCTGGCGCCTTGGATTGAATTGGCGGTCGCCGGATACTACAAGGCAACGCTGAACGGTCGTCCGCTCCAGAGCGTGTCGCACACGTCCGTGATGCCGTTGTTCAGTCCGTTCGATCATACGATCTACGCCGATGCGATTCCGTTTCCCGCGAAACAGCTCAAACCCGCCGGCGGCACGAACGAGCTTGAAATCGCGCTTGGAAACGGTTGGTACAATCTGCCGCCGCTGCGGTTCTGGGGCTCGATCAACTTCCGCTCGCACCTGGCGCACGGACGTCCGTGCTTCAAGGCGCGTGCTTGTGGCATCGGTCCTTTGACATGGCGCTGGCGCGAAACGAACGTGCTCAGGAACTGTTTGTATCTTGGTGCGGAAGTGGATGCCACGCGGTCCTTCGGCGACTGGCGGCCGGCGTGTTCCGTGACGGGACCGAAAGGCCGTATCGTGCCGCGCCAGGCGCCGCCGGTCGATGTGTTCGAACAGGTTCCCGGAAAGTCGTCTTGGTTGCGCGAAGGCGAGGTGCAGGTCGTCGATTTCGGTGCGAACGCGACGGGCGTTCCCAAGTTCCTTTTCCGCGGCGCGCCGCGCGGCATGCGCGTGGAGATCGTCTACGGCGAGCGTCTGAACGCGGATGGTTCTGTGAATGTGCTCACGCAGACCGCGGGGCAGATCAAGCACGGCAACGGCGGACCCGGCGCGCCGCAGGTGGCGATGCAGCGCGATGTGTACGTCTGCGGCGGCGGTAAGGTCGAGGTCTTCGAGCCGCCGTTCGTGTGGCACGTGTGCCGCTATGCGGAGGTGCGCGGTCTGAAGACATTGCTGCGCCCCGGCGAAGCGCTGATGGCGCACACGGCGAGCGTTCTCGAGGATGCGCCTGCGGCGAAGGCGTTCAAGCCGGCCAAGCCCGAATTCGGCCGGCTCCATGAACTGTGCCGCCGCACGTTCCGCGCGAATCTGATGGGTGTGCAGTCCGACTGCCCTGGCCGCGAACGCCTCGGCTACGGCGGCGACATCGCCGCATCCTGCGAGGCGATGATCCTCAACTTCGACATGAAGGAGTTCTACCTCAAGACGCTTCAGGACTTCGCGGATGAAGCGGCGGGCGACGGCTGGATCACCGAGACGGCGCCGTTCGTTGGCATCGCCGACCGCGGCGGCATCGGCCGTCCGGACATGGGCCGCGCCGGCCCCATTTCGTGGAGCGTTGGCGTGCCGATTCTGATGGACGCGATCATCCGCCATTATCCGGACGCGAAGGCGCGCGCGCTGGCGTTCTACCCGACCTGTGCGCGGTACGCGCGCCAGTGGCACGAAAAGAACCCCGGACTCGTCATACCGCAGTGCATCGGCGACCACGAGGCGCTTGAGCGCGCCCCCGACGCCGTCACCGCGACGGCGCATTGGCATCGGTTCGTGGAACTCACCGCGTCGTTCGCGGCCATGCTCGGTCGTGCCGACGATCAGGCGGAATTTTCGGCGCTCGACGCGAAGATCAAAGATGCGTTCGCGAAGGCGTTCGTCACCAACGGCGTCGTGGCGAACGGCACGCAGTCCGCGCAGGCGATCGCGCTCTACCACGGTCTCGTCCCCGCGGCGCAAATCGCCGCCGCCGAGAAGCAGCTCGTCGCGGCGCTGGAGAAAACGGGCTATGGACCCACCACCGGTTTCTTCGCGACGCGTTACATGCTGGTGTACCTTTCCGAACACGGCATGCTCGACGCGGCCGAGAAGGTCGTGCTGCACAAGGGTTTCCCGGGCTGGCTGCACATGCTCGACCGCGGTGCGACCACGTTGTGGGAAACATGGAAGGAATCGGACAATGTGTTCTCCAATTGCCATCCGATGTTCGGCAGCGTAGACGAATGGATCCTCAAATACGGGGCGGCGAAATGACGGTTGCGGATCTGGTGAAGTGGACGGGCGGCGTCGCGACGCCGTCGGCGCCCTCGGAAGTGCGCGGCGCGGTGATCGATTCGCGCAAGGCGTTCACAGGATGTCTCTACGCGGCGCTTCCCGGCGAGAATGTGGACGGCCACCGGTTCGTGGAAAAGGCACTCTCGGCGGGCGCGGCGTGCGCGCTCGTGCGCAGCGACTGGGAAGGCGCACGCGACGACCTTCCGCTCGTGAAAGTGCCAGATGTGAAGAAGGCGTTGGCGGATGCTGCGCACGGCTGGCGGCTGTCGCTTCACGCGACGGTGGTGGGCATCACGGGCAGCGCCGGCAAAACGACCACCAAGGAACTGACGGCGGCGTTTCTTTCGGCGGGCGGCAAAACGCATGCGACGGCGGGGAACTACAACAACGACCTGGGGCTTCCCGTCACGATTCTGAATTGTCCCGAGGATGCCCACTTCCTCGTCGTTGAAATGGGCACAAACCATCCTGGCGAAATCGCGGCGCTGTGCGCCATCGCCGAGCCGGATGTGGGGCTTATTTCGTCCATCGGTACGGCCCACATCGAGTTCTTCAGAACGCAGGACGGCATCGCGGACGAGAAAGGTACGCTCTTCCGTTCGCTTGCGCGCCATCCGCACGCGTTCGCGGCGGCGCCGTTCGCGGTGCTCGCGCGGGAGAACGAGCGGTACGCGCGGCTCAAGGCCATGTGCGCCGTTCCCGTGGTGGAGACGTCGCTCGATTGCGCGGAAGCGCGCGAAATCGAACCGTTGTTGGCCGAGAAGCTGCCGGGGCGGCACAATGTGTCGAATGCGTTGATCGCGCTCGCGTGCGCACAGACGCTGGGCGTTCCGCCGGCGGCATGTCTCACGGCGCTCGGGGATTTCACGCTGCCGGGCGACCGGTGGCGGCAGATTGAGAAGGACGGCGTCGCCTGGGTGATGGACTGCTACAACGCGAATCCGACGTCCATGGCCGCCGCACTCGAGACATTCGCCGCGCAACCGTGGAAAGGTCGCAAGGTGGCCGTGCTCGGCGACATGTTCGAGTTAGGCGAGAAGTCCGCGGAATTGCATGCGATGGTGAAATCGCGCGCCGCCGAACTGCCACTCGATCTCGTGGTGTATGTGGGCGAAAACTTCGGCGGCGTCACCGCCGAAGAAGCGCGTGCGCAATTGAAGCCGGGCGACCGCGTGTTCCTGAAGGCCTCCCACGGAATGCATTTGGAGAAGATGGTGGAGGCTTCATGAAAGGCGTCGTCGCTTTCGGTGTCGTCGCGCTGATCGCGCTGACATGTTCGGCGTGGGCGAAACACTATTCGTTCAAGGACGGTTATCCCGCGGGCGTCACGAGCCGCGCCTCGCAGCCGGCCGCGCTCACATCCCCCATCAAGAGTCCAGCCAAACAGCAGAAGGTTGTGGTCACGAACATCGTGACGGCTACGCGCTGTTGGGCGCTTGTGAAGGGAGATGTGCGCTGCATGCAGCCGGCGCTGAAGGACAAGCGCTACTGCCGCAAACATGTCGCGTCCGTGAAACCGAAGAAAACGCCGGAAACATGCCGCTCCATGACGCAATACGGCAAGCCGTGCAACCAAAAGCCCGGTCCCGGCAAGAACTATTGCGAAGAGCACCTCGAATAGTCGTTCCGCCTCGCGCCGCGGCGCGCGAACCGTGGCGCAGGACGTGCCGGCTCGCGCAAGGCCCCGCTTATCCGGTCATCTTGCGCGCGCCGCCGCAGCCCTCGCCGCGTGCTTTTCCGGCACTTTTTGCGCTGTCCGCGGCGCCCATCTCCTCCGCCCGCGCCTCCTTCTTCGCGCGCTGTTCAAGCGTTCGCTCAACGGTAAGCGCGAACCACGCGAAGCCGGGGCCGGTGATTTCAATCAGACGCTTCACG
>DCIH01000081.1 GCA_002317575.1 Verrucomicrobia bacterium UBA1731 | reverse complement strand
CGCGGGCGCATCCCGCGCCCGACCCCTTCAACGTTCAATCAGAAAGGAAACAACATGAACACTGAAATCATCAAGAACATGATTGCGCGCATCGACTGGCGCGCACTCGGGAAAGCCCTGTGGGCGGCGGCGAAGCCGGTGCTTCTCGGCGCGCTCGGCGGCGGAATGGTGGCGACCACGAGCGGTTGCTCGTCCCTCGTTCCCGCGACGCGCGGACAGCACACGGAAATCTTCGCCGTGGGCATTCCGGCGGTCGCATGGATTTCGCATTCCACGCAAACGGCCACACATGCGGGCGGCGACACGAACGGCGTCGTCCAGGCGAACGCCCAGCAAGTGAACGTGCCGATCACGGCGGCGAAATGAAACGGGCGGCGGTTCTGCAAAATCAAACCCGCGCAAGCACGCGCGGGAAAAGGACTCGCCGCCATCAAAACACGCGGGGCAGGGGCCCCGCGCTTGAAATTACGGGATGGTTGGCATGTTGGCCTTTTGTGGTGCGTGTCTGGTTTTTCCATCCACGACCAAATGCATTACTTGAAAATGAGCAGCAGGCCGTCGGGCGTTATGCTTTCGTAGCAGCCGACGTCGGGATTCTGGCCGACCCAGCGCTTGCGGCCGTCGTAGTCGCCGGCGGGAAGCGGGACCGCCTCCGCCGTGCCGCCGTTCTTGATCTTGCTGCGCGCGGACGAATGGAAGTCGCCGCCGTTCGCGTCCTGGAAGTAGTCGCGGTAGCGGTCCTCGTCGATTTCGATGAGCTGCTTGCCGAATACGGCGTTGCAGTCCAGCGCGTTGCAGAGGTTCGTCGACGCGCCCATGCTGTAGGCGAGCGTCAGCGCGCGGTTGGCCTCCGTCGTGCCCACCGTGTTGTGGGCGAACACGCAGTTGATGCACTGCGCGAGGGCGCTTTCGTTGCGGATGTGCTGGCCGTAGTTGCCCGTGCGGTAGATGTTGTTGTTCACGATCGTGCAGTTGTCCATCGTGCCCCAGTTGCGGATGATCGGACGATTGTCGTTTGAATTGTCCCGGACGTTGTTGTCGCAGATCAGGCAGTTCGAAATGCGTCCGCTCTGCGATTCGTTGCTCAAAATCGAACGCATGTTGCCGTCCGTGGCGCCGTTTTGCAACACCGCGCAATTGGTCACCTTCGAGTGCGTCAAAAGACCGTAGCCGCTCAGATTGCGCCACGTGAATCCGCTCTGCCACCGCTCGTTCGGCCAGGCGTTTTGGAGGACGCAGTTCGAGATCGTGCCGCCGCCGTAGTCGACGAGCACGCAACCGTTGTATTTGCCGTTTTTGGCGCCCGCGTCCAGGGTAAGTCCCGACACCACCAACTTGGCGTTGGACATCTTGAGCATGTAGTCCTTGCTGGTGACTCCGGGCATGCGGATCATGGCCTTGGCGGGGTCGTTCGTCGGACCGCGGACGGTGATGCCGTATTTGATCTCGATGGGGGCCTTGATGTCGTAGGTGCCCTCGGCGAGCGTCACCTTCGCGCCCGTGCGGGCGATGGAAATGGCTTCCTCGAGATTCGTGGCCGCGGTCGCCCAAGAAGCGTACGGATATATGGGATAGCGGCTGTTCTGGTCCACGTACACGCATTCGGGCGTCACGTACACGAGATTCTGGCGCTTGACGGTCACCGTCTCCTCGTCGACCTTGCCGCGGTTCTTCGTCACCTTCAGCTGCGGCGATTTGTCGCCTATGCCGCTGTAGCGCCAAACCACGTTGGTGGGCTCGGTCGTATAGATGATGTTGTTGAGCTGGTCGTTGAAGCCGTAGGTGGTGGGATCCCACCAGTACTCGAAGGTGTCCGTCATCTTGCCGCCCATCACGTACGGCGTGAACGACAACTCGCCGCCCTCCGCGACCACATTGTCGCTCACGGCGAAGCCGATCTGGAACGAATTCGTGTTCTGGCACTCCCAGCAGCCGATGTCCGGAACTTTGCCCACAAGACGCGGATTACCCGCAAAGTCCGTCTTTCCGTACGGCACGACCGTTCCCTGGTTGATCGTCTTCGTGCCCTTCTCGTGCAGGGCGCCGGCAGGGAACGGCGTCAAATCGCCGTTGTCCCAGTCGTTGAACACGTTCCAAGGATTCTCCTTCGTGCACGTTTCGTTGTACGGGAAATCCACCGAAGTGACACAATTGAAATACGCCGCCGACTGCGACGCGTCCACGTCGTTGTAGTCCTCCGTGCGCGCCACGGCGAGATTGCCGAGAATCACGCAGTTCACCACCCTGCCGTAGGTACCGTTCGCGTAGACGCCGCCCAGTCGGCGCGTCGTGTTGTTCACGATCGTGCAGTTCACGAGCCAGCCGTTGTCCACCCACACGGTGGGGATCGTTTGCGTGCCCGTGCCGGACGCCATGATGTTGCCGGTGAAGAGGCAGTTGTCCGCCTGGGCGCCGCCGCTGATCATGAGCGCCACTGCGCCGTCGATCTGAGCGCCTTCGGCGATGTTGTTCGTGAACGTGGTGTGCGTGATGATCGACTTCGCCCCGTTGGCGAAGCAGGCGAGACGCGACTGCGACGTCCTGTTGTTCTTCACCACGCAGTTCGAAACGACGCCGCCGTAGCCCTGCATCGTGAATGTGTAGCCGCGCCCGTCGTTGTTTTCGCCCCATTGGGTGCAGTAGGCGTTCGAGATGCACAGATGCTCCAAGCGCGCCTGGGGGTGGTCCAGACGGATCAGGCGGTTGTCCGAGGTTTTGCTGCGGTAGATCTGCGTGCGTCCGGGATCGGCCGGATCCATGCCGCGGATGGTGATCGCGCGCTGCACGTGCAGCGTCTTGTCCAGGAGCGGAATCTGCGCGACGCCGTTCTTGGGACCGTCCACCACGATCGTGCAGCCGTCGATCGCCATGTCCACGAGCTCGAAGATGTTCGTGTGCGAATTGTACTGGGGATCGTTGTACGGGAATTCGGGCACGGCCGAACCGAGTCGGAAGGACGCGTTGCGCACGTACATGTTCGTCGGGAACACGGTGATGCCCTTCTCAAGTTCGAAGGTGCGCACGGACTGGTCCGTGTAGCGGATGTTCAACTTCGGCGAGTAGATCTTCGGCACGGTGTACGTGTGCGTCGTCCCCGAAAGCGACACGCCGTCGGAAGGTCCCGGATACGACTGCGTCGAGCCGTCGCCGAACACGTACTGGTAGGCCTCGATCGGCTTCACCTCCGCCGGCGCGTAGTGCGGCGTGAACCAGATGGACTGCCCCTGCACGATCTTCGAGGGCGTGGGCATCAGCGAGAGCGGCAACGATTCGTCGACGATGCCGCCGATGGCGGTCCAGTTCTCGTCGAACGCCTTGCGGGCCTTGCAGTTGGTGAAGCGCGATTCGGGGCCGTCGAAGACATCGCGGTACTCGTTCACGGTGTCGCCGGCGACCACGTTCTCCCAGAAGGTGCAGCCGTCTACCGTGGCGGTTGAGTTGCCCTCCACGTACACGCCGGCGAAATCGCGCGCCTGGTTGTGGTCGAGCTGCGTCGATTCCATCCGCGCGGAACCGGTGAGGTACACGGTGCCGTACGTGCCGTACGACGGATTGTACGTGTAGCAGCCCGTGATGCGGCAATTGCGCATGAGCCCCTTTTCCATGTACACGGCCGTGCCGTAGGGCTGGTCGTAGTTGTTCATCGTGCAGTTCGTGATCACGGAATTGAAGATGTAGCCGTTGCCGCTGTAGCACGAAATGCCGCCCGCGGACGCGCCCCAGTTGCCGGTGATGCCGTCGCGGATGATGCAGTTGTCGACGATGCCGCCCTGCGTGTCGATGCACACGCACGAACCGCGCTGGCTGTTCGCGCTCGTGCTGCCGTAGCGGATCGTGATGTCCTTCAACCGCCCGCTCGCGTTGCGCATGATGAGAACGCGGCGGTTGCGCGCGGAATTGTACAGCCGCGCGGACGCGGGGTCGCCCGAAAGCGAACGGATCGTCACGGCCTTCGTCATCAGCAGGATGTCGTTGTCATTGTTCGACTTGTAGAAGTTGTGGTCGCCGGCGTCCACCAGAATGCTGTCGCCGTCCGCGGCCGCGTTGTAGGCGTTGAGCACGGTCTTCTTCGCGTTTCCGAGCGTGAGGCCGTTCAACGAATCGTTGCCGTTCGTCGCCACGAAGATGCACTTTCCGAACTGCGCCTCGAGCTGGAGCGGCCCCGTGACCACACACGTGAGGTTCGTGGTCATGCGGTCCGGCTGGGCCAGATCCAGCGTACCAGAACGCGCGTTCCACCGGTAGAACGCCGTCGTGTCCGATTCGGTGGCGACGAGATCCGGCGAGGCGCCGTGCGCGACCCACTGCTCCGCGTCGCCCGCAACCTGTCCCGAACCGACAATGTTCACCGTGACGCGGTACTCGACGGCCCACTGCCACTCGAGGATCATCCACGCGTTCGTCTGCACGTACGTCGCGTTGTTGCCCGATCCCTCGCTTACGAGGGTGCGCACGTGCGTGAACGGATCCTCCGCGTACCACTTCCAGCCCGCGCACGTGCCGCGCTCGTCCGTTTTCTCGTACGCGGCGGGGCACTTGAACACGTAGCCGTCCAGAACATCGTCGAACGTCTCGTAGGCGCGGCCGTTCGCGTCCGAGGTGGGCATGAACGCGCCGTCCCCTTCCGCCTTTTCGGCGGGCCACGCCGTCACCGTCACCGATCCCGACCGCGAATCGCCCACGATCCTGACGGCGAGACCGGTGGCGACGCCGTACGCGGCGTCCCAGGCGTTCGTCTCGGTCCACGCGGTCTGCAACGGCGAACTGTAGAGCAGCGCGTCCGTTTCGGCGTTCGGCAGCGTCATCAGCTGCACCTGGTTGGTGTTCACGCCCTTGCTCCACGTCACGAGCGGCGAGGTGATCGTTTCGTCCGTCCAGGCGGCGGGGCTCAGGGGGTCAATCCACAGCTGCACGGGCTTGGCGATCTTTCCGTCCGCGTCGGACCCGCCGAAAAGGTAGTTGCCCGTGCCCGTGAACTGGATCGGCGGCTCCGCGTACCCGCCCGCGGGCACGTTGAACTCGCAGCCTCCCCACTTGTTCGTGAGGGCGACGTTGCCGGACATGTCCACGTCGCCGCGGAAATTGGAGCCCACCTTCAGCACGGGGTTCGTGCCTTCGAAGCGCACCACGCCGCCGCCCTGCCAGCAGCTCACGAGGAACTGGCTGCGGCAGACCATCGTGGCGTTGGACACCAGAACGCGCGCGCCGCCGCCGAAGTAGTAGTTGTTGAAGTTCGCCGTGGCGCCGTTCAGGACCTCGAACTGGTTCCAGCCGTACGGCGCGTTCTTCGTGGTGGGGTAGCAGCGGAAGCCGTCGTGCGGATAGTTGAAGATCGCGCCGTCCGTGAATGTGAGGCGCCAGCCCACGGGGTGGTAGTCCCAGTCGTAGCTCCACCACACCTTCAGGTCGGAGAACGAGATTTCGTCCGCGTAGTCGGTGTTGTCCGACTTGTTGTCGAAGAACCGGATGCGCGGCGCGTAGAACTCGATCGGTTCGTCGCCGGGAACGCGGCCCTTCGTGTCGAACGTGAGCTTCATGTGCTTCGAATTGAAGTAGATGTAGTCCACGTAGATGTTCGTGGGGCAGTGGATGATCGCTTCGGTGCCGTGGTCGAAATTGACCGAACAGCTCTTGGACGAAGGCCAGCCGATGGCGTCGGAGGTGTTCGCGCTCCAGTTCGCGGGATCGTCCCAGCGGCCCTCGCGGACGCTGCGCCGCCACGTGTAGGTGGTGGTGTCCTTCGTGGAGACGACCTGCGGCGCGGTGCGGATCACCCAGTTCGTGGTGCCGCCCTGCGTCGCGTTCGCGCTTCGGAACTGCCAGAAGTAGTCCTTTTCGAGTTCCGGGAATGTGTAGGCGAATTCGTGCGACGTGTTGTCGAAGATGGACTGCGCCGCCATGGGCTGCGTGAACTGCGCTTCGTCCGCCTCGCCGAATTCGTTGGTGGCGGCTTCCGTGCCGATCCAGAGCGAGACGGTGTCGAGGTCGCTGGCGCCGAGTTCGGCCATCTTCACGGACCACTTCGCCGTGCGGCGGTTCATCTCCGTGAGCGTCGCGCTCGCGAACGCGGACTCCGCCGACATCGTCACCTCCAGCACCTTCGAACGGTAGGTGCGGCCGAAGGTGTCGATGGCCTCGACGCAGACGAAGTAGGTGTTGCCCGGCCTGAAGTAGTGGTCCGACGCGACATCCGCCTCGAAGAGGTCGAAATTGAAGCTGCGCGCCTTGGTGCGGCGGCTGCCCGGGAAACCGGCCCAGCACACATTCAGGTTCTCGCGCGTTTCGCCCACCCAGATCTTCAGCTCGCACGTCGGTCCCTGGTACGACTTGAGACGGCCCGTGACGTTCAACGTGTCGCCGCCGCGTCCGCCGACTTCGAGTTCCGTCAGGTACGGCGCGCGGTAGTCGCGGAAGTAGAGGTTTTCGGACCCGATCAACTCCGACGCGGTCTGGTAGTAGAAGCACAGCACCCGGCGGTCCGCGGCGCCCCACAGGTTCGTGACGCTCGCGGTGAACGTCGTGGCGCCCTTCGCGAGCGAGCCCACCTTCTCGACATACCGCCAGGTGTTCGTCTTTTCCGTGCCGGCGACGTCGGAATAGAGCGCGTACAGCGTGCCCGCGGTCTTGATGGCGCCGAACTGGAGATCGACGGACATAAGCTTGCCGTCCTCGACGTTTTCCTGCACGATCTCGATGCCGCCCAGACCCGGCTCCGTCCGCAGCAGCGTGCCGTCGCCCGTGTCCTGGAACGGTTTCCAGTTGTTCGAGCTGTCCTGCGTCTTGTAGCCCGTCATGTTCCATGCGACGCCCCAGTTCCAGTTCCACGGACCGTACCCGCCGCCCGTGTCGCACACGCGCAGCTCGATCGGGTACCAGCCCGCCGTCGGCACGTCCCACTGCTTCGTGCCGAGACCGCTGCCGCCGCCGTTGAGCATCACCGTGCCGTTCACCTTCAGGTAGTAGTAGTCGTCGTACGCGCCGCCGAAGGTGTATGTTTTCTTGTCGAACCACATGTAGCCCGACCACGCCCACGTGCCGCCGCCGCTCCACGAGTAGCTCTTCATGCCGTCCGCCGACTTCCAGCTGTACGTCTTGAACACGGGAAACGCGGCGAGGACGCGGTCGTCCTTGTGCTGGCTCCAGTCCACCGCCGTGCCGATGCCGTTGCCCGATGTGTTCACGCGGTACTGGAAGAGACCCGGCTGGCCGCCGAACGCCGGCGAGGTGGTGCAGAAGCGGTAGAGCCCGTGCGGGTCTTCCTGCAGCGAGCCGTCCGGCAGACGGAAGTACACCCGCGCGACGTAGGCGTGTTCGGGTTCGAGGCCGTTCAGGACGCACCGGTGGTACGCGCCCGTCGTCACCGTGGCGAGCCGGTTGGAGTTGACGAGCGCGCTTTCCGTGTAGCCCCACAGCGCGAACACCGTGCCCGTCGTCGCCGTGATTTCCGGCGGCACAAAACCGGACGCGGTGAAGCCGAACGCCACGTTGTCGCCGTTCGTCTCCACGAGCCCGTGGAACACGTCGTACTGCCACTGCAGCTCCTCCATCTCCGAGAACGAACGGTTCGCCGTGCTGCTCCCGGTGCGATTCGTTTGGCACCAGCCGTCCTCGCGCCGCACCACGTAGCCGCGCCGGACGCCCATGAGCTGACCGTCCGCGCTCGTCCAGTACGTCGGCGCCGCGAAGCCGTAGCTGGTTCCCGAGACGGGTTTATCCAGGCACCCGCCGATGTCCGGCGTGAAGCCCTCGCCGCCAATGTCGAGTCCCGTCGGATTGACGCCCACGTAGATCGTCTCGCCGCCGCCGCCCACGGCGGAGACGTCGGTGCAGACGGCCCGCGCGCCGTTCGTCGCGAACATGTATTCGGCCAGAATCCAGTCCGCCGACGACACGGCGTTCCGGACGCGCGTTTCGTCCACCCAGCCCTTGAAGGTTGAGATGCTCAACGGCGTCGCGCTGGGTTCCGACGTCCACGCCTGGGACGCCGTCGTGTTGCGCACGCCGTTCACGTAGATGTCGAACCTGGAGCCGTTGTAGCTGATGCACAGGTGGTTCCAGTACTTGGACGAGTCGAGCGTGTTGAAGTACCCGGTGACGTTCGCGTTGCGGATGAACCGCAGCGAATAGTTCGAGTAATTGTATTCAAAGTACCAGCTCCACGACCCCCAACCGCCATTGGAGAACGGATCCGTCCACTGCGTGCCGGCCGAGTTGTCCGGCCAATAGTACCAGCCGGAAACCGTGTAGCTCTTCGAATTGACGCCCGCGTTCGCGTGGATGTTCGGCGCGGTGAGCGTGCCCGTCTTGTAGATGGCGGAACCGACCATGCCCGCGCCGAGCAGCACGTCCGCCGTGGTGGTGGCCGTCATCGCGTCGTTGCCGGTGGCGTCTTCCTGCTGTTTCCCTTCCTGGTTCATGTGGTACACGGCCTTGTAGTCGGCGCGGCTCCACACCTCGGTCGGGTCGTTGTCGTCCGCCGACTGGCCGTCGCCGTACATCATCGTGATCTCGACGCCGTTGTCCATGTTGGGCACGCTCACCCACGCAACGGACTCGCCTTTGGCGTCCCAGTTCTCGACGTCGAACAGAAGCGGCTCGCCCCACTGGTCGTAGAAGCGCAGGTCCTCGCCGCCATCCGCCGCGCGCGAATAGTCGAAACCGTCCATCGTCGCTTCCGAAAGCCGCACGGGGACGGGGAAGTTCTCCAGCGCGCCGGAACCCGTGTAGCCCGCGATCTTGAACGTGGCCTTGGACGTCGCGCCGATCGAATACGGCGCGTCGAAGGTCGCGGTAATGCGGCGCGGCACGTCCATGCGAATCTGGATTTCGGCCGACTCGCGGTCCACGCCCGAGGGCAGTTCGCCGCTCCACTTCTTGAAGCTGTAGCCTTGGCTGCCCGCCGTTCCCTTGCCCGGGAACGCACGGATCGTCACGACTTCGTTCGTCGCGAAGAGAACATTGAAGTCGCTCGGGAACACGTGCCAATCCGTTTCGCCCGCGCGCTTGTACGCGACGTCGCCGCGGCGTGCGACGTTCGCCGCGACTTCAAGGTGGTTCGACACGAGGAAGATCCACGTGAGCTTGCCGGCCGTCGTGCCGTGCCGGTACCACGTGTTCGTGCCGTCGCCTTCGGATTCGAGGGCGAAGGCGTTGGCCGCGTTGCTCCAGCGGTCGATTTGCCAGCCGATCGTGGTGAGGAACGCACGTCCGTCGTCGAACTGGTGCGGCGAGGTGGCGACGAAACCGTCCCCTTCCGCGAGCGTGGCGTACCGCCCGTAACACGGCAACGGCGACGCGGCGAACGACATGTAGTTGGACGGCGCGCCGGCGACGAGGAAGCAGTCCTCCAGGAACCCGCCAGACCCCGTGCGCAGGAAGGTGCCGTCGCCCGTGTCGGCGACGTCGTTCGGATAGTCGGACTTGTTGGAAGACGTGGAACTCCCGCCGATGTTGTAGCGCAGACCGAAGGAACCGCCCCAGTTGCCGCTGCCGTGCGAGAAACGCGCTTCGAACTTGTACCAGCCCGGATCGCGCGTGATGGAGGCGCGCTGGACGTTGGCCCAGTCCGTGCTCCGCATCAGCACCTGGTCGTCGATCTTGAGCCACAGGTAGTCCATGTACTGCGCGGCGAAATTGTACGTGCCGCCCTTCAGGTAGATGCTGCCCCAGTAGACGAGCACCGACTGGTTTCCCGGCGCATAGACGCTCGTGCCCGCCGCGATGTTCTTGGACACGCTGAGCTCGACGTTCGTGTTGGGCGGGTAGTACTTGTCGTCGAAGCGGTAGTTGTCGTCGCTGCGGCCCGAAAAGCCGACGCCGAAACCGCCGAAGTTGACGCCCGGGTCGCCGGTGGCGCCTTCGGTGGCAACCTCCTCCCAGTCCATGGACGTCTCGAGCTCGCGCGTGACGCCGCAGTCGACGATGCCGCCGGCGGAGTCCTCGAGGAACAGGCGCAAGTAGTAGTGCTGGCCGGGGATGAAGCCCGTGGCGAAGATGTTCGTGGCGGTACCCGGCACGGCGACGTCCCACAGGACGTTCGTGTACTGGAGATTGTCCGGACGGAAGCCGTACGCCATCTTCAGCTGCGCGCGCGGCGCGTCGTAGCCCCAGCCCGTGACATTCACATCGAGCATCGCGTTCGCCGTGTTCGTCTCCACCACGTCGTTGAACGCAAGGCCCTTCTCGCCGAGATAGACCCAGTTCCAGTCAATCCACGTGGCGCAGCCGGGATGATTGGTGGAGAACACGAGATTCGCGTGCGAGGCGAGACGCGCGGCCCAATCGCCGGAAACGTCCTCCGCGAACCACGGCACCCGCGCGCCCGAAACGTCGTTCGTGTACACGGTGTAGCCGACGGGGAATCCCGTCACGCCGTCCTTCACGTGGTAAAACGCGGTGGCGTTTTCGATCTTGTCGCCTTGCGCGTAACCCGTGAAGATGCCGTAGCCGGGCGTGGTGGTTCCACGCTTCTCGACGGGCTTGCCCGAAACGCGCACCATGGACAAGAACTCGGCGCTCGGATTCGATTCGGGGCCCGCGACGAGCGTCCCGGCCGACGGGTACACGTACTTCCGGGCCACGGCATCGAAGAAGCAGACCTTGCCGTCCGGATCCTTGGCGGGATAGTAGTGCAGCACGTCCTGGCCCGTCGCGTGGTCGATCATGGCGAACTCGAACATGTCGCCCTTCCAGTTCGTGACGCTCGAGCGGCGGCCGATGTTGAGGACGGAGTACGATTTCGAGAGTTTGCTGAACGTCGTCCTCGTCCCGTCCAGCCACGTTTCGTAGGTCGAGCCGTTTTTCTTGTTGTAGTCGACGACGTGGATCACGTTCGTGACCACGGTACCGTAGTTGTTCAACTCCGAGCCGTCATAGCCCCAGCAGTAGTGCTGCTGGTCGACGCGCGTCGCGCCGCTGCCCCATTCCGTCCAGTGCACGTAGTTGTAGGACGATCCAGAATAGTCCGTACCGATCACGTGGGCGTCGTTGACGAAGGCGGTGGAGTAGACCGTGCGGTAGGTGAACTGGATTTCGTGTCCGGACGGAATAATCCCCGTGGTGACGTAGGTGGAGCCGTTGAAGGTGACGTACTCGAGCGTGTTGACGCCGACAAGCGCCGCGACGTAACGCGGCTCTTCGGAAAGGCCGGTGTTCTCGGTTTCGAAGACGATTTCCGCCGCGTTGGACATCTCGACGATGCCGCCGACGGAATCGCGCAGGAAGAGCCGCGCGTGGTATTCCGTGGCGGGCGAGAGGCCGTCGAAGAGGAAGTTCGTGACGAAGCCGGGATACACCACCGCGGCGAGCACGTTCGTGTAGAGGTACGTGCCCGCGTCGTAGCCCCAGGCGATTTCCAGGGACGCCGTCTCCGCGTCGTAGCCGAAGCCCTTCACCGTGGCGTCAATCCGCACCGAGGTGCCGTTCGTCTCGCACACGCCGTTGAACGTGAGGCCGGGTTCGTCCCAATAGCGCCACTGCCATTCGAGTTTCATGGATTCGGTGCCGTGCGCGTAGTCGACGGCGTCCCCGTCGCCCTCCGCCACGAGCTGCCACGCCGTTTCGTCCGGCACGGCCTCGTAGAGCTTCCAGCCCGCGACGCGGCCGATGCGCGTGCCGTCGACGAACGCCGGCGCGGAGCAGGTGAACGCGTCGCCCTCGGCGAGGTCGGAATGCCGCCCGTACGAGGGCCCGGGCGTGGAGCTTTCCCCCGGGAAGCCGGCCACCACGAGCGAATCGTCTTCCAGCGGCTTCAGCCCGCCCCACTCGAACGTGCCCGTCGTCGCCACCCACGCGTTCGCGACCGCGTCGTAGATGCCGCAGGTCACGCCGTCGTCCTTGAGGCGCGGACGGTAGTCCCGGACGAGCGCGCCGTCCTGGTACACCTTCGAGCGGTAGAATTCGCCCACGTACCTGCGCGCTTCGCCGGCGTTGTTCTTGTCGTGGAGGCCCATCAGATACAGCGTGCCGGTGGACGTCGCCGCGGAGTCGTAGTTGGCCTTGAACCAGAACCCGGAAAGGAACTCCACGTCGTCCACCCACAGGCCGGACAAAAGACCGAAGTCGAGCGTCCAGCGTTCGCCGGGCGCCTTGCCGGAGGAATAGTCGGCGACGGAGGTGGTGGCACCGGCGATGACGGGAGACACGGTCGTGCCGGCGGTCTTGCCGAACCACACCAGGAAGTTGAACCCGTAGTTGCGTTCGCCGAAGGTCATCTTGTCCGCGGACTTGTCCGTGGTGGCCTGCGTGAACGTGACGCGCGTGCCGCGGTTCGGGTAGATGCCCGTGTCGAAACACTGCGAACCCGTGGCCTTCGCCATCGGCGCGAATTCCTCGCGCCACCAGAAGTCGGACGTCGTGAAGGACGTGGCGGCGGGCGCTTCCGTGACGTTGCCGAGGTTGTCCTTGAGGAAGAAGCGCACGTGCACCGTCGCGCCCGGCGCGAGGCCGTCCAGCGTCACGTCGGGCGTGGTGGCCGGCGTCACGGACGACATCATGCGGTTCGTGAACGCGAGGACGTCCGCGGAATAGCCCCAGGCGGCGTAGAGGTCCGCCGAATCGGCCGCGTAGCCGAAGCCCGCGATCGACACGGGAATCGTCGCGGACGTGCGCGCCACCGCCGTGGCCGCCGCGGCGGAGACGCCGGCCGGGCCTTTCACGGACCACTTCCACACGAGCCGCCCCGCCGTCGCGCCGTGCACGTAGGTGCAGACGTTGCCGTCGCCGGACGCCTCGAGCGTCCAGTCGTCGAACGTGTCCGCCACGTGGCGCCAGATCTCCCAGCCCGTGCACACGTACTTCACGTCGCCCGCCGCGTCCTTCGGCGCCACGCACGTGAACGCGTCGCCGATCTCGATCCCGAGGTGCGCGCCGTAGGCGGGCAGCACCGCGCCGCCGTCCACGGGCGACCCGACCACCTCCAGCGCGTCCGCGCCCGGGTTTTCCGCGCCGAACGACGCGGGCACGGTGGTGATGGACTTGTGCGCGGCGTTCGCGACCACGTCCCACAGCACGCCTTCGCCGTCCACCTCGCGCGGCACGAGATGCTGCACGAGCGCGTCGTTTTCGTAGATCCTGAAATCGTACACGCGCATCTGCGCCGCGGGGTTGGAGTCGCCGTTGCCCTTGCACACATACAGCGTGTTGTTCGCGTTCTGCGAAGCGGTTCCGGTCATCGGGCTCGCGTAGGCCGTGGAACCGTAGTCGATCGAGAAGACCGAATTCTTCATGTCGTACACGAGGAAGTGGCGCTTCACGTCGGTGTACGTCGCGGTGGCGATCCCGTTGCCGGAATTGTTCTGGTGCGCGTACGCCCAGAAGCCGGAACCGTTCTGGTACACGGTCATGAACAGCGTGCCCGCCTCCACGCCGAAGACGCGGTACTGCTTGTACGTCTGGAGGAAGCGATAGTCGATCTCCACGCGCGACTGGACGGTGGGCTTGTGGCCCGTGTCGAACCACGCGTTGCCGTTCACCTCCACGAACGGCTCGCGCAGCGCGCCCGCGTTGTCCAGGGCGGCGATGCGGCACTCGGCCGATTCGGCGAGCACCGCGCCTGTCGTCTTGTCCAGAAGGAGCAGTTTCGCCACGGCCGCGCCCGGCGGCACGCCTTCGTAGCGGTTCGTCGCCACCTGGCCCGCGACGGCGGAACACACGACCGAGGTGACGGCGTATTCACCGGACGTGACGCCCCACGCGACCGCGAGATCCGCCGCCGTCACGCCCGTTCCGAAACCGCTCACCGAGGTGACGAACGCCGCCGAGGTGCGGTTCGTGGCCGTCTGCCCCAGGAACGTCACGCCCGCGGGACCTTCCACGGCGTAGCGCCATTCGAGCTTCGCGGCCGTCTTTCCGTGCACGTACGCGCACGTCGCGCCCGCGCCCGACGCGGCGAGCGCCCAATCCGCCGTGCCGGCGACGTTCGTGTACAGGTTCCAGCCCTGGCACGTCGCCGTGGCGCCGCCCGCGAGGGACACGCTCGCCGCCGCCGAGCAGATGAAGGACGCCCCTTCCGAAAGACCGTAGTGGCGGCCCGCGCACGGCGCCGCCGCGCCGTACACGGCGGGATCGCCCGTCACCACCAAGCCGTCCGCCGGCTCTTCGCCGAAGAAGCGGATGCGGTCGATGCGGTTGTTCGCCAGGAGTTCCACGTCCGTGAGACGCCCGCCCCACGCGCGGATCGCGTACACGTCGCCGAAGAACGAATACAGTCCCTCGTTTGGCTTGCGCGCGCCGACGGCCATGTAGCCGTCGCCGTTGTTGAACGTGGTGGACAGCACGGGCGGCTCGACGACGCGCGCGCCGTCCAGGAAGAAGCCGTCCGGCGCGGCGCTGTCGCTGATGGCGTTGTAGGTGGCGGCCACGCCGTGCGGCACGGCGATGTCGTCGCCGAGATAGAGCGCGCGCTCGGCGGCGCTCGCCGTGGAGAACCACGCGTAGCGGCCGTAGTTGCCCGTCATCACGTGGTGCGGGCTCGAATGCTTGCGCTCGGCCGTAAAGATCATGCCCCAGTTGTTCGGCGCGGACGTCGTGCGGAACACCGCTTCGATCGTCTGGTACAGCGGACCCTTGCCGCCCAGGTACCGCGCGGAGTAGTCGTCCACGGCCATCGCGTTCGCGCGCCACGAGCCGCGCGGCGTGAGCTGCAGGTCGTAGCCGCAGCCCGAAAGGTCCTTCCAGATCGTCGAGGAGGAGTCGTGGATGCCCGTGCCCGCGTTGTCGATGCCGTCCCAGTGGAACAGATTCGTGCTCGAGCCCACGTAGCTGTAGGCGTCGGGATGGAGCGGCGCGTACGCGTCGGGCAGCGTCACGACCTCGGGATCCGTCGTCACCCACGTCTTGCCGCCGTCCGAATCCTCGAGGAAGAGCTTCACGTAGCAGGTGGCGCCGGGCGGCAGCTGGAGCGTCTTGCGGACGTCCGTGCCGGCGACGGCCGTTTCCTGCAGCGTCGTGGTGAAGTCGAGCGCGTCCGGCGCGAAGCCCCACGCCGCCTTGAGCGACGCCGTCGCGGCGTCGCCCCAGCCGCCGACGTGCGCGGACACGGTCACGGACGCCACGTTCGTGGCGGAAAAGCCGATGAAGGAAAGCGACGCGGCGGCGCTCGTGCGCCACTGCCACACGAGGCGCACGGCGACGCCCGGGTGGTTGAACGAGACGGACGTGCCCGAACCGCTGAGCCACGGCGTCCACGCATCCGTGTTGGGCGCGTTGGTGTACACGACGTAGCCCGTGCACGTCGCGGTCACGTCGCCCGCCGTGACGGTGCCGGACGTCAACGACGCCGACACCTCCGCGCCCGACGCGTAGCCCGCGTGGATGCCGTAGTCGGGCGACGACTCGCCGTACCGCCCCGGTTCGCCGGCGACGTCCACCACGTCCGCATACGAGACGCCGCGGAAGCGGTAGTCGTCGACAAGTTTGTTGTGAACGATCTCCGCCGCGGACAGATGGCGGTTGTACACGCGCAGGGCCATCACGTCGCCCTTGAACGGCGCGTTGTCGTAGTTGCGTTTGCCGATCCACGTGGCGGTGTCGGCGTAGCTCCAGTTGTTCTCGGCGTTGAACGAGGTGAACTGCGCGCCGTCGCCCCACGCCGCGACGGCCTTGCGGGAACTGTAGTGCGTGGCGACGGTGCGGACGGCCGTTCCGCTGGTGAAATACGGCGCGATGCCGTTGCGGGTGTTGGACAGGATGACGTTCTGGCCCGAATTGTGCACGCCCAGCGCGATGCCGGACTTCGACGACGACATCAGCGGGATGCCGTTGGCGGTGCCACCGGCGTAGCGGTAGACGAGTTCGACCGTCGGTTCGAGGGGCGCGTCGAAGACCGCGGCCGTGTCCGCGGGCGAGAGGTATCCGAAAGAGGATACGTTGCCGGCGAAGGTCAGCCCCTTGTCGCCCACGGTGGCGGCCGTGAGCGCGAATGCGCGGCCGCCCACGAGGTCCACCCAGCTCGCGGTGGCGTCGGCGTGCGTGAACGGGGCGACGTTTTCGATGCCGTCCCAGTGCGCCAGGAGGCCGTCCTGCACGTACGACGCCGAGGACCACGGCATGCCCGGCGCCTTCTTCTCCCACTGCCATTCGACGGTGGTGAAAGAGCCGGGATGCGCGAAGGCGACGGAAAGCTCGCTGCCCGCGAGCCACGGGTGGCGCGCGCCGGCGAGGTCATTCGTGTAGACGACGTAGCCGTTGCACGCGTACAGGAAACCGTCCGCGGCGGCCGCCGCGAAGGACGTGCACGCGATCGCTTCGCCGGGCGCGTGGTGCCACGTGTCGCCGGCCGCGGGCGCGAGGTCCGCGACGGCGGGCATGCCCGCGGTGCCCGAAACGCGCAGGCCGTCCGCCGTCTCGGCGTGGGGACCGGCGATCAGCGCGCCCGTGCCGCTCGCACCCCAGAAGACGCCCTGGGCCGCGTCGTAGAAACCCACCGCGCCGTCGGAAAGGCGTTTGACGGGAATGAACGCCGTGGCCGGCACGCCGAACTCCCAGAACTCGAGGTGGTGGATGCGGGCCTGGGCCTGCTGTTCCACGCCGCTGCCCGTGTTGCGCGCGAAGATGAAGAGCTCGACGGGCACGGCCTCGCTGAAGCTGCCGTGCGCCCACGCGCCGAGGTAGAAGCCGTCTTCGTACAGACGGTGGAGCGGGTCGTTGAACACGGTTTCGTGGTAGGTGGTTTGACCGGCGGCATAGCTACGCGCGATGTTGACATTGCCGTAGTAGTGCTCGTGCGACGTGGGCGTGACGTTCGAGACGCGCGCCGCGGCGTACAAGTAGGCGCTGTTGTTGCTGGCGCGCGAGGCGACGATGTTGCCGTACGCCACCGGCGCGCCCAGGAACTGGTAGCCGACGCGCGTTTCCGTCCACATCTTGGCGCAGTAGCCGGACTTCACGTACTGCGAGCCGGTGGACTCCACGTATTCGATTCGTTCGTAGAGGTTCGTGGGCGCGACGGGCGACGCGACGGGCGCGGCGGCGATCGCGACATCCCACCGCAGCTTCGCGAAGCGGCCGGGGTGGACGTAGGCGCACGTGTCGCCCGTGCCCGATTTCCACGCATGCATGCCGCCGGCGGCCGAATTCGTGTAGAGCGTCCAGCCCGTGGCGACGTAGCGGAAGCCGTTCGTCTCGAACGCGGGGAACGTGCAGTCGAACGCGTCGCCTTGCGCGAGCGGCTGGCGGCGCCCGTACGCCGGGGACGGCGCGCCGACCGAGGTGGACGCGGGCGCTTCGACCTCGAGCGCGTCGTCGTCGTACGCGGCGACCGGACCGGACGAGACGGTGCCCGTGCCGCGCGGCGCGAGGAACGTGCCCGTGCATTCTTCGAAGAGGCCCACGACGTCGTTCTTCACGTACGGCACGTAGGAACGCACGAGCTTGCCCTTCTCCCAGAAGCGCAGGTGGAAGAGACGGTACTTGCCGCGCTGGACGATGCTGCCGTTGTTGTTGATCGCGAAGATGGCGATCGGCACGTCGGTGGCGCCGGAGCGGGTGACGCCCGTGGCGACGGTGACGCCGTTCACGACGATTTCCGTGTCCGTCTCGCGGAACTCGGTCACCTCGCCGCGCGTCATGTGGAAGTCGAACTGGAGCGTGTCGCCGCTGCCGCCGCGGTAGCTCGCGTAGTCGGCGATGGTGGAGTAGGTGCTGATCTGGTAGCAGCGGTAGTCCGTGGTGCCGGGGCGCGTGCCCCAGAGCGTGCCGTAGCGCGAGGACACGGACTGGCCGGAGGATGTCCATTCGCTGACCGGACCGAGCCCGTTGTAGGGGATGAACTTCGCGTCGGTGCGCGTGTCGGGACCGGGGCAGTAGTCCGTCACGAAGTAGGAATCGTACGTGTTCTCGATCCATTCGGCGGGATACGTGTGGAGGTCCACGTACGCGGGACCCGCCTCGAACACGCCCGTGCCAGCGTTCGGGTACCAGACGTCGTTCACCGTGTCGTAGAAGCCGAGTTCGTCGTCCGAAAGGCGGCGCACCGGCAGCAGATACCGCTCGATGGACTCGCCGTCCTTGATCAGCAGCCACGCGATCGAGATGGACGCCATCTGCGCGTGCGGCGTGCCGCCGTTGTTCACGGTGAAGGCGTAGATGTTCTTGTCCGAGGAGAACGTCTGCGCGGTGAAGGCGTGCTTCGTCGCGTCGTCCACCTTCGCCGTGGCGCCGATCTTGAACACGTGCCAGCCGTCCGACACGCCGCCGACGAGGTCGTTGCCGAGCATCGAGTACGCGACCTCGGTGCCGTACGCGGCGGCGTAGCCCTGGTTGCCGCTTTCAATCTGGAACGAGAGGCCGATGGCCTGGTTCTGGAACGCGGTGCGCGCGCCGACCATGTGCATGGACGCGTCGTTCTTCACGTTCAGGATCTTCGCCTCGACGGAAATCGTGTTCTTCACCGCGACGCCCGTGTCGACGTACTGCGTGCCGGAGGACTTGAGGTACTGCAGCCGCTGGTATTCCGCGGGCACCGCTTCGACGAGCGCCACGTAGTCGAACGTGATCGACTGGATGCCGTAGCCGCCCGTGCCGATGGTGCCCTGCGAAACGGAGGCCGTGTCGAAATCCACCGTGCCCGCCGTCGTCTTCGTGGTGTAGCGGGCGTAGGTCTGGCGGGCGTAGAGCTTGTCGCCTTCGACCTTGAACGCCATGCCCATGCATTTGAGCCAGTCGGTCTCGACCTGGATCTGGAAGGTCATCTGGTTGCCGTTGACCTTCACATAGTACGGATAGGCCGTGTACACGCCGAGCGCGCCGCCAACCGTGATGGCGGAAACGGGCGTGACGCGCGTGATGTCGGTGACGTTGTCCTGGATCTTCACCCACTCGGAACTCATCACCGTGGCGGCGTACGTGTACTGATCCGCCCGCGCCGCAGTCGGCGCGAAGAGCGCGAGCGCCAGCGTCGCGAGCGCGAGCGCGCTTCCGCGCGCGCGCGAAAAAAGCCCCACTACGCGTGCGCTCACGCGCGCGTAGAGAGACAACAGCTGTCCAGTTGTCTTGATCATAAAGGGTATGTCGGCGGAAAACTGATGGTTTCCACCGATGGATATATTACCAAAATTTAAGCGTAAAAACAACGGATTTCGCGGAAATTTGAAAAACGGCACGCCGCTATCTGGAAGCGGCGAGGGCGCCGCTTATCCTGTCAGAACGCGCCCGCGTACGCACGCTTCGCACAACCTTCAACCTTCAACCTACTTCGTCAGCACCTGCTTGGCGTGGTTGGCGTAGGCGCGACGCGGATCTTCCGCGTAGGCGCGGAGCGTCTTCTCGCCCGCGTGCGCGGCGTCGTCGCCCAGGTTGTACAGTGCGCGCGCGAGGCACAGCTCGCGCAGACAGTCGCTCCGCTCGCGGTCCGCGATGCCGCGGTTGCCGCTTTCCCAGAACGCGTACTCGGGAATCGGCACGACGCCCGCCTCCGCCACGGGACGCTGCGCGTGCCCGCCAACGCCCGGGAGCGCGAGCAGCTTCGCCAGCGCGGGCACGGCCGCCTTGTCGCCCACGCCTTCGGCGCACAGCGCCACCGCGCGGAAATGCGAGTATTCGGACGCGGGCGTGAGCGCCGCCATCTTCGCGAGCAGCGGCTCCAGCGCGCATTTCGCCTTCGCCTTGCCGAGCGCGATGAGGTAGCTGTCCACCCAGCTCACGCTGCGCCCGAACTGGTCCATGCCGCGGTAGTTCCAGCCCGCGTCCCACGTGTTCGTGGACACGGCCGCGGCGACTTCCGCCGCGCGCGCGCCGTCCCCGAGGAGCGCGAGGACGTGCGCCGCCGGCAACCCGGGCGTCGCCTTCAGAAGCGGCTTCGCGCGCGCGGGATCCGTGAGGAGCTCGGCAAGCCCCGCGTAGCCGCCTTCGGCCATCTTTTTCGCCGCCGCCGCGAGCGCGCCGTCCGCGAGCGGCAGGTTGTCTTTCATCGTGAGGACGGATTCGTCCACGATGCCCTTCTCGATCAAGTGCTTCTGCAGCTTGCGGACGTCGACGTTCCTGACGGCCACGCCGTCCTTGCACGCCATCGCCGCCGCCCAGCCGGCGACGTAGCCCTGGTTCTGCACGTCCGGCTGCATGCGCAGCACCGGCATCGCGTCGCGGTGCGCGCTCATGCCGAGGCCCGTCACGAGCAGCCCGTCCGTGCGCTTGGGCAGGAAACAACGGTACGGCAGATTCACCGTGAGCGGCTGGGGCGCGTGCGGCGTTTCAATGAAGAACTGCGCGCCCACGGTCTGTCCGTGCGTGTCGAAGTTGGAACGCGTCCTGGCGATCACGTCCGGATACGTGCGCCCGAGCATCACGTCCTGCGGCGTCACGTAGGCGACGCCGTGCAGCCGCCGCCGCTCGCGCGAGTTGACGACCTGCGACTGGTCCCACGCCCACGCGCCCGTCGATTGCCGGACGCGCAGCGTGAAGTGCATGAGGTCGAGCGCGTCCGTGTCGTCCACGAAGCCGCAGTCCGTGTTCATGTAGGTGCGCCCGAGGAGCTTCGCGGTGGAGCCCGCGCCCTGCACGGACAACTCGTCCGCCGTGATGAACGCCGTCTCCTCGCCCGCCATCGCCGCCAGGTCGGCGTTGCCCGTCGCGTCGATCGCGCAGCGCGCCGCCACGCGGCCCAAGGTGCCGTCCGCGAACGCCACCACCACGCCGCGCACCGCGTTCCGTTCGAGCACGAGCCCCACCACCGTGGCGCCGAACCAGATTTCCGCGCCCGCCGCGTGCGCGGCGCGGCGCAGCCACTCCGCCTTGCCGACGCCGTGCACCGTCGCGCCCAGCGCGTCGACGCCCTTGTCCAGCTCCGCCGTGAAACCGATGCGCAACCCGAAGCAGTAGCTGTCGATAAGGCCGTCCGTCATCACGCCGCCCATGCGGTGCAGGGGGTCGGCCACGATCGTCTTCGCCCCGGCGCGCGCGGCGGCGATCGCCGCGGGCGCGCCCGCGGTGCCCGCGCCGGCGACGAACACGTCGCACGTCGCCAGAATCGGCAGCTCGGAAATCGTGCGTTCGACGGGCGCGCCGGGCACGGGGAGCGCGCGCGCCTCGGCGGCGCTCGCGGCGCCGGCCGCGCGGCCGGCCGCGACGCAGTCGTTCACCGACTGCGCGGCGGAAAGGAGCCACGGCGCGCGCACGCGCGGCGCGGGCTCACCCCGTAGACGCGACGTCCTCGTCGCGTCACCCCCCGCGACGACGGGCAGCAGCATGTCGGCGGCGTCGAGCGTGTTCGAGGTCCAGGTGGCGTCGCGCGCCTCCTGTTCGCGGCGCGCCCAGGCGCGCGCGGAGTCGTCCGCGCCATCGGCGAAGGAAATCTTCGCCTCGCGGAACGCGGGCTTCTCGCCGTCGACAATGCCCCGCGTGCACACGAGGGGCGCCTCGGGCACGCCGGCGGAGCGGCGTGCCCCCCTGTCGGAGCCCGTGTCAGAGTCCATGTCAAAACCCCTGTCAGAGCCCGTGTCAGAGTCCATGTCAAAACCCCTGTCGGAGCCCGTGTCAGAGCGCCTGCCAGAGTCCGTGGTGGACGTCCCCACAAGGGGGTCACGCCGCTCCGCCGGCGTGACCAAAGCGCCCGCGCGCCGCGCGAGCACCGCGCGGCCCGTCGCATCCACGAGCGTCTTGCCACGCACGATCTCGAGACCGCCGCGCGTCGCCGTCACGACGCCCGCGAAATTCCCCGACGCGTCGAAGACGACATCGCACGGCGTCGTCCAGGTGCGGAACGGAATCTTCGCGTTCAGAAGACGGCGGTCGCAGATCTGCTTCAGGCGAAGCGGCGTCACCACGCCGAGGTCGCCGGGCGCCTCGTGGATGGCGCGCGCGAGCTTCGTCTCGAACCTGTCGCTCGGCGGCCAGTCCTGGTGCGCTTCCGCGCGGAGGCGCAGCGTGCCGGCGAGGTCCCAGCCGAGATACGGACGCGACTCGAAGAGAATCGTCTTTGCGCCGGCGGCCGCGGCGCTCTCCGCGGCGGCGACGCCCGCCACGGATCCGCCCGCCACGATCACATCCCACACGACATCCGCCGCCGAAACGGAGCACGAAACCAAAGCACACCAGACGCCGCCAAAAACCGCCGCACGAGTTCTTTTCATGGGCGGATTATATCACAAGATACGCCCCGCCCCGTAGAGCAGTTCGTCCCGAACTGCGGATTAGCGCCCTCCTCGACGTCCCACCCCGTAGAGCAGTTCGTCCCGAACTGCGGATTGGCGTCCACGCCCAGGTAGGGCGGCCGCGCCGCGGCCGCCGCACGGCCCGAAGCCGGCTCACTTCGCTTCGTAGATCGGGTTGCCTTCGACCGAGTACCAGCGCTGGCTGTACAGGTACAGCCACAGAAGCCGGAACTTGACCTCGGTGTTGGCGATGCCCACGATCTTGCGCGCGGACTTCTTGTTCGCGTCGGCGAGCGTCTTCTGGACGGCCAGATCCGCGTCGGGCGAACCGAGCGGGATGAGCCAGACGCCGTGCGCGCGGTCCGCGCCGGAAATCTTCTTGGAGGTGTCGACTTCATAGCGCTTGCCGAAATCGATCGCGCTCGTGGAAACGACGCCGCGTTCGATTTGCGTGCGCCAGGCGCAGCCGGCGAAAAGGCAGCAAAGCGAAAGCCCGAGAACGCACCGCTTCATCACTTCACCTCCTTCTTGACGATCGGGTAGCCCTCGGCGTAGAAGTCGCAGAACCCGAAGAGCAGCCAGAAGCCCTTGCGCGAAAGCGTGACGTCGGCCAGGCCCACGCAGCCCGGCTTCTGCGCCATGGCCTTGCGCACCGCCCCGTCGTACGTCGGCATGTCCGGTCCGTACAGCAGGTACAGGGCCGTTCCGTCGACGCCCTTCACCTTCTGCGTCTTGTCCACCGCGTACTCGCCCTTCGACAGGTCGATCGGCTTGGGACTGTACACCGTGAATTTGCCGAGCTGCGTCGTGCAGCCGGCAAACGCCATCATCCCCAACAACAACATGCGTTTCATGGTTTTCCTTTTTTTGTTTTGTCACTTCAGATCCTTGACGGAGCCGTCCGGATACAGCTCGAACTTGTCGTAGTCCGGGAGGCCGGGCTTGCGCCAGTCGCGGCTGCGCACCACGATCTTCTCCGGCGACACGTCGAGCGTCAGCGTCTCGCACTGGCGGCCAATCACCTGGCAGTACTTGTACTGCGTGAGGTCTTCCTTGCTCGCGTACGGCGGCGGCAAAACGCCCTTCTTGTTCGGCTTGCCGGCCGGGAACGCCTTCAGTTCGGCCGCGCCCGGATCGTGGCGCGTGTACACGTGCGTGTGGCCCGCGAGGAACAGGTGGATGCGGCCTTCGGGCGTGACGTCGTTCAGTTCCTTCGCGATGTCGGCGCCGAGATTCGGGCTCTCGCCGATGTCGGCCGGCCAGCCGAAGTGGTTGCACACGATGCGGTATTTCGCCCGCTTCCACTCGTCCGTCTTCTTGAGCGCGCGCAGCCAGTCGAGCTGCTCCTGCTGGTACGCCTTCATCTGCTCCGTGCCCGCGGGCGAATTCTGCCACTCGCGGTTCGTGTCCAGCGCCACCCACAGCACGGGACCCTGCGTGAACGAGAAGTAGTTGTGGCCCGAAGGATGCCCCTGGAAGCGTCCCCACTGGCCGATGTGCTGGCCCGAGGCGTCGTGGTTGCCGCGCACGAACACCGTCGGCTTCGCCTTGCCCCAGAGACGGCAGACGTCGTCCATGTACCCGTAGGTGATGTAGAACATCGCGTCGCTCGCGAAGCGGTCCTCGACGTTGTCGCCCAAGAGCAGATAGAAATCGGCCGTGGACGCCTCCGTGCGCTCGTACATGGGATCGAGATTGAGGCGCGCGCCGCCGTGGAAGTCGGCCGTGGCCCACACGCGGTACTTCTCGCGCTTCGGATCCATCGTGGTGAACGTGTACATCTCGCGCCCGACCACGATGCCGGTGTACGCCGTTTCGAGTCCGCTCATTGCGGTGACGAAACGGTACTCGTAGGTGGTGCCGGGCTTGAGGCCCTGGAGATGGAACAGGTGCACATCCTCGGAATAGTCGATCGTGCCGCACGTCGCGTTCCAGCGGCGCGTCCAGTTTTCCGTGCCCTTCTCGCGCCATTCGATCGCGGCGCCCACGCGGATGCGCGTGATCATGCCCACGGTCATGCCGGTGGTAGAAGGATTGATGAGCCACGGACCGTGCCACGGCTTGGTGAAATCCATCTGCTGGCGCACGTTGTTGCCCGCCTCGGGGTCTTCCGTCAGCACCGGCATCACTTCCCAATGCTGGTACTTCGTCCAAAGCGTTTCCTCCGCGTTCGCCGCCGCGGCCGCGCAAAGCGCCGCCGCCAACCATGTGACCTTCTTCATGTCGCCTCCAAATTTCCGGTCCGAATCACTTCGCCGCCGTTTCGGCGGTCTTCTTCTGCGCTTCGATCTTTGCCTTCAGAATGCGCTTGTAGTACGCGTTCGTGTCCTTGAAGCTCCAGAAGTTCGGGCACTTTTCGAGCGACTTGAGGCAGTCCTCGTAGCGACCGAGCGCGAACAAGGCCCCCGTGTGGCGCTGGTGCACGTTCGGAATGCGCACGCGCTGCGGCGTCTCAGGGAGATTCTTGAACGTCTCGTACCATTCCACCGCCTTCGCATAGTCGCCGGCGTGGTACGCGACGTCGCCGTAGCAGGCCGCGATGAATTCGTCCGGCTTGCCGTCGCGCGCCGCAACCATCTTGTCCAGCCACGTCTTCGCGAGTTCCCAGTCGTCCAGCATGAACGCGCGCTCCACGATCGGACGCATCCAGCCCGTGTTCTTCGGCTCGACGCGCACGGCCTCTTCCCAGTACCACACGGCCTTCATCGTCAGTTCGCGGTTGGGCATCTCGTAGTAGCGCGCGGCGCGCGCGACGTAGAGCTTGGCGAGCTTGTCGTACATGTTGCAGCGGGCGCGGCTCAGCGGATCCTTGATCCCGGCGAGCTCCTCCAGGTAGATCGCCTCGACCTCGCGCCACTTGCACATGGACAAGAGGATGGACGCCTTGCGGTCGCGGAACCACGCGCGCACGCCCGGATCCGTGAACGCGGCCATCGCCTCGTCGCACGCCTTGAGCTTGAAATCGAGCCCTTCCTCGGGCGCGAGGACGTCGACGCCGCGCGAGTGTTCCCACCAGTAACGCTGGCCCGTGCGGCGCTCGTACCACGCGCGGAGCGCCTTCGGATCCGTCGCCGGCGGCTTCGGTTCCGCGGCGGACGCCTCGGGCGCCTCCTTCTGTCCGGCGGAAACGAGATACGCGTCCAGTTCGGATTGTATCTTCGCCTTGTCGTCTTCCGCGGCGGCGGCGAGCGCCTCCGCGTACAGCTTCTTGGCCTGCTCCAGATAGCGGAGGTTCACCGGCTTGGCGTACGCCTGCGCCAGGAGGAGCTTCGCCTTGGCGGGCGTCGTGCAGTTCGCGGCGCCTTCCTTGAGCGAGGCGAGCTTCACGATCTCGTTCACGTTCGAGGCGATCGCCACGAAGTCCTTCGGCTTGCGCGTTTCGTTGAACGTGCCGGAAACGGCGCGCTGCAGCTGCTGGACCTTCTGGTTGTTCTGCTGCGTCAACCGCTTCAGTTCCTGCTCCTTCTTCTGCGCGTCCTTGTCGGGCGCGGCCACGGCCGCAACCGCCGCCAGCGCCACAATGGTCAACATTTTCGTTTTCATGTTGATGATCCTCACTTCGCCTCAAAAAGTTTCTTTTCCTGGTATTTCCCGTACGCTTCCTGCGCCGCCCACGGGAAGTTGAAGAGCGCGTCCGCCGCCTTCAGGAAGAACGCATCCTGCTCGGCGCGCGGCATGCTTTCGAATTTCGCGATGCCGGCGGCAAGCCCCTTGCGCTCGGCGATCATCGCCTGGTACGTCGCGCGGAAGTCCGGGTCTTCCGGCATGTTCACGTAGCTGCGCGGATCCGCGGCGTTGCGCTCCTGGCGCCACTTTTCGCGGCCGATCCAGATCTTGCCGACCGACGTGCGGTTGTCGTCCGTGTACGCGCAGAATTCGCGCCAGCCCTTCTCGAGCGTCCGCTTCAGGATCGCCGCGCGCTGCTCGGGCGCGAACTGCGGGAAGCGGATGTAGCCCGCCTGCGAGTTCTGGTGCACCGTGCCGCCCCAGGTCACGCCGGGACCGACCCAGCGGATGATCGAGAGGCGCCAGATGGCCTCCGCGCGGTCGCTCAGGAACGGCAGACGCATCCAGAAGTTCGCCCAGTCCCAGTGGATCCGCACCACCACCGCGTTCTTGAGCGCGGTCTCGGTCACCTGCGGCTTCGCCAGACGGAAGTCGCGATCCGGTTCGCGGTTTTCGTACTCGCGGCAGTTGCCGTCGCCGTAGAACGCCATGTAGCGCTGCTGCACGCACGGTTCGTCCGCGTCGCCGGGCGCCACGAAGAACTCGATGCGCTGCGAGGGGAACGCGTTCGTCTGCGCGATGTAGGTCGCGAGCGTCGGCTCGTTGCAGTACACGAGCACATCGAGGCCGTCCTCGTCGCACGACACGCGCAGTCCCGTCACGTTGCGGTCGTCCAGCTTCTCGTCGGCGCTGGCCGCGCGGCGGACGTTCGAGTCGGACCACAGCCATTCGGAGGACGCGCCGTACGGACGGAAGTTGTAGCTCCAATCATCCGCGCAGTCGCGGAGCATCGTGGCGTAGTTGTTCGGCACGGGGCCGAACTTCACGTCGTAGAAGTTCTTGCCGGCGTCGGCTTCGGCATGAAGGCCGAGCGCGCACGCGAAGGCGATTCCGGAAACAAGTGCTTTTTTCATCGTGTCGTTCCTTTCGCCTTACTTGGCCGCCTGGGCGTAGTCGGGATTGGCGGGCGGCATCACACCGCCGTGCTTCTTGATCGCGTCCTGCAGGATGAGGATGCGCGCGGCCGCGCCGGTCTTGGTCGCGTCCAGGTCGGCCAGCAGACCGTCCAGCGCTTCGATCCAGAGCATCGCGCGCTTCGCTTCGCGGCGGAGGTCCACGTTCTTCGCCGCGAGGTTCGCCTGCGCGAGCTGCGTCAGACGCGTCAGGTAGCGGAGGTCGTCGTAGCCCTCGCGCACGCCGTCCCAGCGCAGACAGAAGATCGAGCCGCCCTGCATCGGATAGGACATGCAGAAGTTGCGGTAGTTGCCGTCGCCGCCCCAGTCCTCGCCCCATTCGCACCAGGGCGTGCGGCCCTGGCGGAAGCCGTGGAGCATGTGGCCGTCGAGTCCCATCTTGTACATGTAGAGGCCCATCTTCCGGCGGTACCAGTACGGGCTTTCCGCGCCCGGGAACGGGTCGGCGTAGTTGATGTACTCGCCGCCCGCGGCGTGCCAACGGCTCGCCTCGCCGCGATCGATGAGCGTGGACGAGTTCATGTCCTGGATGTCGCCGGCCCACTGGCTGTTCCAGTGGCCCATGCCGTGCGCGAACGTCTTGATGCCCGCCTCGCGGCACGCGTCGGACATTTCGCCCTGGCGGCTGCACAGCGAACCGTAGTCGCACGCTTCGGAGAAGCCGATCGTCCAGCCCTCCGCCCACGCGGGCAGGTACTTCTGCCAGCCGGCGTTCTTCTGCTTCCACGTCGCGACGGACGCCTTGATGCCCGCTTCACGTTCCGCCGCCGTGAGTTCGGCGCCCGGCACGCCGGGATAGAACTCCGTCCACCATTTCGGGTGGTCCACCGTGAACACGCGGTCCGGCACGAAGCCGATCTCGAGCGCCAGCTTCGCGAGCGACGGCGACGTGAACACGCCCGTCGTGTGGTTCATGTTGTGGTCGTGCACGTTCTGCAGCATCTTGCGCGCGTAGTCCACGCGCTCCTGGTGCGTGTGGCCTTCGATGCTCGGGAAGCTGTTCATGTGCGTGATGTAGCTGCGCGTCGTGTCGCCGTACGGCGCGGGCTGCACGGGCAGTTCCACGTCCAGCACCTTGAGCGCGATCTTGAAGACGACCGCGCCCGCGTCGGTGTTGAGTGTCACGCTGCCGTCGTACACGCCCGGCTTCGCGTCCTTCGGCACCTTCACCGTGGCGAGGAGCTGCTGGTTGCGGCCCGCGTCCTTGAGCGCGAACGGCTGGATCGTCTCCGCGTCCTTGAACGGCACGTTCTGGTCCCAGCCGAAGTGGTTCTTGCCCACGTCGGATGCGTCGGAGTAGATCGCGCCGTCGGGATAGTCGAGACGCAGGTAGTTGCGCGTCTGCTCTTCGTCCACGTACACGAGCGAATCGTCGTTGACGAGAAGGTCCGGAACGAGCACGCGCAGACGGCGGTCGTTGTGGTAGGCGATCCACGCGCTGCCGGAACGGTACCAGCGCTTGACGAGCTTGAGGTCCACGGCCGAGCCTGGGATCGTGCCCGCCTTGCCGCGGAAACCGTCGCAGCGGATGCCCGTGACCTTGAGCGGCTTGAACGCCATCATCACGAAGGACGCGGCCTCGATTTCGCCGGGACACGCCACGAGGCGCTGCTCGTCCGCCACCGTGCCGTACTTCGGGAAGTCGTAGGGGCAGATCGGATCCTGCGAGAACGGCGGCACCGCGATGGTGGCCGCGCCGGCGAAGACGCCCTTCGTCTCGACCGCCGTCTCGGCGATCTTGCGGGCGTGGGCGGCGTCGCGCATCAGGCTCTTCACGTCTTTCACGGACACGCGCGAGCGCGTCCCCTCGGGAACGAGCGCCTGGTACTCGGCGGCCTTCTTCGCGAGCGCGTCGGCCCACGCGACGAGTCCGACCGCGTTCGGCTTCGCGGCCTTCACCGCCGCCGCGGCGGCGGCCGTTTCCGCGACCGCGCGCTTGAGGAGACAACGGCACGCGACGGCCATGCGCTCGGAATCCGCGGCGTAGGTCCAGCTCATGATGTCCTCCACCGCTCCCGTGAAGTCGATCGACGGCCCGCGGCGCGTCCGGCGCACGAGGCGCGGCACATTGAGATTGTCGTTCTCCCACTGGAACTTGCCGTCCAGATAGAATGTGGCGCGCTGCTGCATGAGCGAGAAGTTCACTTCCACATGGTGCCATTCGCCGGCCTTCACCGCGTCGCGCGACGCCATCTCGAGGTCGCCGACGATTTCGGTGGGCAGCGCCTTGAAGGCCACCTGGAGCTTGCCGTCCTTGTCCGCCTTGCAGCTGACGAGACCCGTGGGTTCGCCTGCGGAAGGCAGCCGGTCGAACTTGACCCAGAACGCGACCGCCTGTTCATTGGGCGTGTCGACGGGGGCCGGAATCGGCGGCGCCTTCTGCGGCGCCGCCAGACACATCGCCGCCGCGCAAAGCGCAAGCGACGCGAGCAACATTTTCTTCATCGTGTTTCCTTTGTTTCGTTGAAACCCAAAAGCACTGGAAAATATATCAAAAAACCCACGATATCCCAACCCCCACCATTGGGTAGGGAACAAGTAATAGGTAATAGTGAAGAGGTTATGGGGGATAATTCAACCAGGCGGACCCGCGCGTCACTTGGCAGGATCCGTGGGCAGCTGGCTGCCCACGAACACGTTCTCGCCGCGGAACGCCGCCACCGTTTTGCCGGAAGGCAACTCGACGCTCTGGTTGGGCATCGGTGGCACATAGCCATGCTTGGAACCCTGCACCCACACGATCGACCGGCGGTCGGCCGCAAGCTTGTTGTAGAGGATCGCGATGCTCGACGGCAGGCAGCACGTGTCGCCCAGCCCCGCGCGCTCGATCGCCACGAAGCACTTCGCGCGCTTCGCGAAGTTGACGGGGTCGTAGTACGAGATGCCCTTCGTCCAGTGAATGCGCCAGCCCGGCGCCATGCGGTCCTTCACCGCGTCTGGCCCGAGGTCGCAGCACCACGGCACCACGGGATACGCCTTGGTGAGCCCGTCCACGAGGCCCGCCGCCCACATGGACTGCAGCCCACCCTGGCTGCCGCCGCGCGCTTCGAGCGTCTTGCCGTCCCATTCGGGCAGCGTCCGCACGAAGTCGTACGCGCGCAGCAGACGGAGCGCCATGCCGTTGAAGTAGCACCCCTCGGGATATTCGTTCTGCCAGGTGGAGAAACCGTAGGACGTGCTCGGCGGATGGATGCCGTCGAGGAAGTTGTCGTAGTACGCCTTGTCCTGGTCGAAGTCGTAGCCGTGCGCGTTGACGCTGAAGGAAATCACCCCTTCCCAGCCGTCCTCGGGCGCCTGCTGGATGCCCGTGCCGTAGCCGTGGAACTGGCACACGGCCTTGAGCGATTTCGGCTTCGCGTTCTTCGGGATGCTGAGGTAGCCCGTCACCGGACGCGGCCCCGCGCAGGCAATCTTCACCTTCCAGTTGCGGCAGATCTTGCCGGGCTTCACCTCCACGCGCTCGACGATCATTGGCACCGCCGCCAGGCGCGCCTTCTGCCGCGCCCAGAACGCGTCGAAATCCTCGGGCTCGGGATGTGCCTGGTCGAGCTTTTCGGGTTCCACCAGCGCGCCGCCGATGAATTCGACTTCCTTCGCGCCGCCTTCCCACGAGCACGCGTTCGGCGCGGGCTTGTCGCGCTTCACATGCGCGCCCGTCTTGTCCACCACATACGCGGTGACAAGCACATTGCCGGGACGGTCGAGCTTCGTCGTCAGCGTCATCGGCATTTTGCCATCGAGCGGAATGAGGCCCTTTTCTTCCTTGCCGTCGTCGCCCTTGCGCACCCAGGAGATCGAATAGTCGCCCGAATAGACCTCCTTCGGCGCGTTGGCGAGCGTGAACGCGAGCGTGATCGGCTCGTTCGCCTTGTAGGCGGTGGGATCCGCCTTGTTGGTGGCGGCGCGGAAGACGACGTCGTCGAAGATGCCTGCGAACGAGACCCCCGTCGCAAAAACAGCGACGGCCAAAGCGGAGAATTTGTTCGTATTCATGCTACCCATTATACCACATTTGTCCTGACGCATCTCCACTTGAAGAACTTGCACACAAGTATGCACAAAACAACGCGTCTGGCGGACAACGGGGATCCGCCATCTCCCGACATCTACTTCGCCATTCGTGACATGTACGCGGCACCCAAGTTCCGGTCCGCCGGCCTCAGCTTGAGCATGTAGTTGAAATCGACGCCGCACTCCTCGACGTCACCGTCTCGGCGCTGGCGGGTCGTCATCTCAAATCCGCACCAGACCACGCCGTAATAGCATTCGTGGATGTTGCCGTTGTCGTCCCGACGCGTGCGAATGCGAAACTGATACCCCTTCCCTTGGTTCAATCGAACCGTGCAAGGAACGGAACTCCGCACATCCTTCGTCCATTTGAGATCGCTTTCGAGGCCCCAATCCCGCGCCAGCAACTCATACGGATGGAACGGCCTCTTGGGATTTTCAACGGGAATCGGCGCAACGCCATTTTCTTCGCCCGCAAAACGCACCATTCGGCAATCACACGTCGTTTGCGCATTGGTTCCATACATTCCGTTTCGGACGAACAGAAATGCGGCGTCCGCGACTTTGCCCCGTCCATGCGGCGGCAGAAATTCACCCTGCATGAAATCGTATTCAAGAATGTTGGTGACAACGGCGTGCGCATTGGTCAACTTGGGAACCTTCATCACGCAATGCGCACCATCACCAGGCGCCATCCAACCGAATCTGGCTTTGTCCCCCGGCGTCGAAAACGGGACGGCATCTGCCGCGACCTGTCTTTTCGCCGACCTTTCAACCAGAACCCGTCTTTTGGCCTCGATGCGCCCTATCATGTCAACGCGATAACGTTCTCGTTCTTCCCGCATCACGGCGTCCTCATCGGGCGACACACGCAGAACCGCAAGCGCTTGATCGCAGGCCTCAACCGTGCGGATGTCGGTAAAAACGGGAATGGACGCGGAATATTCCGCCAGAATCTTTTTGTACGCTTTTTCGCGCCGCATGGCCCCGATCCAATTTTCCTCGGCCGCCGCATCGCCAAACAAATGATCGTATCGCGCTTGTTGCGAGAAGGAGCAAAGCAGCAAATAGGGATACGTCACGACAAGAAAATAAGTGCCCGCCATTATGTCCGTAATGATCATCTTGCCGGCTCCAACAATCAATGGTGCATGAGGAACGGAAAAGGGTCTTTCACCTGAAATGGACCGATCGTGAAGACCAAAAGCGTCTTCAGCGCCGTATCGCAAGCAAAAACCGTCACGTCGGCGACAACACCCCACATGCCCGTGAAGGGAACCAGCCACGCGGGATTGCCCTCCGTCCATTCGACAGTGGCGCTTTCTCCTGGTCCAATCAAGCGCGACCGAAACGGTCCCGTGACGCACCCGCCAGCCAGCAGCAAAACCGCCAACGCAAGCCATCGCGATTTGTTCAAGATTCGTTTCATGTCATTCCTCGTCATCTCTCCCGCAAGAGGGCATGGGGCGCGTTCCGAAATCCATCTGCCCAAAACCTTACGCGCTCCAAGCCCCAATCTA
>DCIH01000057.1:8414-22729 GCA_002317575.1 Verrucomicrobia bacterium UBA1731 | reverse complement strand
ACTGCATCTGGTACGATCTCGAGCACGGACCGATCTCGGTGGAACGCGCGGCGGACCTCTTCCGCGCGGTGCGGCTGCAGGGCAAGGACGTGATGGCGCGCCCCGGCAAGGGCGAGTTCATGCGCATGGGCCGCATGCTCGAACAGGGCGCGAACGGCATCATGTATCCGCGCTGCGAAAACGCCGCCGACGCGCGGGAATTCGTCCGGTGGGCGAAGTTCGCGCCGCTCGGCGAGCGCGGGTTCGCGGGCGACAACGCGGAAGCCGGCTACGGCACGGCAGACGTGGACGCGTATGTGACGGCGGCGAACCGCGAGACGTTCCTGGCGCCGATGGTGGAAAGCCCCGCGGCGCTCGCGAACGCCAAGGAAATCGTGGAGACCGAAGGGGTCGACATGCTCTTCTTCGGTCCGGGCGACTACTCGGTGCTGAGCGGCATCCGCGGTCCGCTGGATTCGCCGGAAATCCTCAAGGCGATCGAGCAGGCGTGCGGCGTCGCGCGCGCGGCGGGAAAGCACTTTGGGTCGCTCGCGATCACGGACGCGCAGATGAACCGGCTCAAAAACATGGGCGCTGACTTCTTCATGACGTATTCCGACATGGCGGCGATTGCGGACAGTTTCAAAATCACGGCGGGCCGCCTGGCCGCCGCAGGGGTGAGGTGAGAAGATGGGCGAGGTGAAGCGGGCGTTGGTGACGGGCGGGTGCGGCTTCTTGGGGTCGCACGTGTGCCGCCGTCTGCTCCAGGACGGTTATCGGGTGGTGGCGCTCGACAACCTCTACACGGGATCCAAGCGCAACGTGGCCGACCTGTTCGCGAATCCCGGTTTCGCGTTCTCCGAGATGAACGTGATCGAGCCGCTCGTGGATCTCGGTTCGTTCGACGAGATCTACAATCTCGCGTGCCCCGCGTCGCCGCCGCATTACCAGGCGCGGCCGCTGTTCACCACCAAGACGTCGGTCCTCGGCGCGCTCAACGTGATCGAGTTGGCGGCGAAATGCGGCGCCAAGGTGCTGCACACCTCCACCTCCGAAGTGTACGGCGATCCGCTGGTGCATCCGCAGGTGGAGAAATACTGGGGCAACGTGAACACGATTGGCATCCGTTCCTGCTACGACGAAGGCAAGCGCTGCGCGGAGACGCTGTACGCGGACGCGATCCGCGAGATGGATCTCGACGTGCGCATGGTGCGCATCTTCAACACGTACGGGCCGGCGATGGATCCGCAGGACGGGCGCGTCATCTCGAACTTCGCGATGCAGGCGCTGCGCAACGAGGACATCACGATCTTCGGCGACGGTTCCCAAACGCGTTCGTTCCAGTACGTGGACGATCTCGTGGAGGCGTTCCGCCGCTACATGGCGCTGCCGAAGGAGCGGATACGCGCGTTCTTCGCCGAGAAGGGGCTTGGCGCGCCGGTCCTCAACACGGGCAATCCGGGCGAGTACACGATCCGGCAGCTGGCGGAGGAGACGCTGCGGCAGCTCCCGGAGTCGAAGTCGCAAATCGTGACCCGTCCGCTGCCGGCGGACGATCCGAAACGCCGCAAACCGGACATCACGCTCGCGAAGGAGCTTCTGGGCTGGGAGCCCAGGGTTCCGCTCGCGGAAGGCCTCGCGAAGACGATCGCCTACTTCCGCACCCGCGCGTGACGCGGTTTTCTTTACGGGGCGGTTATGGTATAATTGGCTCCATGAAAATTTCCAACGAGCAACTCAAGGTCGCGGCGAACGTCGTCCGCGGCCTTTCCATGGACATGATCGAGAAGGCGAACTCGGGCCACCCGGGCGCGCCGATGGGCATGGCGGATCTGGCGGTCTCCCTGTGGCTCAAGCACCTGAACGTCGATCCCAAGGACGCCGCGTGGGCCAACCGCGACCGTCTCGTGTTCTCCGGCGGCCACGCCTCCGCGCTCGTGTATTCGCTTTTCCACCTCGCCGGCGTGGGCGATCTGAAGCTCGACGAACTCAAGAATTTCCGTCAGCTCGGGAGCCGCACCGCCGGCCACCCCGAACGCGGTCTGATGCCCGGCGTGGAGGTGACCACCGGCCCGCTCGGCCAGGGTCTCGCGATGGGCGTGGGCATGGCGATCGCCGAGCGCATGTCCGCCGCCAAGTACGGCAACGTCGTCGACCACCGCACCTGGGTGTTCTGCGGCGACGGCGACTTGGAGGAGGGCATCTCCCACGAAGCGTGTTCGCTCGCCGGCTGCTTGAAGCTCGACAAGCTGTGCGTCGTGTACGATTCCAACCGCATCACGATCGAGGGCTCCACCGCCCTCGCGATGGCGGACGACGCGAAGAAGCGTTTCGAGAGCTATGGCTGGAAAGTGTTCGAAATCGACGGCCACGATTTCGACCAGATCGACCGCGCGTACCGCAAGGCGCTCAAAACGACGGGTCAGCCCACGTTCATTCTCGCGAACACGCACATCGGTTTCGGCGCGCCCAAGAAGCAGGATTCGGCCGATTCCCACGGTGCGCCGCTCGGCGCGGAGGAAGTGGCCGGCGCCAAGAAGAACTTGGGTCTCGACCCCGAAAAGTTCTTCGACGTGCCCCGCGAGGTGTACGACCTCTTCGCCTACCGCACGGCGCAGGTGCACCGTTTGGCGAACCGTTGGAAAAAGGACTTCAAGGCGTGGCAGGAGGCGTCGCCTGAGCTGGCGGCAGCCTGGAACGCGGCGCTCAAGAACGCGGTGCCGGCCGACGCCGAGGCGAAGCTGCCGCAATTCGACCCCGCGAAGACGGTCGCCACGCGCAGCGCGTGCGGCGAGACGCTGAACGCGCTCGCGCCGGTCGTCCCGACGCTCGTTGGCGGCAGCGCGGACCTGGGTCCTTCAAACAAGACGGTCCTGAAGGGCCTCGGCGACGTCGCCGCCGGTTCGTTCGCCGGGCGCAACATTCACTTCGGCGTGCGCGAGCTCGCGATGACGGCCGTGGTGAACGGCATCACCGCCTACGGCGGCTGGCGCGGCTACGGCGCGACGTTCTTCGTGTTCTCGGACTACTGCCGTCCTGCGATCCGTCTGGCGGCACTCATGAAGCTGCCGTCCCTGTTCTTCTTCTCGCACGATTCGTTCTACGTGGGCGAAGACGGCCCGACGCACGAGCCCGTGGAGCATCTGGCGGCGCTCCGTTCGATGCCGAACGTGCTCACGCTCCGTCCCGCGGACGCGAACGAAACGGCGGCGGCGATCCTCGTGGCCCTGCGCCATCTGGACGGCCCTACCTGCATCATGACCTCGCGCCAGAACCTGCCGGTTCTCCCGGAGGCGCGTCGCGAAGACGTCGCGAAGGGCGCGTACGTGCTCTTCGATTCCTCCGAACAGGCCACGGGCTTCAAGAACGGCTTCCCCGAGCTTGCGTTCATCGCGAGCGGTTCCGAAGTGGCGGTGGCGCTCGAGGCGGCGCGCAAGCTGGCGGACGAAGGCAAGGCCGTGCGCGTTGTGTCGATGCCGAGCTGGGAGCTCTTCGAGAAGCAGTCCGCGCTGTACCGCGCGGAGGTGCTGCCGAAGAGCTGCGCCAAGCGCGTGATCGTGGAGGCGGGCTCCCGTTTCGGCTGGGAGCGCTACGCGGAAGATCCGGCGCAGACGCGGTACGTGACGATGGACGGCTTCGGCGCGTCCGGTCCGTACAAGGTGCTGGCCGGCCACTTCGGCTTCACGGCCGAGCACGTGCTCGAGGTCGCCCGCGAGCTCGCGTGAGCGCGCGGGGCGATGGTGCGCGGTGCGGGACGCACCGCTCTACATGGGGGTGCCGACGGGAAGACGGGGCGAGGTAACCTTTTGGCCGGTTGTGCGTAATTGAAGAGGAACGCATGACGTTCGGGATTGGGGGAGAACTACATGGGCGGACTTTCGATTGACCAGAGAAACTTCGTGCAGACGCTGGCGGATCTGTCCTACGGAACCGGAAAAGGCGAGGGGACGGCCGGCGGCAAAGGCAACATGGGCCTTCTGTACGATTCGGAAGGCAAGATGCACGTCATCAAGTGCAACACGCATTTCTCGCAGGCGGAGTCCGCGCAAAAGGCGGTGCTCGCCGGCAAAAACAAGGAACTGCTCGGGGCGTCGAACAACTTGCGCGCCGAGATGCTCAAGATCGCCAAGTCGCTCGGGATGGACAACGACGCCATCAGGCGCGTGATGGGCGAGAACGAGGGCGGGAAGAGCTTGCTGACGCGCAAGGCCGTCGCGTCGTTCGTGTCCGAACTCAAAAAAACGGTTGACGAAAGCAATCGCGAAATTCGTGAGTACGGCGGCGACGAATCCGAAATCGACCACAGCCTGGACAACATCTGGAAGGCCGACCGCGCGAAGAAATCCGCGTGGAACATGTCCTTCGCGAGCGTCAAGGCTTCCACCGAAAAGGGTCACAACGCCACGGTGTTTTCCGCGGAGGTGTCCGCAGCACGGAATGCACGCGATCTTCTGTTCGACATGGTCGCCAAGAACGGCGCGAATCGGGCGTTGTCGAATCTGGCGAAGACGTTTGACAATGCGGTTGCCGCCGCATTGAACGACGGCAAGGCGATTCCCGAGGAAACGTTCAAACGGGCCCAGAACATCAAGGCAAACTTTTCCGCCGCAGGGCTGGATTGGCTGCTCGACGGCGACAAAGACGCGTTTCGCGCGCAATTGCGGTCCGCCGTCGGCGAGCGCTTCAAGAGCGTTGGCGACAATGTGCTGCTGGACGCCATGACGAAGAATTTTGCCCGCGGGTTCAAACTGAAGTTCGACCAAAAAATCGAGAGCATGGTCACGACGGGACAACCGACGTTCGGGAAACTCCTCGGGGATGCCGTCGCGAACCTTGCGCCGGGCACGATTTTCAACAACATCCAGAGCGAAACCGGCTCCGGCGTCGTCAAACGTGCGCTGGGCAACTCGTTGAAGGCGTTTGGCGAAGACGTTCAGGACGCAATCGCGAAAAACGTCTGGCGTTTTCTGTCCGAAGACGGCGCCGCGCAGGCGAAGATGGAGGCGATGTTGGAGAAGGGAGAGCCCGCGTTCTCGGACATCATCCAGGACGCGTTCAAGGGGTTGCAGAAGCCGATGTCGGAGGACGCCGACCCGCCGGTCGCGTCCATCATTAACGCATTGGTCAGCCAAATGGCGAATGTGGACGAAGGCGAACGCGGCGGCTTGGCCACGAAAATCTGGAATGCGGGGCTTTCGGTCAAGTTCGCCGAAAATTTCCGTGCAATGGTCGATTCCGGCCGGCCGACGTTCGAGAAGCTCGTCACCGACTTCGTCGGGGGGGATTTCGACAAGTACGGATTGCCGTCGCCCGACGCCCTGTGGGATGATTTGGAAAGCAGTCTGACGAAGAGCGGGATGTCGGACGATGGCAAGAAGTCCGTCCGCGACACGCTCAAAAACGTGAAAGCGCTCGTCGCCCACAAGGATGCCATCATGCAGGGAATCCGCGACGCGTACGACGAGGCGTGCGCCAAGGCGGGGGCCGGCAATGAGCCCAAGCCAGATTTCGAAACGTTTTTCCAGCACGGCATATACCCGGACATCCACCTCTACAATGTGTTCAAGAAGGTCGACGCCATGGACAAGGAGAATGGCGCCCAGGAAAAGGCGGTTAAAGCGCTTGACATCAACCTTGCGTGGCATCTGGGATCGACGCCGACGAGCCAGCTGATCGGCATGATCGAGTCGTTCGCGCGCTTCCCAGAGATGTATGGGGAAGCCAAAATGAAGGGCGTGCTGAACGATCTGCTTGTGGTGCTGGCGGACACGGGATGCGCGCAGGCCCGCCTTTCGTCGTTGGAGACATTCATGGCGGGCATCGGCGACGCGGTCGTCGTGTCGCCCGTGAAGCACGAACCTGGCGAGGCACCTCAAGACGCCATCCTTAAGGAGGTCAAGAACGCCGTTGAAGAACTGCGCGCCGAGAAGAAATTCAACGCCAAGAACCCCATTCCGTTCAAGGCGGTTATGGGCAAGATGAAGGATTACGTCAATGGGCGGGTGTTCGCCGGCGTCATGTGGAACAAGCACCAGGTCTATTTGAACCTGACGGAGGAGGTGCTGAAGGAATGCGGCATCGAGCTCTCCTATGATGAAAAGTGGGAGATGCGGGAGGTTCACAACGACAAGACCCACATGGGCGAGTGGGACGATTAGGAAGGATCTTGAGCCGTTCGGGACGAATTGCCCTACTGTGAGGGGCGACGGCGATGTGCGGTGCGGGACGCACCGCTCTACAGGGGGGTGACGTGGAAAAGAAGTTTTCGCGCAAAGGATTCCTGGAACTGGGCGGCGCTTTCTGGGCCGCGGCCGCGGCGCCGCTCTTCAATGTGGGGTGCGTTTCGAAGCCGCTTGCGGACCGCAAGGCGCGCATCGCGCTGATCGGCTGCGGCGGGCGCATGGACTACGGGCTTCTGCCCGATCTCGTGGGCGAGGAGATCGTGGCGATGTGCGACCCGGACCCCGCGATGATCAAGCGTCGGCAGGCGACGCTGGCGAAGCTCGGGTACGACGTGTCGACGGTTCGCCACGTGTTCGCGGACTACCGCGAGATGTTCGACAGGATTTCCGGCGAACTCGACGCGGTGGTGATCGCGGCGCCGAACCACCACCACGCGCTGCCCGCGATTCTCGCGATGCGCCGCGGCCTTCACGTGTACGTGGAAAAGCCGATGGCGAACACGATCGACGAAGTGCGCGCGATGGTGCGCGAGGCGAAGCGCGCGGGCGTGGTGACGCAAGTCGGAAACCAAGGACATTCGGGCGGCATGTGTCCGCTGCTGGCGGAGACGATCCGGTCTGGCGAGATGGGCGCGGTGACGGACGTGTGGATCCTGGACGACCGCCTGAACGCGATGACGTACCGTCCGCCGGCGGCGCCGCCGCCCGCGGGGATGGACTGGGATTTGTGGTGCGGCGGCAGTCCGCGCATCGACTACTACGCGCCCGTCGCGGGCAAGCACGGGGCGCTCCATCCGCACGATTTCCATTCCTGGATCGGCTACGGCAACGGGTCGATCGGCAACATGGGCACGCATCTGCTGGACATGCCGTTCTACGCGCTCAAGCTGGCGGAACGCGTGCCGTCGGAAATCGCGCTTCTCGACTACATGCCCGGGTGCGAGGGGTCGTGGGGCTGCCGCGACACGATCGACTGGAGATTCCCCGCCGGCGCCGGGATGCCCGCGGTGACGATCCACTGGTTCGACGGCGTCAGGGACGGCGTCCCCTATGACCAGGAACATGTGGACGCCATCGGCATCTGCCGGAAGCGCGACTACCAGAACGTGCCGTCGCGGCTGTTGGAACTCGAGAAAAAGTATGGCACCATGTTCGGACAGCTCGGTTCGCTGGTGGAATGCGAGAAGGGCGTGATCTGGTCCAAGCACGTGGACGGCACGGTGGTGCAGATACAGCCGAAGCAACGCAAGCTTGACCTGAAGGCGGCGAAGATCCCGAAGTCGCTGCCGCGCGCGCCGGGCTTCAACCACATGCGCGATTTCCTGGATGCCTGCCGCACGGGCCGCAAGGCCGGGTGCGACTTCGTCGAATTCGGCGGCGCGCTCGCCACGATGGTGCTGCAGGGCAACGTCGTCGCGCGCGCGGGCAAGGGCGTCTACCATTGGAAGGACGGGCGGTTCGCGGAAGAAGCGGCGAATGCGTTTCTGGGGAAGACGTACCGCAAGGGCTGGGAGGTTTCGTGAGATTCGTCGTCACGGCCGGGCCCACGCGGGAGCATCTCGATCCCGTGCGGTTTTTGTCGAATCCATCCACGGGCAAGATGGGTTTCGCGGTCGCGCGGGCGGCGGCGCGCGCGGGACACGCCGTGACGCTCATTGCCGGTCCGGTGGCGCTCAGGACGCCGCAGCGGCGGCCTCATCGAGGCCGCCCTACCATTGCGGGGGACATTCGGCGGGTGGACGTGGTGTCGGCGCGCGAGATGCTCGCGGCCGTGGAAGCGGCGCTCGTGGCGGCGAAGGACGATCCGCAGGGCGTGGCGCTCGTGATGACGGCGGCGGTCGCCGACTGGCGTCCCGCCACGTGCGCGATGACGAAGCTCAAGAAGCACGCGATGTCGGGCGTGCTGAAGCTCGTAAGGAATCCCGACGTGCTCAAGACGATCCGCGGCAAGGTGCGCGCGTGGAAGCGCAAGCCCGTGCTGGTGGGGTTCGCCGCCGAGACGGGCGAACCTACGGCCGAGGCGGCGCGCAAGTGCCGCGAGAAGGGACTGGCGATGGTGGTCGCGAACGACGTCACGCAGCCGGGTGCGGGTTTTGGCGTGGACACGAACCGCGTGACTTTCGTGTTGGCGGACGGAATCGTGGAACCGCTGCCGCTGATGACGAAGGACGCCGTGGCGCGCAGAATCGTGAAGAAGTGCCAAACATTTGGCGGAGGAGGGGGGATTTGAACCCCCGGTACGGAGATTAGACCGTACGACGATTTAGCAAACCGCTGCCTTCAGCCACTCAGCCACTCCTCCCGGAATCGGCGCGTATGATACCACGTCGTTCCCGCATTTGCAAGCCGTTTGCGTTGCGGTGGGCGTTTTAGTACAATACGGCCCGTTCGGCGTGTAACTTTCTGCGCAGTGTGGCGTATACCATACGACGCATGGCGTGTGCACGCATGGCAATGGGAACGGAGGAATCATCATGGCGGTCAATTTGAACAGCGCGGCGTTGAACGCATTTCGCGATCTGGCGAACAGGAACGCGTCGAACAATGTGGACGAGAATACGATCTTGCAGAAGGACGGCGACGGCTTCAAGTCCGGCGGCGTGTGGTCGAAGGCGAACATCTTCCGTTCCATTCGTTTGTCGAGCACGAAAGAGGCCAACAACGAGATCCGCGCGGCGCTGCTCGAGAGTCTCGGGCGCGCCTTCAACCTGGAGGGCATGGGCCAACGCGACGGCAAGTGCACGTTTTCGCCCGCCTTCATGCGGGCGCTGACGGATAAACTGGGCGCGGAGATTTTCAAGGACGGCGATTTCGGCATGAAAGACGACTGCGTCTGCTCCGGCCAGCCGCTCACGCAACGGCGCATCGCGGCCATCATCCAGCAGGCGGACGTGGTGATCCAGCGGGAGGCCGAGGAGGCCCGCGCGAACGGCGTGGAACTGAATCACGTGCAGAACGACGGACGGGTGCTGGACGGCGACGGCTTCACCGTGGTCGACCGCGAAGGCGTCAACGTGCCGCCGCCGACGAATCTGAACGAAGGCGAAGAGGTGGAGGCGGACGAGCTGGAGCGCCGGAATGTCGATTTCAACGAGAAGGCGGACAGGGAGATCGAACAGGGGAACGCCGAACCCGAGAACGGGGTGCAGAATCAGGAAGACCTCGAAGGCGCGCAGCAGGCGCAGAAGACGAAGGACGCGCAGGCGGCGCACGACAAACTCGTCGCCGAGCTCAAGGAAAAGATCGCAATCGCACGCAAGGACCGGCGGGAGCAGTGCATGGCGTTGTGCGATGTGCTCGTCAGGAAAACGGCCGGTGACGTCCGGAACGGCAAGTACGGCGCGACGGGGCTCAAGCAGACCATTCTCGCGGAGACGCTCGAGAAACACGCGAAGGGATTCTACGAAGCGGATGTCGACGAGGCGCTCCGTTACACGTATTACGACGACGAAGGCGCCATGGCCGACGAGATCGAGGCCTTTACGGGGGCGAGGCCCGAGGACGACGACCCGCCGGACGTCAAGGCGTTGAAAAAGGAACTGGACTTCCTCGAATGCGAACGCACGGACGAAGATTTCGAGAACGGCATCGCCAAACGGGTGGGCGATCTGGCGGACGCCGTCGACGACGCGCTTGCGTCGCGCGCGAAGGGGAACTTTGTGGGCGACGACGCGTTCTGCGAGATGATGAACAAACGCGGCGTCGGCTACGCGGACAATCTGCGCATGACGCCCGTGCGCATGATGCACAACGCCCAGGTCCGCGAAAATGTCGAGAACGCCTGCGGCAAGTTGCGGATCCGGGTCGACGACTTCATCGCCCAGAACGCGAACATCGGCGTCGAAACGCCCGATTTCGCGGACAGGATGCACGCCAAGCTCGAGGAGAAACTCGAGGCGTTCCGCCAGGAAGTTGCGGGCGAGCTCGACGGCATGGAATTCGACGGGCAAGACATCAACCGTCGGTTCAGCATCTTCGAGGACGAGGTTTCGGACGATCTCGCCGCCGGCAAAGAAGCCGCCGATGCGCGTGCCGGAGTACGCGCGCTCCTGGAGGCCAATGTGACGACATTCGTGCAGACAAAGAACGTCTTGCTGGCGCCGCGCCTCAATCCGGAGGACATGGAGCGGCTCAACGGGATGCTGGTGCATCCGTCCGACGAACTCAAGCAGGAGCTTGAGAAGGCGATTGTCGCGCACCTCGCAAACAACCTCGACCGCGCTGGCAACTATTTCAAGGCGTTCTCGACGGCCTTCAACAAGCTTGCCGACGAACTGGTCACCCGGCGCGAATCCGAAGGCGTCAAACTGCGCCAGGCCATGGTGGAGGGGTTCGCCAAGACGGCGCCGCTCTATTTCGAGGAAGGCCGCGAGGACACGCTCACATCGCTGGGCAACATCAGCGTCTACACGGATGCGAAGAAGGACCTGAACGCCGCCGCGAATTTCGGGAAACTGCGCGACGCCGCCATCCAGCAGGCCGTGAACAAAACGAAGGTCGGCCGCGCGCAGACGCCCGCCGAACTGGAGCGCAACCGGCTCGACCTGGAAAACGCGTTCCGCGACGAGGTGCGCAACGCCACGTTCCGCGTCGAACTGACGCGCCGCGCCATCGACCGTCTTCTGGCGCGGGACGAGTTCAAGGCCAGGGCCTTCACGCTCTGCAAGCAGAAGGGGATGGCGACCAATTTCTTCGGCACCAAGCTCACCGACGAATCGCAGAAGAAGCTGGACGGCGTTCTGCTCGAGGTGCGCCAGGTGATGTACATGAAAGCCGTCACGGACGGCACCATGTCGTTGAAGGAAATGTCGGAGGGAACGCTTGTCGGCCGCTTCCAGGATAAGTTCCTGGAGGTGCTGTCCGACGTGCTGTGACGGGCTTGATGCGCAGAAACGGGGAGGTGACATGGGTACGATCAACATGAACGCGATGAGCGCCTACAGACAGGCGGCGCTCTATTCCGAGGACACGGTCATCACGACCAGTGGCGAAAAGGGGCACGAAACCGTCCGTGAAGACGGGACGTTTCACCGCGCCAACATCTTCCGCCGTCTCGTCCGCGATACGGGCGAAAAGACGCGGAACCTCTGCACGCGCGAACGGTTGCTCGAAAATCTGGCGGACGCGATCGGTTACCGCGTCGGGACGGACGAGCGGCACAACAAGGTGTTTTCGGCCGACTTCATGAAAACGCTCAAGTCGATCCTCGGCGACGACGTGCTCAAGAGCGCCGATTTCGAGCTGGTGGACGGGAAGGTGACCTCCGGTCGGCCCTTGACGCAGCGTCGCATCATGGCGATCGTCAGCAAGCTCGAATCCTATTCCAAGGCCACCGCGCCGTTCGAGGCCGTCGACAAGACGAAGGTCGAAGCGGACATGGACGAGGCGTTCAACCAGAAGGTGGCGGACGAATACGTCCAGATCGGGACGCAGCAGGATGTGGGCAAAGGCGGTGCGAAGCCGCAAGTGGCGATGCATAAGGACGTGTTCGCGTACCAGAATCTGAAGACGGTCGACGAGAAGTGGGATTTCCTCGAGGAGCGGTTCGACAAGTTCCTGAACGCCGTCGCCGACAAGGCGCATGTCGATCCGGATCCCGAGGTGCGCAAGAAATTCTGCGAAGACATCCGGCAGAACACGCCGAACCTGAAGTTCCGGCGGTCGCGTGCACCGTCGCATACGAGCATGTTCGGTTTCCTGGGCGCGGCGGAAATGGTGCTCGCCCAAATGTTGCAGCGGCAGGGCAAGGATGTCGACGCGGCATTGGCCTACAGATTGAGCCGCATGGGCTCCAACAGCGATCTGAACGTGCCGACCGGGCCGGGTGAGGCGTCATTTTACGAATTGATCACCAATCTCGGCGATTGAGGTTGCGTCCCCACGCGTGTGGCGCGGGCTACGAGCTGACGCCCGGAAAGGGCGTGCTCAAGATCAAGTTCGGCTCGAATCCAAGTCTCGAAGGCGTGGCCAAGGAGGTGGACCCCAAGGACATCTTCAACACGGCGCGGGAGAACACGGGCGCGGATCTCGCGCTTACGGGTTTCGGGTTGTCCGAGAAGGGCATCGCCTGCGAATTCGGCAACAAGACGGATGCGCCCGTGCGCAAGCTCGAGCCCGACCCAATGGCGGGCAAGTTTCCTTCCGTCAACGTCAAATTCGCCGGATTGAATCAGCAGGAGAAGACGGTTCTGGACAAGATCGGCGTGCCGTTCCTGAAAGGCGGCGGCGTCACGTTGGAACCGCGGAGCGGCGAGGTGATGCGCCTTTCGCTCAAGAATCTCGACGTGCGCAACTTCTTCGGCGACAATCTCGGTATGGGGTTCGGTCTGAAAAACAAGCTCGCGACGGGACTCGTCGGCCATTCCGCCGAGAACGTCTCGGTCGACGTGGTGCCGAAGTTCAATCCCACCACCCACAAGGTCGAACTCCATTTCGTCGACGTGAAAAGCTCCGGCAAGAGCGGCCAGTTCGCGACATGGCTCGCGGAAAAGCTCCTCCACACGGACAAGGGCCAGAAAAAGGTGCTCGCGCATTCGAATCTCGGCAATGGCCTCGGGATTGCGTTGCCCCAGCAGGCGGATCTTTCGAAGGTGACGGACAGCAAACTCGCCGTCACGATCGACGTCGACCATTTTCTGCCCCTCGGCGAAATCGGCATATCGCAGAACGACATTTCCGGTCTGCAGCTCAAGGTCGGCCAGGACGGCCTCAAGGCGTCGTTCGACGGAGCCGTGGACCCGTCCAAGTTGCAGAGCACGAACACGGAGTACGCCAATGAGGCGCCGAATGGCTTCATGGGCAATTTCGTGAACGTCTCGCACGCGTGATGCGACGAGAACGCCGGCGAACCGGCCCTCCGCACCAGTGGCGGCAGGCGTTTGAAATGGCGTTGCGGGCGCCATGTGGTATAATGCGTCCACAAAGAGAACAAGACGCATGAAAACGAAGCTTTACGTCGCCACGCACAACGCCCACAAGATCCGGGAGATCGGCCAGATCCTCCCCGGTTTCGAAATCATTCCGGACGACCCCGCCGGCGTTGAGGAGAACGCGCCGGATTTCACTGGCAACGCGCTCGTCAAGGTGCGCGCCATCGCCGCGCGGCACGAAGGCGCATGGTGTCTGGCGGACGATTCCGGCCTCGAGGTCCGCGCGCTCGACGGCGCGCCCGGAGTGCGCAGCGCGCGCTACGCGGGGGAGCCCTCGGACACGGCCGCGAACAACGCGCTGCTGCTGAAGAACCTCGCGGGGGTCGAGGACCGGCGCGCGAACTTCACGTGCGCGGTGGCGCTCGTGGATCCCGACGGCAACGAACGCCTCGCCGTGGGCAGGTGCTTCGGCCGCATCGCCGAGGCACCGCGCGGCGCGGACGGTTTCGGTTACGATCCGCTGTTCGTGCCCGACGGGCACGAGAAGAGCTTCGCGGAACTCTCGGCCGAAGAGAAGAACGCGATTTCGCACCGGGGGCGCGCGCTGGAGGAGGTAAAGGCCATCATCCTGGACGAGGATGCGATGGTGGCGTCGGCGGAGCGACGCCACCCCCTAGGGGAGCGGTCCGAGGGGACGACGGGGGAGTGGTCCGAAGGGACGACGGGGGAGGGTCCTGAAGGGGGTCACGCCGCTCCGCGACGTGACCAGAGTGAGACTTTAGGTCAGCCCTCGAATCTCACTTTCGGGAATGTGTTCGAGCTCTTGGACGAGCGGCTCCGCCGCGCCGTCCGGGAGGCGGGCTACGAGAAGCCGACACCCATCCAGGAGCAGGCGATTCCGCCCGTGCTGGAAGGGCGCGATCTGATCGGCTGCGCGCAGACGGGCACCGGCAAGACGGCGGCGTTCCTGCTGCCGATCCTCCATCGCCTGGCGCAGACGAAGGAACAGGCCAAATTCCGCGCAGGGCATCCGCGCGCGCTCGTCCTCTCGCCCACGCGCGAACTCGCGGCGCAGACGTGCGAGAACCACGTGAAGTACGCGAAATACACGCGCACGCACTACGCGTGCGTGTTCGGGGGCGTGTCGCAGTTCTACCAGGTCAAGGACGTCCAGCGCGGCGCGGAGATCGTGATCGCGACGCCGGGGCGTCTCATCGACCTGATGACGCAGGGCGTCGTGTTCCTGGACGCCGTGGAGCACGTCGTCCTCGACGAGGCGGACCGC
>DCIH01000057.1:8039-8398 GCA_002317575.1 Verrucomicrobia bacterium UBA1731 | reverse complement strand
GCTCGACATGGGCTTCCTGCCGGACGTCAAGCGCATCCTCGGCAAGCTGCCCGTGAAGAAGCAGGCGCTCTTCTTCTCCGCCACGCTCTCGCCGCAGATCATGAAGCTCGCCGGCGAACTCGTGCGCGACCCCGTTCAGGTGATGATCACGCCGGAGAAGCCCGCGGTAGAGAAGATCAACCAGAAGCTCATGTGCGTGGAGAAGGGCAACAAGGACAATCTGCTCGTGCGGCTCCTGGAATCGCATCCCGAATGGAAGAAGGTGATCGTGTTCGCGAAGATGCGCCACGGCGCGGACCGCGTGTGCAAGAAGCTGATGAAGAACAAGGTCGCGTGCGCGGCGATCCATTCGGACAAGA
>DCIH01000057.1:1970-8028 GCA_002317575.1 Verrucomicrobia bacterium UBA1731 | reverse complement strand
AAGACGCAGAACCAGCGCACGCGGGCGCTGCAGAACTTCAAGAGCGGGGCGGTGCGCGTGCTGGTGGCGACGGACATCGCCTCGCGCGGCATCGACGTGCCCGAGGTGGATCTCGTGGTGCAGATGGAGCTGCCGCTCGAGACGGAATCCTACGTGCACCGCATCGGCCGCACGGCCCGCGCGGGCGCGGGCGGCGCCGCGATCTCGTTCGTGTCGCCCGAGGAGCGCAACCTCGTGCGCGCGGTGGAGCGCTTCATCCGCCAGACGATTCCCGTGGACCGCGATCAGCCGTTCCACTGCGAAGCGGCCGAACTCAAGGGCTCGAAGGGCCGGGGACTGCCCACGGCGCCGTGGATCAAGGGCGGTCGCCGGAATGGTCCTTTCAACAAGGCGGGTGGCGCGAAGTTCGCGCGCAAGCCGAAGGGCGCGGGGCGGCGTCAGCCCGACTTCGGTCAGAAGCGCGAGTCGTGATCCGCGGCGTGCGGTTCGTGGTTTGATATGGCGGCGAAGAAAAGGACGGAGGCGTTTGCCGAAGCGTTCGCGCCGGGGGTGGTGAATCATCCGTCTCCGGCGCTGGCGCTTTCCGCCTTCACGGGCAGCGCCGCCGCGTTCGCCGCCGTCGTTCTGGCGAAACGGGGCAAGACGCCGCTCGTTCTCGCCGTGACGCCCGGTTTGCCCGAAGCGGACGTGCTGACGGACGACCTGCGCGTCCTGGAGGACGAAGCCGGCGTCCGCGTGCTCGAGTTTCCGCCGCCGCTGGAGGACGATTCCTCCTCGACCGCGGCGCGGCTCAAGGTCTCGGCCGCGCTTGGCGCATACGCGATCCGACCGTATCCGCTGGTGATCGTCTCGAGCGTTCGAGCGCTCGAAACCGGCGTCGTGCGCAGCGCGGACGTCGCGCGCGCGACGGTCGAACTGTCGGCGGGAAACGCGCCGCCGTTCGCCGCGCTCCAGGAGAAGCTGCTCGCCGCCGGCTACGAACGCGTCCCCGAGGTCGGCGGCGCGGGCGAATTCGCGGTGCGCGGCGGCGTGCTCGACGCGTGGAGCCCGGACGCGGAACGCCCGGTGCGCGCGGAATATTTCGGCGACGAACTCGAAGGTCTGCGCGCGTTCGACGCGGCGCTGCAGACGAGCGTGAAGAAGCTGGAACGCGCGTCGTTCGCGCCCGTCGACCTCGCGTCCCGCGGCCGGCCCGAAAAACTTCCCGCGCTGCTGCCGGCCGGCGCGACGGTTCTTTTCCTGGACCACGACGCCTACGACGCGGCGGCGCTGACGGGCGGCCGCGCCGACCTGCGCCGGATTCACGTGGGCGATCCCGCGCCCGCGGGCGTCCCCACGGCGGATTTCGTTTCCTCACCGCTGCCGGGGCTTTCCGAAGTCGCGACCGAGGCGGCGCGCAACCCCGAAGTGCTCGATGCCGCGCGCGCGCGGCTCCGGAAGCATCTCGCGGCGGCGCGCCAGCGCGGCGCGCTGGTGGTGGAGGACGACGAACTTTCCGGCGGCTTCGAAGTGCCCGGGCTCGTGGTGGCCGCCAAGGCGGACCGCGTGCTGGGCGCGCGTCGTCGCGCGTTCGCGGCGCGCGCGAAGCCGGGCGCCGGCGAACGGTTGAGCACGGCGATGGATGTGGAGCCGGGCGAACTCGTGGTGCACATCGACCACGGCATCGGCCGGTTCCTTGGCTCCACGGAAGTCGAGATCGGCGGCGAACGCCATGAGGTGTTCACCGTCGAGTACGCGGACGGCGCAAAGCTGCACGTGCCTGTCGCGCACGCGCATCTCCTGTCGCGGTATGTGGGCGTCAAGGGGGAGTCGGTCAAGCTCCACCGGTTGGACGGGAGGCGCTGGCAGAAGGACAAGGCCGACGCGCAGAAGGCGGTGGCGGATCTTGCGTCCGCGCTGCTGGACGTGCAGGCGAAGCGCGCGGTGGTGCCGGGCTTCGCCTTCGACGTGACGGCGGACGGCATGGACGCGTTCGAGGCGGCGTTCCCGTACGAGGAGACGCCGGACCAGCTCACGGCCATCCGCGACGTGAAACGCGACATGGCTTCGCGCAAGCCGATGGACCGCCTCATCTGCGGCGACGCCGGCTACGGCAAGACGGAAGTCGCCCTGCGCGCGGCGTATGTCGCCGCCCTGAACGGCAAGCAGACCGTGCTGCTGGCGCCCACCACGGTGCTCGCGCAACAGCACTACGAGACGTTTCTCGCGCGGTTCGACGGCACGCCCGTCCGCATCGAGGCGATGAGCCGCTTCCAGACGGAGGAGACGAAGCGCGGCACGCGCGCGCGGCTTCTGAGCGGCGCGACGGACGTGGTGATTGGCACGCACGCGCTGTTGTCGCACAAGGTGCGGTTCCACGACCTGGGGCTCATCGTCATCGACGAAGAGCAGCGCTTCGGCGTCAAGCACAAGGAGCACCTCAAGGCGCTGCGGGCGACGGCCGATGTGCTCACGATGAGCGCCACGCCCATTCCGCGCACGCTGTACCTGTCGCTCACGGGCGCGCGCGACCTGTCCGTGCTCAAGACGCCGCCTCGCGAGCGCGTGGCGGTGGAGACGAAGATCGTCCGCGACACGGACGAGACGGTGCGCGCGGCGCTCGTGCGCGAACTCGCGCGCGGCGGTCAGGTCTACTACCTCTACAACCGCGTGCTCACGATTTCGAAAACGGCGGCGCGGCTGAAGGCGCTCGTGCCCGACGCGCGCATCGAAGTCGCGCACGGGCAGATGCCCTCCGGCATGCTCGCGGAGAAGATGCGCCGCTTCGCCGAAGGGCGCGCGGACGTGCTCCTGTGCACGTCGATCGTGGAATCGGGGCTGGACATTCCGCGCGCGAACACGATCGTCGTCGACCGCGCGGACCGCTTCGGCATGGCGGAGCTCTACCAGATCCGCGGCCGCGTCGGGCGGAGCACGCGGCAGGGCTACGCGTATTTCCTGCTGCCCGGCGAGGGGCTGGTCGATTCCGAGGCGCGCGAACGGCTGGCGGCCTTGAAGAAGCATTCCGCCGCCGGCAGCGGCTTCAACCTGTCCATGCGCGACCTCGAGCTGCGCGGCGCGGGCAACTTGCTCGGGCGCGAGCAGTCGGGTCACGTGGCGGCGGTCGGGTTCCAGCTCTACTGCCAGCTGCTGCAGCGCACCATCGCGAAGATGCGGGGGGAGAACGTGCCGGACCTTGTGGAGGTGACGGTGAACCTCGACTTTCTCGACTTTTCGCCGGGGTCGGCCGATCCCGAGGACGGCGCGTGCCTGCCGTACGACTACGTGGAGGAGGAGGCGCAGCGCATGGACTTCCACAAGCGTCTCGCGGAGACGGCCACGGTGGCGTCCGTGAAGAAGCTCGCGCGCGAGCTGGCGGACCGCTACGGGCGGCTGCCGCCCGCCGCGGCGCGGCTCGTGAAGCTTGCCGAATTCCGCGTCCGGTGCGCGGAACTCAGGGTGGCGCGCCTGGATGTGCGCGGGGAACGCGCGGTGTTCCGTTCCGTGGGTCGCGTGGAGCCCGATTTCGTCGGCCGCGTGACCGGCAAGACGACGGACGCGAAGATCGCGTCGCTGTTCAAACTGCTGGATCGGCTGTCCGATCCGGATTCCGAACGGGGAGGTTGCTGATGCTCGGGGCTTTTGCACGATTGCGGATGAACGCTTTGCTCAAGGGACAGGCCTTCGGCGCCGTGGGGGCGCTTGTGCCGCGCATCGCCGACCTGATCGTGTCCGGCAACGTGTTGGGCATCGACGCGCTGGCGGGCATCGCCGCCGTGCTGCCGGTGGTGATCGGCACGCAATTCCTGGCCAAGCTGGTCTATTGCGGCGCGGGGTATCTCTTCGCCGTCCATCAGGGCGCCTTCGAGAAGGAGAAGGCGCGCGATGTCGTGGGGCTGTCGCTTGAAGTCGCCGCCGTGCTCGGCGTGCTGACGTGGCTGTTGCTGCAGTTCGGCCGCGATCCCTACATGGACGCCCTGGACCTTTCGGGGGCGGTGCGGGAGCAGGCGGTCGCCTACTGGCGTTGGATGGCCGCGTATGCGGCGTGGTATCCGGTTTCCATGACGCTGTGGCGGCTGGTGTACGCGGACGGCGAGACGGTCACGACGGCGATCGCTGATCTGCTGGTGCCACCGACAACCGTCACGCTTTCGGTCGTGTTCGCGAAGGCGACCGGTTCGGCGGGCGGCACATCGCTCGGTTCGATGATCGGCAACGTGCTGCTGGACGGCGTGATGCTTCTGCATCTGTTCAGGAAGTCAAATGCGGTGGTCCCGAGATGGAATTTCTCCTGGCGCGGCGTCAGGTCGCTGGTGACCTATTCCCTCACGGACGCCAGTTCGCGCATGTGCCAGTGCGGCTTCATGGCCATCGTCAACAAACTCGTCGTGCTGGCGGCGGGCGCGTCCTTCCTGCCGGTGGTGAGCATGGTGGCGTTGCTGATGGAGCTGCGCGAGATGCTCGACCGCATCGGCGACGCCTACGTGCCGTTGGCGGAAATGTATCTGGGCGAAGGCAACGTGCCGCGGGTGAAGGCGTTGGCGTATTATGCGCTGGCGGGCGCCTTTGCCGTCGGCGTGGCGCTGATGGCGCTGGTGGCCGTTTTCGCGCCGGAGATCGTGGCGCTCTACGGCATTCCGCGCGGCGAGGTGTTCGACCACAGCGTGGTGGCGTTGCGGACCTGTTGCCTGGTGCTGCCGTTCTCGTCGGTGGTGGCGTTCATGACATCCCATTATCTCGGCGTCGGCCGCGTGGCGCTGTCGGTGTTCATGACGATCGCGGCCGAGTTTCTGCTGTCCGCCGGCTGCGCGTCGGCGTTCTGCATGGCGTGGGGCATGGACGCGCTCTGGGTGGGGTTGCCCATCGGCGGCGCGCTGGCCGTCGTGCTGACGGGCGCGTACGTGTGGTTTTCCGACCGCCGCCGCTTCCCGATGCTGCTGCCCGACGCCACGTGCGAGGCGTTCAACGTCGCGTTCGAGCCGAACGAGGAGCGCGTCGTGGCGGTGCGAGACGAAATCGAGCGATTCCTCGTCGACAAGGGTGTCCCGCCGAAGACGGTCGCGCGCGTGATGCTGCTGGTGGAGGAGTGTTCGATGGCGTTGGTCGATTCGGCCGGCAAGTCCTCCCGGAGGACCATCGTGGAGGATTCCGTGTTCGTGGGCCCCGACGCGGTGCGGCTGGTGATCCGCGACACGGGCAAGGCGAACGACATCACGGACGCCAACGCCGAGATCGGCAGTTTCCGCCAGTTCGTGATCGCGGGCATGATGGAGAAGTTCAGCGACCGCCGTTACCTCAACACGATCGGCTGCAATCGGGCCGCGTTCGCGTTCGCGCGCGGATGACCCGCGCGAAACGGTCGGGCACTTTCGACGTTCAACTTTCGGCGGCCATTTGGTACAATCCGCACATTACGCAAAACCAAAGGGAGTCCAAATGGCCACGATCGACATGAACGCCAGCGACCTCGTCGTCGCGCTCAAGAAGCCGCGCGCGAAATTCACCAAGAAGGACGTGACATCCTTCATCCGCAAGAACGGCATCCGCCACGTCAACTTCATGTATCCGGGCGGCGACGGCCGTCTGAAGACGCTGAACTTCGTCATCAACGACGCCGACTACCTGGACGAGATCCTCACCTGCGGCGAACGCGTCGACGGTTCGTCGCTCTTCAGCTACATCGAGGCGTCCTCGTCCGACCTGTATGTGGTGCCGCGCTATTCGACGGCGTTCATGGACCCGTTCGCGACGCTGCCCACGATCTGCTTCCTCTGCTCGTTCTTCAACAAGGACGGCCAGCCGCTCGAGTCCTCGCCCGAGCACACGCTCCACAAGGCGTGCGCCGCGTTCAAGAAGACGACGGGGCTCGAGTTCCAGGCGATGGGCGAGCTCGAGTACTATGTGATCTCCGACGCGTCCGCGTCCTTCCCGGCGGTGGACCAGAAGGGCTACCACGAATCGGCGCCGTTCGCGAAGTTCAACGAGTTCCGCCAGAAGTGCATGCTCTGCATCGCGCAGGCGGGCGGCCAGATCAAGTACGGCCACTCCGAAGTGGGCAACTTCACGCAGGACGGCAAGC
>DCIH01000057.1:234-1945 GCA_002317575.1 Verrucomicrobia bacterium UBA1731 | reverse complement strand
GAACGAGATCGAGTTCCTGCCGTGCCCCGCGGAAGACGCGGCCAACCAGCTCACGATCGCGAAGTGGATGATCCGCAACCTCGGCCACCAGTTCGGCTACGACGTCACCTTCGCGCCGAAGATCACGGTGGGCAAGGCGGGTTCCGGTCTGCACGTCCACATGCGTCTCATGAAGAACGGCGTCAACCAGATGCTCAAGGGCGGCGTCCTGTCTGACACGGCCAGGCGCGCGATCGCGGGCATGATGGAGCTCGCGCCTTCGATCACGGCGTTCGGCAACATGAACCCCACGAGCTACTTCCGCCTGGTGCCGCACCAGGAGGCGCCCACGAACGTGTGCTGGGGTGACCGCAACCGCAGCGTGCTCGTGCGCGTGCCGCTGGGGTGGGCTTCGAAGAGCGACCTCTGCAAGCAGGCGAACCCCGGCGAACCCGAGAGCGCCTACGACGTGAAGCAGAAGCAGACGGTGGAGATGCGTTCGCCCGACGCCTCCGCGAACGTGTACCTGCTGATGGCCGGCCTCGCGGTGGCGTGCCGCCACGGCTTCGAGATGAAGGACGGCCTCAAGGTCGCCGCGAAGACATACGTGAACGTGAACATCCACAAGAAGGAGAACGCGAAGCTCCTCGATTCGCTCGCGACGCTGCCGGACAGCTGCTGGGCCTCGGCCGAGAAGCTCCTCGAACAGCGCGCGGTCTACGAGGAGAAGGGCGTGTTCTCGCCGGCGATGATCGACGGCATCGTCGCGCAGCTCAAGGCGTTCAAGGACAAGACGCTGCGCCGCGACGTCTCGAAGAAGCCCGCGGAAATCGCGAAGTTGGTGAAGACCTACTTCTACTGCGGCTGACGAAGGCGCGCAATGGACTACCGTCTCACCGAGATGTTCAGTTCGTTGCAGGGCGAGGGTCGCTGGACGGGCCGTCCGGCGACCTTCATCCGTTTTGCGTCCTGCAACCTGGCGTGTCCGTGGTGCGACACGCCGCGCTCGGCGAAGGCGAAGACGCTGTCGCTGGCCGCCGTGCTCGAAAAGGTCGATGCGCTGGGCGACCGCGGCGTGATCGTCACGGGCGGCGAACCGACGATCCAGCCGCATCTCGGCGCACTCGTGCGCGCGCTCAAGCAGCGCGGGCTTTGGGTCGCATTGGAGACGAACGGCCTCGTGGACGCGCCCGAGCTCGCGCTCTTCGACCACGTGGCAGCGTCGCCGAAGGCGGCGTACGCGGCACGGTACCGCGGCGGCAGGCACCTGACGCGCGCGAACGAAGTGCGCATCGTGGCCGAAAACGCGAACGTGGCCGACTTCTGCCGGGAGATGCGCGCGCGCATCCAGGCGGACGACTGGTACATTTCGCCGCTGGACGACGGCAAGGGCCGCATCCACTACCGCCGTGCGCACCAGCTGCTCGCGAAGCTCAACGCGGACCTGCCGGCCGGCGAAACGCCCTGGATGCTGTCCATCCAGACGCACAAGGTCCTCGGCATGCGCTGACGGGGCCGACGTGGTATAATGGAAGGCTCATGAACAAGGAAGCCAAGAACCCGTCCGCGACGCCGCACGTGGCGTTGCCGTTGAAGTACCGCCCGATGACGTTCGACGACGTCGTGGGCCAGGAACATGTGGTGCGCACGCTACGCCACGCCATCGAAACGAACCGCGTGGCGAACGCCTACCTCTTCGTGGGCTCCCGCGGCATCGGCAAGACGACGCTCT
>DCIH01000057.1:0-213 GCA_002317575.1 Verrucomicrobia bacterium UBA1731 | reverse complement strand
CATCTTCGCCAAGGCGCTCAACTGTTCCAACCCCAAGGGCGCCGAGCCGTGCGGGGAATGCGAGAACTGCCGCCAGATCACGGAAGGGCGCTCCCTGGACGTGATGGAGATCGACGGCGCTTCGCACAACAAGGTCGAGGATGTGCGCCCGATCATCGAGGGCGTGGCGTTCCGTCCGGCCGCCTCGAAATACAAGATCTTCATCATCGACGA
>DCIH01000100.1:38456-38618 GCA_002317575.1 Verrucomicrobia bacterium UBA1731 | reverse complement strand
TGTCGGAACTCGGATCCGTCTCGGCGGCCGTCACCACCAGACGGTAGGTGTGGCCGTGGAGATTGCGGCACTTGCCGGGATGATCCGTGAGCAGGTGCGCCGTGTCGAACGTGATTTCCTTGGAGACGAGACGCATCAGAAGTAACCGCCCTTGTCGATGAT
>DCIH01000100.1:26841-38242 GCA_002317575.1 Verrucomicrobia bacterium UBA1731 | reverse complement strand
GAGGTGCGGTACTTGTAGAACACGGGGAACTTCTGCTCGAGAATCTGCTTCGTGTCACGGATGCCGCCGGCGATCACCGCGCCGCGGATGCCCTTCGTCATCGCCGTCGCCGTCATCACGCCGCCCCACAGGGACGCCTCGGTGTCCTCGCTCGTATCCCACACCACGACGCCGTTCGGCTTGAAATCGTCCAGCATCTGCGCGCGGAACGTCATCTCGCCTTCGATCATGCAGTTCGGCGCGGACTTCACGGTGAACGCCTCGCCGCACACGGTCATCTCGTCTCGGAGCGGCATGATGTCGCTGGGGAGGTTCTGGTTCAGCAGGCACAGTTCGCGCATCACGTCGTTGATGCAGCCCGTGTAGAGTTTCTCGTAGCGCTCGCACAGTTCCTGGATCGGAATCGGGATTTCGCAGTTCGGAATCCGCTGACGGTTCGCGATCAGCTTGTCCAGTTTCATGAGGCCCGCTTCCTTGGCCTTCGTGCGCATGTCCTGCAAAGACGGCATCTTCGGTTCCTCCGGAAAATCAGGTGGTGTAATCCGCGTTGATGTGAACGTAGTCGAGCGAAAAATCGCACGTGTAGATGGTGCTCTCGAACGCGCCGAGATGGAGATCCACCGTCACGACGAGCGTGTCGCCTTCAAGTTCCTTGGTGAGGCGCTTCAGCTGCGCGGCGTCCGCCACGCGGCCTTTGCGGTAGGCCCAGGTCTTGCCGTAGAACACTTCCGCTTCGCGGTCGTTCACCTTCGCGCCCGAGTAGCCCGCCGCCGCGAGGACGCGGCCCCAGTTGGGATCCTTGCCGAACCAGCTTGTCTTCGCGAGCGGACTCTTGGCGATCGCGCGCGCGGCCCGGTCGGCGTCGCGCTGCGTCTTCGCGCCCTTCACCGTCACGGTCACGAACTTGGTGGCGCCTTCGCCGTCCGCCGCCATCTGCTTGGCGAGCGCGACGCCCACGGCCGTGAGCGCCTCGACGAACGCATCGAAATCCTTACCCGCGCGGACGATCGGCGCGTTGCCCGCTTCGCCCGAGGCGAGCAGAAACACGGAGTCGTTCGTGGATTCGTCTCCGTCCACCACCACGTGGTTGAACGACACCGCGATCGCGAGCTTGAGCGCGCGGCGGAGCATCGGCGCGGAAATCGCGCAGTCCGTGGTGATGAAGCCGAGCATCGTCGCCATATTCGGCTCGATCATGCCCGAACCCTTGCACATGCCGCCCACCGTCACCGTCTTGCCGCCGATCTTAACGCGCACCGCCGCTTCTTTCGGCTTCGTGTCGGTGGTCATCACCGCGGCCTCGGCGTTCTTCGCCGCTTCGCGCGTGGACGCGAGTTCGCCCGCGGCCTGGATCATGCCCTTGAGCAGACGGTCGACCGGCAACGGCGCGCCGATGACGCCCGTGGAGGCGACCAGGACGTGCTTCGGATCGATCCCGAGCGTGGCCGCCGTCTTCGCCGCCGACTCGCGCGCGGCCTTGTAGCCGTCCGGACCGGTGCACGCGTTCGCGCAGCCGGAGTTCGCGAGAATCGCCTGCGCAACCCCGCCCTTCACGACTTCGCGGTCGTAGACGACGGGCGCGGCCGCCACGGCGTTTGTGGTGAACACGCCTGCGCACGCGCAGGGCCTGTCCGCCACCACGAGCGCGACGTCGCGCCGACCCGGATACTTGATGGCCGCCGGCACGCCGGCCGCGCGGAACCCTTTTGCGGCCGTGACGCCGCCGTCGAAGAACTTCATGGATTGACTCCCGGTGCGACGCTCGCGAACGGATCAGCGCTGCGCGAGGTCGACGTATTTCTTGCTTTGGTTGAGCGGCTTGTAGGCGGGACGGATGATCGGTCCGCAGTTTCCGAGCTCCTCCATGCGGTGGGCGCACCAGCCCACCACGCGCGCCACCGCGAAGAGCGGCGTGTAGAGTTCCTGCGGAATGCCCAGCATGTCGTAGACGAAACCGGAATAGAGGTCGACATTGGCGCAGGCCTCCGCGGCCTTGGGGTGCGCCTTGCGGATGATCTGCGGACCGAACGCCTCGATCGCCTCGTAGAGCTTGAACTCGTCCAGCCGTCCGCACGATTCGGCGAGGCGCTCGGCCTTCGCCTTCAGCAGCACGGCGCGCGGATCGGAAAGCGTGTACACGGCGTGGCCGAGACCGTAGATGAGGCCCGTGCCGTCGCCCGCCTTCTTCGCGACGATCTTCGTGAGGTACGACGCGACGGCACCTTCGTCCGTCCAGTCCTTCACGTGGCTCTTGATTTCGTCCATCTGCCGCATCGTACGCAGATTGGCGCCGCCGTGGCGCGAACCCTTGAGCGCGAGGATGGAGGCCGCCAGCGAACTGTAGAGATCCGTGAACGAGGACGACACCACGTGCGTGACGAAGCTGGAGTTGTTGCCGCCGCCGTGCTCCGCGTGGAGGAGCAGCGCGAGGTCGAGCACATCCGCCTCGAGCTTCTTCACGCGGTGGTGGCCGCCGCGCAATGTCGTGAGGAAGATTTCCGCCGTGGACATGCCGGGCGTCGCCTCGAGGATTTCGGGCTTCGCGCCCGTGCGGGCGCATTCCGCCGCCTGGTACACATACGCCGCCAGGAGCGGCATGCGCGCGATCAGGTTCACGGACTGTTCGAGGTTGCCTTCAATGTCCAGCCGGTCCGGCTTCGGATCGTACGCGTACGCCGCGAGAACGGCGCGCGCGAGCGAATTCATCAGATCACCGCTCTGGGCGGGCATCTCGAAGATGGCCTTTTCGCGAAATCCGGCGCTGAACGAACGGTTGTTCGAAAGGATGTCGTTCCACTTGGCGAGTTCGGATTTGGACGGCAGGTTCCCGAACAGAAGCAGATACGCGGCCTCTTCGAACGCAGGACGATGCTCCCGCGCGCAGTGCTTGGCGATGTCCTGCACATCCACGCCGCGGTACTGGAGCTGGCCGGGAACGGCGAACTTGTCGCCTTCGCTCATCACGTAGCCGTGCACATTGCCGATGGTGGTGAGCCCCACCAGAACGCCCGTGCCGTCCGAATTGCGCAAGCCGCGCTTGACGTTGTATTTCGCGTACAGCGCGGGATCGATTTCGTCCGCCTTGCGGACGTCGTTCGCGCGCGCCTTGATCCATGCCGCATCCATCATACAGTTCTTCTCCGAAAAAACGCGCGCATTCTATCAAAATCCACCCGTTTGGGCAACACGGGGACCGGCCGCGCTGACCGTCAGACGAACAGGACCAAGCAGGCCGGACGGCAGAAGCGCTTCATCGGCGCGCCAATGACGCCAGGTCGTAAACGTGAGCCGGCCGATCGGCGACGGTTTCCCTTCCTTCACCCACGCGGGGATTTCCTTGAGCGCCGGACCGTTCCATTCGCAGTCCTCGCCCTTCTTCGCGTCGCCGATCAACCGGTTCGGCCACAGGTTCGCGACGCGGACCACGAGATCGAACGAACCGTCTTCGCGTAGCGCGTCCGTGACGTCGGCCCGGAACGGCGGACGCCACAGCGGCTCGAATGTCTTGCCGTTCACCGTCACCTCCGCGAGATTCTTCACGCGCCCCAGGTCCAGCACGACGCGCGAACCCTTCGCGACCGCCGCCGCGGGCGCCTTGCCCGCGTACGCGTATGTCGCGACGCCCGAAAAGTACTTCACCTCGCCGTCCGGGATCTCCGTCCAGGAAACGAGTTTCTCGAGCGCGACTTTTTCGGGGCAGTTCCAGCCCTTTGGAAACGCGAGCGTCCACGGGCCCTCCAGCGTTTCGGCGGCGGACTCGACGAACATGTCCTCGAGCGGCGGCTTCGGCGCGTCCTTCGGCGCGAACATGACGAATGTCGCCCCGCACGGCTTGAACGCGATCTCGACTTCGGTTCGGCCGTCCTTCTCGCGCCAGACGCGCGGCGTTGAAACCGCGCCCGTTTCGGGGTCCCAGAACTGCGGAGCCTTGCCCGTCACGCGGAAGGAACACGTCACGGTCGCCGCGTTCGTCGCGGGATAGGCCACGAAGTATCCTTCAAGCCCGTCGCCGTAGGCGCGGTGGATCGCCTTCACGGGCATCGTCGTACCGCGGAATGTGAAATCGGGGACGACATTCAAATCCTTCACATCGTAAACCACTTTCACGCCTTGCGCCTTCAGCGCGGCGATGCGCTGGGCGGATTCCGGCGACACCCACACGATGTCCGGCACGAACAGGACGGAATATTCCGTCGCGGAACGGCATTTGAGTTTCCCGTTCTTCACCGTCAATTCCGCGAGCGCCTCCTTGCCGCAGACGTCCCAGCCGATTCCGACCGGCATCTTGGCGGGATCCACGCCCACGGCCGGCACGTCGTCGCCGTCGTAGGCGAGCACGTCCGCCACGACAGACCCTTGCTGCAGCAGGTACTGGCAACGCGCCTGGTATGTGAGCCACGGCCCCACCATCGGCCACCATGTCTCGGTGCGTTCGAAGTGCGTGCCCCACGGACCCATCGTCATGCCGGGCAGGCGCGCGGGCTCCGTCCACGGCTGGTGCGCCCAGCGATGGTACACCATGCGCGTGACGCCGCACGCGTACATGAGATCGCCATACGCCTTGAGACCGAACGGATCCTTCAGCCACCGCCCGCCGCGCTGGGGCGCGGCCGTGAAGCCCTCGGCATCCACGAACGGGATGCCGCGCAAATGGGCGCTTGACGCGACGCGGTGCGCCAGAACGCAGTAGTTCGCCCGCGTGTAGTTGTCGGCGCCGTCCTCGGGATCGACCCAGAACTCCGTCATCGGCTGGGACGTGTACCAGGCGTAGGACGTGTTGTTGAACGGACCGTTGCCGTAGGGTTCCATGGCCGACACCATGCCGTGCCGGGCGCACAGCTCGGACGACGCGCCCGCGAAATTCTCGCAGAAGAGATCGGAAACCGTTCGCCGATAGTCGCGCAGCGCGTTGTCCGTTTCGCGCGCCGAACCGACGACGCGTCCCGAAAACGCCGCGAGATACGGCACGAGCGAATAGCCGCGCCGCGTTTCGAAAATCTTCTCAAGTCCGTGCGTCCAGTTCTGCGAACCGACTTCGTAGCTATCGCACAGCACGCCGGCCACGCCTTTCATGCCGGCGTACTTGAGCGCGTACGCCTCGAGATGCCGCCGCACCGCATCGGCGTCGAGCTTGTCCACTTCCGGCCCTTCGCCGAACGGCGTCGCCGGATGGCACTTCATGCCGTTCGACGCGTAGCCGATGCGGAGCACGATCCAATCCTCCCCCGCGGGTGCGGTCCAGTCAAGCGAACCGTCCGCCGCAAGACGCTTCGTGAGATCGACGATGCGGCTTTTGTCGATCGCCTCGTCCGGCATCGAATCGCCCGCAGGCGTCGTGACGACCTGGCTTGAGCGCAGCGTGCGCTCGTTGAGCTGCTGCAACGCGCGCTGGAAGACGGGCTTGAGCACCACGATGCGGGCCTTGGACGAATCGCCGTAGTTGGCGTGGCAACGCGTGGCGTCGCCCGTGAAACGGATGAATCTGGCGACGTACGGCTTGTCGAAGGCGAACAGTTTCTCGTCGCCGCCGTTGCAGTCCGATTTGCCGCCGTTGATGACCATCGTTTCGACCGAGCCGGCATCCTTCCACGTGAGGCCGTCTTCCGATGTTTCGACGGCGAATTTGAGCCAACGGTCCCACGCCCACGACACGTCGAGGTACATCCCCAGCCGAAGGCCGCGGACCGTCATCGGTTTGTCCGCCGAAACGACGAACACGTTCTGTTTCGGGGACGCCACCTTCACATCCTTGGGCGCCTGCGCCTCGCACGTGGGCTGCGGAAACGCCAGGACGGCAATGTCACGGTAGAAACCGTGGTCGTTCTGCGCGCGCGCCAGCGGCTTGGAGGGACGCATGCCGCCCTTCACCGTCGTCTCGGAGCATGTCACCAAAAAGGTCGAGTTGGACGGCGCGACCCAGGGTCCGCCCGCGTTCGCGAAGCCCGAGCAGTTGACGAGCGTCAATTCGAGTCCGAGCCGTCCCGCCTCGCGGATGGCGTGGCGCAGGTAGTCGTCCCACGTGGGCGTGTTGAACGCGACGTCGCCGGCAGGGATATTGCACCCCACGTCGAAAATATGCGCGCCGCCGATGCCGGCCCTGGCCATCGCCTCGAGATCGGCGGTGAGGCCTTGCTTCGTGACGTTGCCGTTCATCCAATGCCACCATGTGCGCGGCTTGGCCTCGTTCGGCGGATTGGCGAATCCGCGGGCAAGACGGCCCGCTTCCCCGGCGTCCGACTGCGCCCGCGCGCCGAGAAGGACCGCACAAACCGCGGCAAACACCGCAAACGCGCGCAAGGCGCCAGTCGTCGATTTTCGTTTCATGGCGGCATTATAGCACCATGAACGCAAAATGCACACCGTTCCTCTTGCCGTCAATGCCGGGACGAAAGTCACAGCAAACCGCGCGCCTCGAGTTCGTCCTCATCCAGCCCGAGATAATGGCCGAACTCATGGACGTACGTAATGCGCACCTCTTCGTCAAACGTCACCGGATCCTCTTCGCAGTAGTCCCAAAGCTCCGCAAGGAAGAAGGTGATGCGCGGGGACTCGAGGCAGTCCAGATCGGTCGGTTCGTCCAAGGCCGGACCGCTGAAGAGCCCCATCGAATCATCGGCCACGCCTTCCTCGAGCCAATGATCCGCCATCTCCCACTCGCAGAACACGGGAATGCGTTCCGCCAGCTCCCGCAGATCTGGCGGCAGTTCGGAAATCACGCGCCGAACGACATTCACGGCTCGGCGTTCAAGTTGTTCGGCTGTCGTCACACCTTCAAATGGTCGGACCGACGAGATTTGAACTCGTGACCTTTTGCACCCCAAGCAAACGCGCTACCAGACTGCGCTACGGTCCGAAAAGATTCCTTGCGGAAAAAACGCGGCACAGTGTATCACAACACCCCCGCGGCGTCAAGGATCAAATCACTTCTTGGCGTTTTTCGGAGCACGTCCCAAGACGGGGCGGTTAAACTCCAGCACCATGTTGTAAAGGCGTTCGGCGAGTTCCGGATCCTCTTCGAACACATTGACCTGCTCGGAATAGGTCTTGTTGTCGATCGCCGCACGGACGCCCAGCAGACGCCCCGCGGACGGATACTTCGTCTTCGTGCCGACTTTGTCGCGGTCGAAGAGTCCCGCGTTCACGATGTCCTGGAAGACGGACTGCACATGCTCGGGACTCACGGTGTAGCGGTGCTCGCGCACATCGCCCCATTCTGCAGACTTGAAGTTCTTGGCAAAACTGTCCGACACCAGTCGCGAGGTGCCGTTGCGCGTCTCCACCACGCCCGACCCCGTGACGCGCACCGTCGTGCGGCGAATGGGATCGCGCGTGGCGTTGTAGTAATGGATCTCCACCCAGTTGAGCGGCGATGTCGTGACATGCACGTAGGGATCGTCCCAGAAAAGTCCACAACCGCCCACAAGCGCCAGCACAAGCAACCATGTCCTCTTCATTTCCCATTCCCCCTTGCAAGCGCACGTGCGGCAAGCAGTCCCGCCCCGTGCAGAGTCAATGTCGGATCAACGACGAACGGCATGCCGGATCCGCGCAAAACCCACCTCGCGAAACCGCCCGTTGCGACGAACTTGAAATCTGTCTTGAAATTGCGCGACAGCGCGGTCACGATTTCCCGCACCATGCCGCGGTAACCCACCAATGCGCCGAAACGCATCGCCTCTTCCGTGGAGCGCCCGATCTTCGGGCATTTGCCACCCAGCTCCAGGCGCGGCAGCTTCGCCGTACGTTCGAAGAGGTAATCGCGCATCAGCGGGAATCCGGGCGCAATCACGCCGCCACGCCAGAGACGATCCGCCGTGATCGCCGCCGCCGTGAATGCCGTTCCGAAGTCGCACACCACCACGGGCGCGCCGTAGCGGTCCACCGCCGCCGCCGCGTCGGCCAAACGGTCCGCGCCGATTGTCTCGGGGTGCGGATAGTCGAGCGACAATGCGTCGTTCGGGAACATCGCATTCGTGATCGGCACGAACGGCAGTCGCAGCGTGCGCTTCGCGAACGACCGCCACGCCGCATCCGCCTTGGGCACCACGGAAAGATACGCGACGCCCGAAGCGCCTTCCGCCAGCACGACCGCATGCGCGCGCGCCGCCTTGGCGTCGCCGTCGAAATGCCCCACGCGCGTCACGCGCCCGGCGAACCACAAGCCGACCGCCGTGGATGTGTTCCCCACATCCACCACGACCAGCCGCTGTGCGTTCCGCTTCATGCGCGCCACCCGAACACCGTGGAACCCGATCCGGACATCATCACGTCGCGGCACCCTTCCGCCTCAAGCTTCGCGAGCGCATCGCGGATTTCCGGATACAGCCGACACGCGGCCGGCTGAAGATCGTTCTTGCCCGCGCCGCGGTCCGCATCGCGGAAATCGCCGTAGACGCGCGCCGTGCTGGAAAAGACCGGCGGCGTGTACACCACGAGCTTCTCCCAAGCCGGCGTCGGATAGTCGGCGCATGCCGTCACCTTCTCGCCGCGACCCTCCATGAGCACCATGCCGCCATGGACAAGCGCCGGCACGTCGCTGCCGATTTCGGCGCCCAGCGCCATCAGCCGATCCGCGGACAACCCCAGATTCCAAAAACGGTTGAGACCCGTCAAGACGGCGGCGGCGTCCGCCGATCCGCCTCCCAGACCCGCGCCCATCGGAATGCGCTTGGCAATGGCGATGCGCACGCCTTTTCGGCAGCCCGTCGCATCCTGAAGCAACCGCGCCGCGCGATACGCGAGATTCTTCTCGGCCGGCACGCCGTCGCACCCCTCGACCGCCACAACGCCGTCTTCGGCGTCCGCGAACGTCACGTCGTCGTGCAGTGGAATCGGCGCCACCACGCTCCGGAGTTCGTGGTAGCCGTCAGGACGCGTCCCGAGCACCTCGAGCGTAAGGTTGATCTTGGCGTGCGCTTCGACGGTCATTGTCTTCTTTCGGCGTTCACTTCGCCACGGGGAACATGGACGCGCGCATCTTCGTGCAGCCGTACGGCACGAGCTTGAGCGGCTTGCCCGCGGCGTCCTTCACCTCGAGCGTCATCGGGGACGCGAGCGGCCAGTCCCAGGGCTTCGGCAACGCCACCCACGCGAGGTTCGCGCCCGTGAGAACGGTCTTGGGGTCGAGTTCGGGCACCACGATCGGTTCGGCGGCCGTGTTGGCGTCCTTTTCCGCGTAGCCGCGCGCAAACAAGATCGGACCGGCGGAAAGGCACGCGAAATCCTTTTGCGTGTCGTCCAGGTCGCGGACGACCGCCACGCGCGGTTTCATCGGGAACGCGAGCGTCAGCTTTTCGCCGGCGCGCCAAACGCGCGTGATCGTCATGAAACCGTCCTTGAACGCCGGACGGTCGGCGAAGAGCGAGAAGAACCAGTCGCAGAATCCGCACGCCGGTTTCGTCGCGAGGGGCGTGCCGTCGAGCGACACCTCGGGCGCGTCGCACCAGTTCGGCAAGCGCAGCTTGAGCGGCATCTTGCCCGCCGGCGCGGCCGTGATTTCGATTTCGATCGCGCTCCCGAAGGGATAGTCCGTTTTCTCCGCGGCGGCGAAACGGCCGCCCGGCACGTCGATTTCGACGGTGCACGGACCGTAGAGGGCCGCGGCGACGCCGCCGTCGGCCGTCTTCATCCACATCGCCTGCACGTAGTTCGGCAGCACGCGGTTGAGGCCCGCCGTGCAGCACAAGGGCGAATGCTTACGTGTGTAGGTCGCCGAGGTCTGCTCCACCGTGTCGCCCACGGAAAGGCGCTTGACGGGCTTCGCCTCGAGACGGTTAGGCACCTGGAAGTAGACGTGGTTTTGCCACGCGCGGTCCGTCATCGCGGGCGCGGCGTTGAAGAACGCGCGCTCGACGTCGTCGCCCCAGCGGCCTTCGCCCAGCGCCGCCAGAAGGTTGATGCGGCTCCACTCCTCGGCGGCGAGCGCGCACGACTCCGTGCCGCGGCCAGGACCGGGATGGCCCCATTCTTCGTCCATCACCATCGCACCGAACGGAAGACGGGCGCGCGTGTCGAGGAACGCGTACCAGGCGCGGACGGTCTCGAGGAATTTCCCGTCGCCCGTGGCGCGATAGGCCGCGAACACGGACAGCAGATCCTCCTGCGTGAACACGCCGTGGCGCGAAGGAAGCTTCATCTCCCACTGTTCTTTGCGCTTCGTCCACAACGTGGATTCGAGACCGTTCGTGGGTGCCGTCGCGTACGCTTCGCGCGTGCGGTTCGTGGCGAGGCAACCGGCGAACGACGCGAGCGCATTGGCGATGCCGGCGTCGCCGGTGATGCGCCAGGATTCGTAGGCGCCGGACGGGAACGTCGGCGTCGAGCTGAATTCGGTCACCCAGTAGTCGGTACCCATCGCCTCGCGAAGCGCCTTCAGCGCGCGCGCGTCGCCCGTCGCCTCGTACCAGGCGGAGACGGGACGCGCGAACATGCCGGCCACCCAGTTCACCATCCAGGTACTGGCGGCGCGGACTTCCGTCCAGTGCTGCGCGTCGCGGCGGTCGAGCCACCAGCAGAAGCCGATGGCGTTGGCGTTCATGTGGTCGAGAACGGGATCAAGGCGCTTCTTGGCGAGCGCCTTCAGTTCGGGGTCGTCCAGCTGGAACGCAAGACGCACGAGCCCGTCGAACCAATACGCGCCGCCTTCGCAGCTCCAGGTGCCCTCCCACCAATTGAGCTTCTTGCCGCGCGGCGTGAAGTCCTCGCGCCAAGCGCGGACGAATTCCTCGTCCACGTCCGTCATGTGGCCGGTGTAGCCCTTGGCTGCGGCCAAGGACCAGTCCCGAAGCCAGCCCGCGGGTTTGACCGCGCCCGGCTTCGGAACCGACATCGCGTCCGGCGCGAACGCCGCGACGCCGGCGAGCGTCGCCAGGGACGAAACCATCGTGACGAGAATCCTGTTCATGGCGAGCTCCCTTTGTCCACGCGGCTTGTCCGGTCAGTCTTCGACCTGGCCGGCCTTAAGGCGCTTGAAGTAGTCCTTCGTCTCGTACGCGACCACGCCGGAGAGCGCGATCAAGGCGATCATGTTCGGCACGGCCATCAGGCCGTTCACGACGTCCGCGATGCCCCACACGGCGGAGATCGTCATGTACGGACCGATGAACACGGCGGCGATGTAGAGCCAGCGGTAGACGATCACCGGTCCCATGCGGCCGCCCGTAAGGTACTCGAGGCAGCGCTCGGAGTAGTAGTCCCAGCCGAGAATCGTGGTGAAGCCGAAGAGGACGAGCGACACCATCACGAGCGCATCCGTCACGATCGCCGGGAGGAACGGAATGCCCATGGCGAAGGCCTTCATCGTGGCCGCCGCGCCCGTGGCGGCGTTCGCGCAGTAGAGCTCGGACACGCCGTTGAACGCCGCCGCCGAAACCGGCTGGGCGGTCATCGTGAGCGCGAGGCC
>DCIH01000100.1:26045-26696 GCA_002317575.1 Verrucomicrobia bacterium UBA1731 | reverse complement strand
TGCCGCGCGCGATGCCCTTCTGCATGGCGGCGATCACGGCGCCGAGCGCGCCGCCCGCCGCGGCCTTCAACCCGAACGCGGACGAAACGATCGTGCCGATGGCCGCCGGAATCTTGCCCGCATTGTAGACCACGAGGATGAGCGAGAACGCCACATACAGGATCACCATGAGCGGAATCACCTTCTCGCTCACTTTGGCGATGCGCTTCAAACCGCCGATCACGACCATGCCCACCATGAACGTGAGCAGGATCGAACCGAAGATCGTCGCGCAGGAGTAGGAATTGCCGAGAATCGTGAAGTTGTGGACGTTCGCCACGTCGACGTAGCTCTTGAAGAACGTGTTGAACGAGCCGCAGATCGAATTCACCTGCGTGAACGTGCCGACGCCGAAGAGTCCCACGAGCACGCCGAAGAACGCGAAGAGGCACGCGAGCCACTTCCACTTCGGCCCCATGCCCTTCTCGATGTAGTAGAACGGTCCGCCCAGCACGTGGCCGGTCTTCTCGTCGTGTTCGCGGTACTTGACGGCCAGAAGGCCTTCCGCGTACTTCGTGGCCATGCCGAACAAGGCCGCGAGCCACATCCAGAAGAGCGCGCCGGGGCCGCCCGCGACGTACGCCGTGGCGACGCCGACGATGTTGCCCGTGC
>DCIH01000100.1:22531-26034 GCA_002317575.1 Verrucomicrobia bacterium UBA1731 | reverse complement strand
CCGTGCCGATGGTGGCGGAAAGCGCGGTGCACAGCGCGCCGAAGGATGTGACTTCTCCCTTGGCGCCGCCTTCGACATTCTCGTTCTTGAGCATGTATTTGAGGGCGAGCGGAAGACGGATGAACTGCATGCCGCCGAGGCGCACGGTGAGCAAAATGCCGCCGAACAGAATCAGGATGATCAGCAGCGGCACGGGGAAACCGGCTATCGTGAACGAAGTTCCCCACACCTTGTCGTCCACCAGGTCAACATACGACGTGAACTTGTCCAGCCACGTCGCCTCAGAAGCCGCGAAAAGCGGCATGCCCATCGTCATGTTCCCTCTTCTTTCCGTCCTTTTGCCTGAGAGATCGCCCGAGACCCTTTTCCCGGGTTTACCCCTTCGGCCCCCGGCACCAGCCGAGTTTCTCCGGACCCGCCATACGGCGTGTTAAAATTGCGGAAAGTATATCAAAAAGCCCCCGACGGGAAAAGGGCTTGTCAATCGCCCGTCGCGAACGACACGGCGAAATCAAGCACGCCGTCGGCCGGGGCCGTGCGCGTGAAACGCACGCGTGTGACGCCGGGATTGGGCGAATCCGCCGGCGTGCGCGGCTTCGACACGTCGACCACGTCCCACCGCGCGTCCGCCGGGGACGCCGTCAGCGTCATCGTGCGCACCCGCCCCGCCGCGTCCTTCGCCGTGAGCGCGAGCACGTTGCCGTTCGCCGCGGCCGCCGCCTCCGTGTTCACGTTCCAGACCACCTTCGCGCCGGGCTTGAGGCCTTCCAACCGGTCCGACACCCGCAAACCGCCGCCGACTTCCAGACGGAACGTGCGCACCGCCTTCGACGCGCCGCCGCACACGGACGTCATGTCCACCACCGCCTCGCTGGGCACGGCGGCGGACGACACGGTCACGGGCGCAAAGCCGCGCACGCGCTGTTTCGCGCCGTCGATCGTGAGCGTGCCGTGCCCCTCCACGCCCAGACGAAACAGATCCCAGCGCGTCGACTTCTGGGACATGTTCCACAGGTCGATCGTCTTCATCGCCTCGATGCGCGGATACGGTTCGCAGCCGAGTTCGCACGCCCAGCGGACGCCGTCCGCGTCCAAAACGAACGAACCGACGTCCATGTGCCCGTGCGACAGAGCGGGGCTTCCGCCCTTCACGCCCACGTACCAGTCGTTCGCGCCCGTGCCCGTGCGCAGCACGCCCAGCGGATTCGGTCCGCCGAACGCGCGGCAGAGCGGCGTCTGGCGGCCCGCCGGCAACGGACCGTCCGGCAGCGTCAGGAGCACGAGCGGGAAAAGCCGGTTGAAGGAACGGTAGCTGTCGCCGCCCGCGTCCTTTCCGGCGCACGCCGCGCGGAAATCCGCCTCTTCGTGTTCCTTGAGCGCGTCCGCGCGGTCGTACAGCCGCGCCAACGCCCAGGGCGCGTACATGAAACGGCGGCGCGACTCGCTGGTGGCGCCGGCGTCGGAATAGTTGAAGAACGCGCCCGTCGGGCCCGTCATGAAATTCGGATAATCCACCTGCTCGCGCAGACCGGGGAAATCGCGCAGTTCGTCGATTTCGGCAAACGCCCGCGCCAGGACGTCGAGCGCCACGCACGTGTAGTCGGTGGCGTACTCCCAATACGCCGCGGGACCCTCCGGGAAGTTTCCGCCCGCGTACGCCGTGAGCGCGTACGGGATGAGACGGCGCGCGCGCAGCAGCGTCGCTTCCGCTTCGGCGGGATGGCGGTCGCGAATCGCCAACGCGCCGGCGGCGAGGCCGCCGTGGCACACCTGGTTCCAGTTGTTTTCCGCGCGCACCCACCAGCCGCGGCTCAGACGCCCGTCCTGGCCCAGAAGGCCCTTGCGGAGAATCGCCTCGTCGAGCGTCCGCTTCTCGTTCTCGACGAGGACGTCGTCCAGCCAGTCGCGCGCCAGCGCCACCGCAAGCGTCATTTCGCCCACGTCCAGGAAATGCGAAGGATTCCAATCCGAAAAGGCGCTCACCGCGAGCGCGTCGCGCACCGCCTTCTCGGCGTATGTGCGTTCGCCCGTCACGCGGTAGGCCATCGCGAGCTTACCGATACGGTTGAGCGCGTTGCGGGAAACGGACAATAGACGGCGACCTTCCATCTTGCGTTCCAGAAGCGGCAGCGGCAGGAGCGCGTCCGCCTCCCGAAGAAGACGCGCGCGGCCGAGCCGGCCGAGTTCCGTCTGTTCAAGCTTGAGCTTGAGCGCCTGGAACGCGGCCTTGTCCGCGAACAACCGCGGATGCGGCGCGACGGGCTTGAACGTGGCGGCGGACGAATCGGTCTCGAGCCGGCCGTCTTCGAAACCGAGGTTGAAAAACGCCATGCGCTCCGCGCCCGCGGGACCGTTCGGACGGTGGAGCGACAGCGTGAGCGCGTCCGTGTCCAGCTTGCGGAACAGCATGCCGTGGCCGCCGTTGTCGCTGAAGAGCATTTCGTGGTGCTCCCACGGGCCCGCCACGCGACCGCTTTCGGACCGCACCTGATAGACGCAGTACATGCCGTTCTTGCGGATGGTGGACCAGATCATCACGAGCGATCTCGTTTCCGGGTCGCGGCAGAACGACGGTCCGTCCGTCACCAGACAGTTCGGCGCCACGTCTGGCGCGGACGACGCCTTGAAGAGCGTCACCGGTTCGCCAGCGGCGTCGGACAAGTCGTCCTTGAGCGGCATCAGGCACATTTCGCCGTCCGTCACCTGGGTCCATTCGTGGCAGAACACCATGTAGGGCTTGCCGTCCTCCACGACGAGCGTGCCGTCCAAACTGCTCCAGCCGGACGGCGTCACGGAATCGCGCTTCACGATCCGGTAGGGTCCTTCGGGACGGTCCGCCGCGAAGATCCAGGTGCCGCGTTTTTCGTGGCGTGGCCAGCCGTTCGCGGCGGGCAGGATCGTGCCGCCGAACGTGAGCGTCGCGAAGAGATACCACTTGCCCTTGTATTCGTGCACTTCCGGCGCCCACACCGCAGTGCAACCGAGTTCTTTCGGCAAGTCGAGCACGGTGACGGCTGGGGACCACGTCCTGAGGTCGCGTCCCACGTACATTTCGACGCCGAAACCGGTGTTGCCGAACCCGTCGGACTTCTCGCCCTTCTTCGCGTAGATGCTTGAATAAAGGCGATACACGCCCGCCTGCTTGTCCGCCACCACGAACGGATCGCGGATGCGGATCTTTTCGGCCGGAAGCGTCTCATCCGCCAAAACCGCCCCGCCACAGCACGCCACAACCAACAACAACCAATGTTTCATCATTCCAAGCCCCCTTCAAACATTCAACGTTCATCGAACCGCCCTCATAACCGGCGGATGCGCAGAAGCGCGGAGGACTTGCGCTTCGGGAGCGTGACGAGCAGGCCGTCGTCGCGCAGTTCCGCGCCGGACTTCTCGACCGTTTTGCCCGTGTCGGCGTCGACGACGACATACCGCGCCTTGGGATCGGCGAACTTGAGCCGCGCCTCGAAACTCGGATACGGCGCCTCCTCCTGGCGGAACGCCAG
>DCIH01000100.1:17497-22463 GCA_002317575.1 Verrucomicrobia bacterium UBA1731 | reverse complement strand
CCCGCGTGCCATGTGGTGAGCACGTAGAAGTCCTTGAGCAGCAGGTCCTTGACGGACCGCCACTCGGCGAGATTGCGGCGGAGAAGGTCGTAGTCGAGATCCTTGTTGTGGACGAATTTGGCGTGGCAGTTGCAGATCGGCAGGAAGGACGCGCGGAACACGTACGGCGACGCGCCGGGGCCGTCCTCGGAGACGAGCTCCTGCGCCGTTTCCTTCGTGCTCGAACCGTGGAACGGAATCCAGCGGCAGAACGTGGATGTCATCGAAAGGCGCAGTCCCGAAGTGGTACGGTCCGCGTCGCTGCGCATGAGCGGGAACGCACGCCGGAGCGATTCGAGGTCGTTGCGGCCGCCCCCCGAGGCGCAGGAGTCCACGAATGTGCAGCGGTTCTGGCGGCGACCGCGCTCGACGATCGCGTCCCAGAGCGCCCAGTGCCCCATCACGCCCTTCGTCTCGGTCATGCCCTTGCGCGGCAGCTTGAGTTTCGCCTCGGCGCGTTTGTCGCCCTCCGCCCACGCATCGCCGGGATCCCAATTGTGGTCCTCGCGGTAGAAGTCCACATTGTTCGCGTCCATCATCGAAAGGACGCGCTCCGTCGTCCACTTGAGGCAATCGGAATCGCCGAGATTGTTCCACCCGATGGGCTTTTTCTCACCCCACCAGGCGTCGTCGTACGGCAGCGCCCACTCGGGCTTGTAGCCGTAGTTCTTCGCCAGCGCCTCGGGATCGCACACACGTTCGGGCTCGAACCAGACGAGCGTCTTCATGCCGACGGCATGTCCCGCGTCCACGGAGTCGCGAAAAGTGTTGCGCGGCCATTTGTTCGTGTCCAGCGCCCAGCTGCCGACGTCATACCAATGCTCGGGAATCGACTTGCCGCGCGGATCGAAGTACCAGCCCGCGTCGAACCAGCGGAAATCGGGCACCACCTTCTCGGCGACGATCTTGTCCAACGTCGGCTTCCAGGTATCGTGTCCTTCGGAGATGCTGCCGTCCGAATTGGGCTTGCCCGTGTCGCCGGCGAAGCCCGCCGTGGTGAACGGACGGAGCGGCTCGCCCGCCGCGTTCCATTTCGGCTCGTTGTATTTCCGGAACCAGGCGCGCCAGAGGTTCGAGACATGGTCGATGTCGCTGCCCTTGTGTGGAATCAGCACCACGCGCGCGTTGCGGATCTTTTCACCGGGCAGGAGCACGGACGAAAACGACGGACACGCGCTGAGCCGGATCCGGTAGAGCCAATCGGCCCGCGGACGGTCCCGCACGTTGTCGAAATTCGCGCGCCAGGTGCCCGCCCAGCCGATGGCGCAGAGCACCCCGCGGTCCGGCAGGTAGAAGTTGAAATACGGAAACTCGTGGTGCGTGGGACGGCTGCTGCCGTCGATCCAGAAACCTCGCGGCAGATTCCAGCAGTCGACCTCGTAGGGACTGTACAGGCGGCCGCGGTCCTGCATGCCGTGGTCGCCGCGGATGCCGCGCAGCCGCGGACACGTCCACTCCTCGGAACACTTCGGCCAGTCGTAGCGCAACGCGACGACGTCCGCCAGCGTCTTCGACGGCTCCTTGCCGGGATTCTCGAACCGGAGCACCCACTCCGTCTCGCCGAAGTCCGCGCGGTACGCGCCTTCCAGTTCGGCAATCAGGTTCTCATCCACCTGCACGCGCAACTTGCCCGTCGTCTCCACGCCCTTCGTCGCGAGCGATCGCTCGAGGACCTTGCACGCGCCAAAGCCGATGTGCTCCTTTCCGCCGTAGGTGAAGCTCACGGGCGTCTTCGCCGGCGTCATCACCGTCTCGCGGAAATACGTGCCGCCATCGTCCACCACGTACGCGCGCCAGGGTGACGCCGCCCACGCGGAGCATCCGAAAACCGTCGCGAACGCGACAGACAAAACACCGATTTTTCTTTTCATGACCGCATTATAGCAAATGATGCGGTCTACGGCGATATTTCCAGCATCGCGCTGGCGCGCCCCGCGTCACGCCCGTTAGCGCAACGCGGCCCGGAACGCTTCAGCGGTGCGCGGCGTCGCGGGACGCAGCGACTGGAGCGGCTGCGCGAGCAGGTTCTTGCCGAGTTCGTCGTTCCAGCCCTTCAAAAGCGGATCGCCGTTCAGGGACTTCTTCTCGCCGGCATCGAGACGACGGCGGACTTCCGCCGTGCATTTGCGCACGAGCGGCACGTACCAGTGCTTGACCATTTCGTACTGGTGCGAACGGCAGTACGGCGTGGTGGCGTTGTCCAGAAGCGTGCGCCCGAAATCGGGATAGCGGATTTTCTCCACGGCGTCGAGCCGCAGGTACGACTCCCAGATCGAGTAATCCGTGTGAAGCGCGAGCAAATCGGCGAGGCGCGTCGACTCACGCTCGAACAGCTCGGCAGCGCGGCGCACGGTTTCGGCGTCCCCTTCGCCGCGCGTCCAGGCGTCGAAGGAGCGGAACAGTTTGGCGCGCGCGTAGAGGTTCAGTCGGTCGCAGGCGGTGCGTGCGACGTCGAGCGCATCGCGGCGCACCGCGGACGACGCGAACGAAACGGCCGTGAGCGCGTCATACACCGCGGGAACGGCCTTCACCTGCGGTTCCAGCTCCTTGAACACGGGGAAATAGTGCGGCTCGTCGGAATAGTTCGCGAGCCAACCCGTGAGCTGCTGCACGCAGTTCTCGCCCCAACCCACGCCGGACGACATGGGCAGCAACAGACGCCACGCCTTCTCCATCGCGGCCGCGTCTTTGCCGTAGCGGTGGACACACAGATCGTGCAGCAAATCCTTCACGGGCGCCGAGGCGCCGCTCCAGCAGTTCGCCGTGAAATATTCGAGACCGAGCACATCCGTGTGGCTCGACTCCGGCCACAGCGTGTAGCCCTTGCACATCGGGTCGTCCCGGATGACGGCCTGACGCTGCGCCAGAAGATCGTAGTCCATGCGCACGTCGATGCCCGATTCGTAGCACAGGAAAATGCCGAACACGTAGGGGAATTTCTTCACCATGTCCCACTTGGTGAAATCGTTCTTGCGCGAACCGCCGCCGCCGAGCCAGTCGTAGTCATCGTCGCGTGCGTCCGCCTCGTAGTCCCACACGATCGTATTCTTGGGATTCAGATGGGGAATGAGCGCGCGCACTTCGTGCGGCTTCCAGGCGAAGAAGAAATCCCAGCCCGCCAACAACACCTTGGAATCGGGATATTCCTTCGCGACGCGGTTGCAGAGGTTCGTCATCACGTCGATCTTGAGCGCCAGGTTGTCCGCGCGGTTCGTGTACACCATCCGCTCGCCGAGGCCGATCGTGTGCATGAGATCCGGCTTGCCGTAACCGGCCTTCATGAACGCTTCGGAAAGACGCCAGTAGACATCGTACCACTTGGGGTCGCGCACGTCGAACACGCGTCCCGTGTCCTCGCCGTAGCCGGAGGACGCCTGGGGCAGAAACGGGGGATGGACCTTGTCGAGATACTCCTTCGGCGTGCGCGAATACCAATGCGTCATCGTGCCGAAATCGGTGGGGATCATGAGCCCGCGCGCGAAGGCGTAGTCCGTGAATTCCTTGCGCAGCTTGCCGCGGTATTCGAGAGACCAGAAGAGCGAACGGTCGTCGTAGCCCTTGCCCGCGCCGGGCAGTTTTTTCGACGCGTCGGGATACGGCACCACGTCCGGAAACGCCTTCTGCCAGGTGTCGTCCATGCCGATGCGCGGCATGAACAGGTTGAGCCGGTTCTTGAGCATCCAGTCGATTTCGCGCTTCCAGTCCTCGGGCCCCCAGTGCTCGGCCTGGAAGCGCGTCAAGCCGCGATGCGCGAAATAGCGGAGGCCGCGGTATTCGAAGCGCGACTCCTCGCGGAAGTCGGTGCCAGCGACGGAGACGTTCGACTTGGCGGGGTAGAAATCTTCATCCCAGTACCAGCGGCAGCCCTTGCGGCGGAAGAAATCGTATACCGCGTAGTAGAGCGAGCGCACGTTGGATCCCGTGAACGCGAGCGCGCCGCCGGATTCCTTTACCGCGTACGCGTCACGCCCCGTCTTGGAAACGGACGCGTCAACGGCGAAGGTCGCCTTGGGCACGGGATTGGATGCGATGCGCGCCCAGCAGTCGCGGAACGCCGCCGCCGGATCCACCGACGCGTCCGCCGCCCCACACGTGCCCACGAAACAGACGAACGACAACGCCAGCAGCAGCTTCTTCATGGATCAACCCTTGAAATCGAGCAAATGCCCCAACAGATAGCGGAACCCGCGATAATAGAAACTCACGTCGAACAGATTGCGGCAAAACATGTGCCACAACGCGCGCGGCTGAAGGAACCCGCCGTACACCTGGCGGATGGCGCACTTGATGTCCGCCTCGCTCGCAAGCGGCGTTTTCGTAATCGCCTTGCGCTGGTCGTATTCGTCCCAATCGCGCGTGGTGAGGCCGTCGTTTGCGTCCAGCTCCTTAAAAAGAGGAGTGCCCGGATACGGCACGGTGAGCGTGCACTGGAGCGTTGTGGCGTGGCCGTTCGCCAGCAGCCGGCGCGCGAGCGCGACCGTGTTCGCGATTTCCTTCGGACCTTCCCACGCGTGGCCGAACATGAAGGTGAGATGGACGGCAAGGCCGGCCTTGGACGCCCAGGCCGCGCCCTTTTCCACATCCTCGACCTTGAGCGCCTTGCAGAAGCGATCGAGCGTCTCCTGATTGGCGGACTCCACGCCGAAGAGAACGAGCCGGAATCCGGCCGCGCGCATGAGCTTGTAGTCCTCGAATGTGAGGCGGCCGAAACGCATGTTGCAGTCGATGCGGAGCTTCTTCTGGAGTCCGCGCTTGATGATCTCGCGGCAGAACGTGTCGAGCCACTTTCCGACGGGCAGCGATCCCGAATCGTCCATCAGCTCCTTGATGCCGTACTTCTCCACGAGCATCTCGATTTCGTCCACCACGTCGATCGGATCGCGCGTGCGGTACGTCGGGTACAGCGTCGTCCAGCTGCAGAACGTGC
>DCIH01000100.1:14089-17473 GCA_002317575.1 Verrucomicrobia bacterium UBA1731 | reverse complement strand
ACTTCGCGTGCCAGCAGTCGCGGCCGGACATCAGATACGTACCGGGCGTCTTCTTGAAGTTGCCGTTCTTGAAGGCGTACAGTTTCCAGTTGACGAGATCGCGGTCGATCCACGGCGCCGAATTGAGGTCGTGGTCGAGCTTGAAGCGGCCCGTGTTCTTCACCACGCCGCCCTCACGGTACCAGATGCCGGGCTCGAACGCCGCCGGAGCGCATTTCGACTCGACGATGTTCTTGAGCAGGAAGTCCCAGTCGCCACCCGTGAGGATGAAGTCGACGGGGCAGTTCGCCATCGTCTCCTCGGGAAGCGCCGTCACGTGGTCGCCCACGAGCGCCGTCAGCGTCTCTGGATGCGCGGCGTGGAAATCGGCGATCCACTTCCAATGGCGCTTGACGACGGGCGTCTTCGTTTCGAGCACGACGAGCTCGGGACCGAACGCCTCAAGGCGCTCCATGAACGCCGCTTCGGAAAGCTCGGCGGCGATGCCGTCCAGGAAGAGAACCTCATGCCCCGCCTTGTGGAGCATCGTCGCGGCCGTGGCCGGCACCACGGGAAAGATGTATGTGGGTCGCGAGAACCACTGGAACTGCCGATTCTGCGAAAGGAGCGCAACGCCCTTTTCGCTCTTCAGCGGCGGATAGCAGATCGCAACCTTCATCCGGAGATCACCACTTGTAGCCGAGGCCGACGATGTAGCGGAAATCGGAGCGCTTGGCGTGGTCGGCCGGCAGGGAGTTGTAGTCCCACTCCATCTTGGCGATCAGGTTGAATCCGCCCCAGACGGCCGTCGTAAAACCGAGGTCGGCGTTGATGACATAGTTCTCGGACCAGTCCTCGACGCTGGGGTGATATTCGAGATTATGGAACCACTCGAGCTGCTTGACGAAACGCGGCACATACTTCAGGTGGTGCGCATAGCGGAACGAAGCGTAGTAGTCGTCCTGGTCGGGCGTCGCATTCTGCCAGCGTTCCTTGACACATTCCACGCCGGCTTCCTGGGAGAAGCTCCATGTGCCCGTGAGGTCGAAATGCTGGTTCTCGAGCCATTGATAACCCAGACCGGTGCCGAGACGGACGCGGCTGTCCAGGCCTTTGATGCGGTCGGTCTCGTACTTGCCGTTCACGAACTGGTAGACCTTGTTCCACCAGAAGTGATCCTCCTGGGCCGCCACCAGGAACCGGCTCTCCGTCTTATGCTTGGTCTCCTCGGAATCGCCGGACTGGTCGAAGTAGTAGCCGCCGTTCGCCTGGAAACGATCGTTCTCCCAGCGCCGCGAAACATCCGCCAGCACCGTCACCTTTTCGCCGACGGTGTTGCCGCGGGATGCCGTGCCGGCCACATTGAACGAACCATGCCACGTTTCTTCGACGGGATTGACGGCCTTGACGGAACTCATGTCGAGTTTTTCGCCGGACGCCGTGTACACGCCCTCCTTGAGCGCGATGACGGCGCTCTTGGTGGACTTGTCCACGAACTGGATCACGTTTTCCTTTTCCGTCGTGAGATCGGCCACCTTGTCCTGCGGAATCTTCACCTCGCCGATGTCGTCGGACTTGAATGTGATGGTTCCGCCCTCGACATGCACCAACGAACCCGTCAATCGAGACCCACTTTTGAAGACGACCACGTCAGCCAACGCGGAAAACGCCGAAAAGGCGACCGCAAACACCATCATGCTTCTTTTCATTCTTCTTCCCCTTTCATTTGAAACCCACGAGCCGAACCGTCAACGCGGAAACCCAGACAATGCCGCAAAAGCGCCCACTGCGTGGCCAGCGCGTCCCGGAACGGACGGAAATGCGAAGACGCGTTGCCCGCGATGTACACGGTCTGAATCGGCACCTCGATCGGATTCTCGGCCCACCGGCACGCATCGGCCAACATGCGCAACTCGTACTCGTAGCGGTCGCCGGGAATTTCCAGCAGACGCGCCCAATACCGCCTGGAAATCCCGCGCAAGCCGGACTGCGTGTCGGACATGTAGACGCCCGTGAGCAACCTGAACGTGCCGCGCGCCCATTTGTTTCCGAACCAACTGCGAAACGGGATGCCGTGCGGCAGACGGCGCGCGCCGAGCGCGAGCGCGTCCGGATGCGACAGGACCGTCTCGGCGACGCGCTTCACGTCCGCCGCCAGATGCTGGCCGTCGGCGTCGGCCGTCACGACCGCACGAACATCCGGAAGATTCTCCCGGATCCACGCGACGCCCGTGCGGATCGCCGCGCCTTTGCCACGGTTGACGGCATGGCGCACGGCCGCGCCGGGCACGGGCCGCGAGCTGCCGTCATCCACCACCACCACATGCGGAAAGTCGGCGGCGAGATCGGACAGAAACCGGTCGAGCTTCTCGTCCGGTTCGTACGCGGGAATCAAGATGGCTACATCATCAACCATAACACGCCGGACAGAATGAGTGCGGTGTAGGCGGCCGAAACGACATCATCGAACAGGACGCCGTTGGCGGTGTGCACATTGCGGTCGATCCAACGCGCACCGGGAAGCTTGATCGCGTCGAGGATGCGGAACAGGCAGAATCCCACCAGGAACTGCCACCATTCGGACATGGGCGTCTGCGGCAGCATGAACACGGGAACCATCAGATATCCGACGATCTCGTCGTGAACGAAATGCTTCGGATCGGGATCGTTCCACCACTTCTGCGCCCAATCGTTAAGCGCGTAATGGAGCGCCGAGAAGAACGCGGCGCCCGTGAGACACCAGATGCGCTCGTAAAGCGTATCATCGAAAAGCCACGCGCCCGCAAAATGAAAAGCCAGCCCGACGAGCGCGCCGAACGACCCAGGGACAACCGGCGACAGGCCGAGCCCGAAACCGCTCGCCAGGAAAATTCTAATGCCGTCTTTTGCTTTCACAACGCGCAGTATAACAGATTTTCGGGTTCAACGCATGCCCAGCGCACGCGCGCGCGTCTCTTCGTCCTTGTTCAGGACCTCGACGAAATACGGCGCGTGCCCGCCGCGGCAGAAAAGACCGTGGACCGCATCGACGCCTTCGGTTGCGATCACGCCGCGCACGAGCCTGACCATCGCCTTGGTGATGCGCAGTCCGGGAATGAACACGGGCACGCCCGGCGGATATGGCACGAGGAACTGCGACGCGATACGGCCGACGGATTCGTCCAGCGTCACGAGCTCACCATCGCACAGCGCCGCCTCGTGCGGTAGCACGACGGCCTGTCCGGACACGGCCTCGCACACGGCACGCGCGTCACCCGCGCTCGCGCGCTTGACGGGAAAACCGATCAAATGACGGAATTCGCGGCACACGCGGAACAAATACTCGAAATGCTCTTCCGCGCTGCCGGCCGTCACCAAAAAGAGGATCGTGGTGGCGGTCGCCTTCTCCCACTGGATGTGCGCCTT
>DCIH01000100.1:512-14009 GCA_002317575.1 Verrucomicrobia bacterium UBA1731 | reverse complement strand
ATCTTGAGCGGATCCTTCATGTAGCCGGCCGCCCGCCAGTCGACGCCCTTGCCGGCGATCGCGTCCAGTCCCGCAAAGCATTCGTCCTCGGGACGCCCGCACGCGTCCGCGACGCGTTTGCGGAACGCCGCCACCCAGCGCAAACGCTCGTCCACGAGCTTCATGCCCTCGAGCCGCATCTGCACGCCCGCGACATCCAGAGCCGCAAGGAACGGATAGTGCGGCGACGTCGAATGCCAGTAGCGCAGGAACTCGTGGAGGTCGTGCGAGAACTTCTCGTAGCTACCGCGCCCGTGCAGCGAAAAGCGCCGCCGCAGCCAGCGGAACGCCGGCGAGGAATCCTCTTCCAGCAGACGTTTGAAGCGCATGGACACGTGGATCATCGACGCCTGCGAAAATGCGGAAAGCGTCTTGTGCGTGGACTGGACGGCGAAGTGCGCGCCGTCCGTCTCGCTCACGGCGTTGTAGCGCACCACGTCGTCCTTGCCGCGGCCGAAGGTGTAGAACGGATGGAAGTTGAGATGCGCCGCCCACGCCTCGTCCGCATAGAAGAGGACGCCCGCCTTCTCGCACGCGCGCGCGATCTCCCACACGGGATAGAGGACGCCCTCGTATGTGCAGGTGGTGAGAACGAGAAGCCGCGGCTTTTCGCCGCCGCTTCCGGACGCACCGAGCGCCGCGCGCACGTCCTCGAGCGCCACCGGCCCCCACACGCCCAGGGTCGCGTTCCAACGCGCGGGCAGATACCGCGGCACCGCGCCCGAGGTCACCACCGCGTGGTGGACGCTCTTGTGGCAGTTGCGGTCCACGAGCACGACTTCGCCGGGGCGCAGCAGCGTCATCAGCATCGCCTTGTTCGACGTGGACGTGCCGTTCGTGATGTAGCGGCTCTGCGCCGTGCCGAAGATTTCGCTCGTCATGCGCTGCGCTTCGGAAAGCGGCGTGCGCGCCTCGGGACTGGAGAGATCACCCAGCGACTCCACGGACACGGAAAGGTCCGTGCGGAAGATGGTATCCCCGAACGCGTCGTGGAAGCCGCGTAGGAACGGCGAACTCGAGAACGCGCGTCCGCCGCTATGGCCGGGCGTGTGCCAGTTCGTGCCGGCCTTGACCTTCACATACTGCCTGAGCGCCGTCGAGAAACGCGGCAGCCAGAAGCTCTTGAAGAGGTGCACGATCCGCTCCTGATGGCTTTTCGTGGCGCGTTCGAACACGAGGGCGTCCTTTTTCACCCAGCGCCGTGCCGGCAGCACCACATCCGGATGGCCGCGACGCGTAAGCAGCACGCGCGGGATCGCAGGGAAGAAGAGACGGAGCCAGGCGCGAAGCGGACGACCGTCGACCGATTCGCCGAGCATGTCGTCGTCGACGAGGAAGAGGCAGCAGGCCCGGCCGTGCTCGGTGAGCACGCCCCGGGGGCCGTAGCTCGTGAACAGCGTCTTCGCCAACGCCGTCGGCGATGTTGCGACAACCAGCTTGAGCGGCGGATAGTCCAGCGGCGAATCGACGTCGAACGTTTCGCGGCAGAAATCCCGGAACGCATCCGCCAATGCGTATTCCACCACGGGCAGGCGCTTCGCGTCAAGCCGGTTTTCGCGGTGGAAGTAGATCGCGGTCAGGTTTCTCAGCATGATTGACGCGGAATTATACCACAGAACGCGGCGGACGGAACAGGACACGCGGACATGGTTTCCCGCAACAGCAGCACGACGGAAATCCGCTCCGGCGGCATGCCCGTCAGAGCCGCCAGAGCCGCCCGATAGTCCTGCATCTGGCCGGCGTAGGCCAGACGCATGCGTTCGGAGAACGCGTCATCCGTCTCATCCGGGCGCTTCGCGTTCGTCTTGAAGTCGTAAATCGTCGCAAGACGCGAATCGCCCGTTCCCGTGAATGTCACGCGGTCAAACTGGCCCGTCTCCCACACGTCGCCGATGCAGCGTTCGTAACCTCGCTCGCGCCACACGGTCGCGTCCGCGCCGGGCCGCACGAAGGCCTCGCGCCAGCCGGAGGCCAGAATCGTCCGTTCGAAATCGTTCCGCGGCGCCGCCGGATCGATCCATTCGATCGCGGATAGGACCGCATGAGCGTCCACGCCCCTCCGGGCGGCCGCTCCGCGGTCCGCCGCAAACAATGTCGCGGCGGCCGCCGTTCCGCGTACGCCGCCCGTCTGCGACGGCGAACGCCGTTCCACCGTTTGCATGACGCCATGGTGCGTCCAGGGCGCGACACTTGCCGTCGGCGCCTCGCGGCGGCCGAACGGAGGCGGCGTGCCGTCCGAAAAGAGCACGGTGCCGTACGCGCACGGCACGGCGGCGGCGTCCCGTCCCCTGAAGGGCGCCAGCAGTATGTCGCGAAACTGGACCGCGGTGCCGTGGGCGTCGTCCACCACGAACACACGCGTCGACTTGCGCGCCCGCGTGAGCGCCACATAGTATGTGCGGAGCTGTTCGATCAGCTTGTCGTTTGACAGCTCCCGGGCGGCGGCCGACAATGCCGGATGGGCCGCCAGCAGTTCCCGGACGGGCACCTCCAGCGCCCACCCCTTCCCCGCGAGCATCTCGCCTTTCCGCGGCGACGAAATATCCTCCGTGGCGCCGCATTCGAGAATCGGCACGATCACATGATCGAGCGTCAAACCCTTGGAGCGATGAATGGATAGTATCCGCACCACGCGCGGCGACGACGCGGATTCACGCGTCGCGGCCGCAGCCAGATAATCGGGAAACGCTTCGACATCCGCGCCGCCGTCGCGCGCCGCCTCGAAACCGACCGCGGCGCGCACCAGCGCCTCAAGCCCCGCGACGGACCGTTCGGAGAGCTTCGCCTCCGGCACGACGAGCTTCGCGACGATTTCCCGCAATGTCCGCGAAAGCCCTTGCCGCGAAAGCATCTTGGCGAGTTCGCGCGAAACGCCGCCCACATGCGTGAACCCCGGGAACACGCGCTCGCGGATCGGCAGCAGCGTATCCACAACGCCCCACGAATAGCGGTCCTCGGGATGCGCCGCAAGATTCAGAAGCGCCAGCACGCCGCGCACGACCGGCGCGTCCAAGACGCCGTTCAACCCCTCCCACGCCACGGGCACGTCGTCGGTCAGCGAACGGATGCACTCGGCCAGATAGGCGCCGTCCTTGTTGTTCCGCACCAAGATGCCGACCGTCTCCGTGCTTTTCGCCGCCTCGTGCGCGCGCCACAGTTCCTGTATGCACGCGCAGATCTTCGGCGCCAGGATCTTCATCGCCCTGCTGCCCGCGGCGTCATCGGAATCGTCCGTCTCCGAGGACTCTTCATCGTCCGCGCCGGCATCCGCCGCCACCCCGACGATCTCCACGTAATCGTCCGCCTTCGGGCGTCCCGCAGCGTCGCAGCCGACGCGGTGCTCCATCCAGCAGCTGTCGTCCAGCCAACGCGCCACGGCGCCTGCGCAATCGGCGCCGAACAGACCGCCGTCCCGCACGTTCGCGGGACCGAAGACGGCGTTCACGAAATCGGCCGTTCGCTTTCCGTAGCGATAGGAGATGTCGTTCCGGACGCTTTCGCCAGCCGAACCGTTGAATTCCGGCCAGCGCATGATCTCCAGGAACGGACGGTCGTCGCCGCCGCGCCAGGCGTAAATGGACTGCTTGAGGTCGCCCACGACCATTACGGTGCGCCCGTCTCCGCCCGCCGCCTCGCGCACGAGTCGCCTGAGGCACGTCCACTGCAGTTCGCTCGTATCCTGGAATTCGTCCAAAGCCCAGTGATCGAATCGCGCGTCAAAACGGAACTGGAGGTTTTGAAGCACGAGTCCCGCGTCGGCGTCCTCGTTCGCCGCCTGACAATCGGTGAAATCGGAAAACGTCAACAGGCCCTTGCGGCGCGTGCTCATGTCGTAAATCCCCTCGACATGCGCGCAGAGGCGCAACTTCGCCGCCACCGTTTCGAGCTGCGCGGCAAGCGCGGCATCCACCATCCACGCGAAACCGGCACGCAACGCCTGCGCGCCCGCCGCGCCGCAATCGAACGACTTCTCCTGACCCGACGGCGTCGCATATGAAAAGACGGTCTCGCCGACATGTGCGGCGAAATACCTCAGCAATTCACCGGCCTTCGCATCCGGAAACGACGGATGCCGCGGATCGAATGTCTCGACGGCCTTCACCGCACCGTCGCGCGGATCACCCCGCTTGCCCGAAACCGGAACGGACGACAGATCCGGCTTTTGCGCGTCCGCGTCAACGCCCAACGCGGTACACATGGACGCTTTCGTCCATGTCGCGGATTCCGGATGGCGCACGACGAAATCACGCCACTTGGCGAGAACGCCGCCGAACGCCGCCGTGAACGTGCGTTTGAAATCCCCTTTGACGGCCGTCTTGAAATCGGCGACCAGCGCCGCGGGTGCGTCGCGGTTGGACATCACGATGTCGCAGGAACGGGCCAGCGCCGTCTTCTCGCCGTATTCATCCAGCACGTCCACCGCGTTCTGAAAGCCGAGTTCCAGCGGAAAGCTGCGCACGATGCGCAGAATAAAACTGTCCAGCGTAGCAATCGAATTGACATGCTGCGCGTCCACCACGCGGCGCAGGATGCGCATGAACGCGTTTGACGACCAGTCGCCGACAGCCGCTTCGGCGACGGCGCGCTCCGCGCGCGGAAGCCCCGCCAACAGCAACGCCTTTTCTCGGGCTGCGCCCTTCTCGTCCGCCGCAGCGCACCACAGGCGTTCGAGCAGCTTCACATAGATTTCCTGCGCGGCGGCCCGCGAAAAGGTGAGTGCGACGATACGCTCGGGCGAAACCTTCTGAAACGCCATGAGCCGCATGAAGCGTGTGGCGAGCGAGAAGGTCTTGCCCGTTCCGGCGGACGCGCGGATGATCGTGTTCGGCTTCACACCCGCGCCTCCAGTCCGGCGAGCCTGGCTTCCTGCGCGTCACGCCAGGCCGATCCCTTCGGGAAATCGCGTTCCGGCGATTTCAGCAGCAGCCCCGCGTAGTCGTATTTCCATTCCCTGCCCGGGCCCGGCGGCCAGAAGAAATTTCCGCGCATGCGCCGGATCGCCGTGCGGGCCGTTTCGATCGCGAGATCCTTGTGATCGGCCAACGCGACCTTCCCCGCTTTCACGGCTTCGAAACCGGGATGGTCGAACGCACTTCCGAGCACGACGATGTTCTCCGCGTTTTCGCCCAGAATCGCATAGCACAGATCGGCGATTTTACCGCGGAACTTCCCGGCATCCAGCGTTTCCAGGCAGCGCGCGTACAGCGGCAGCTGAACGGACAGGAAGCGCCGTTCGGGATTCGCTCCCGCGAACGAGCCCAACGGCAGGCGAAGGGCCTTTGCGTGGGCGACCTGCGCCGCACCGCCTTTCAAAATGCGCCCCGCCGCGCCGCTTCGTCGGTCCCATGTCTTGTAGTCGATCAGCCGGTAACCGACGCCCGCCTTGAAGTCGATGCGGTCGACGGACCCCTTGATCGGCACGTCGCATCCGTCCTCGCCCGCGAACGGCCTCACCGTAAAGCCGAATTCGGGCTTTTCGGCAATCGTCCAACCGTCCTGCGCCCAGGTCGCCTGCAACGCGGCGAACGCCGCCAGACGCGACGCGGCCGCATCAAGCTGCAGACGGATTTTCACGGGCGGGCGCTCCCCGTACGCCGCGCGCAGTTCCGCCATGACGCGCGCAAACGCGGCGGCGATTTCCGCCGCATCGCAAAGCTGCGCCTGACCGCGCGCCGTCCGCGCGAGTTGCTCCTCGGCGTACCGTTCGAGCGCCTTGTGGACGAGGTTTCCGAAGTCCTCGGGGCCGAGTTCGTCCTTCAGCTTCAGCCGTTCCAGCCCAAGACCCGTTTTGAGCAGATAGGTGAACGGACACTTGAGCCATGTGTCGATGGCGGACGCCGAGAGACGGCCGTCCGGCGTTTCGTCCTTGACGTTCGGCAACGGCACGGGATCGAGCGGCAACCGCGGCCGCCAGGCGTCCTCCAGGGAAAGCGCCGACTTCGCGTCCGCCGCCGGCGCGTCGCCGAAGAGCGCCCGCACGCGGTCTGGCAATGCCTCGGGTGCCGTCAAAAACAGCAATCGGCTCGGCCGGCGGATGTCACCGGCGTTGTTCGTGAGCGCGATGTAGGCGCGCACCGATCCCGGCTCGGACGCCCGCGCCGCCACGATGTCGGAAAGCAGATATGTGTCGCGCGCCAACCGGCGGTCGTTCGTGGTGAGACCGAGCGCCGCCCGCAACGCGTCCGGCACGAACGGATGCCCCACCACGGAATCGGGCACGGCCCCCTCGTGGAACCCCACGAGCGCCATTTTGCCGGCCCCGCTCCACACGAGCTCGAGCCACCCCTCCGTCTTCAGCGCCTGGCGCGAATCCGGCTCCAGCGCGTACGCCGCCTCGGAAAACGTCTTGCGCGCCAATGCCAGCAGCGCCCCTTCGCGCAACCCCAGCGCGACGACGGCCGGGGATTCCAGCGCCGACAACGCATCGCCCACCGCCGCGGCCGCGGCCTGGAACTCCTTCTCGACCGACGCGCCGCGCAACGTGCGACGGGCGTAGACCCATTCCAGCGTCCGGCGCAGAAACGCCGCCGGCGCCGCATCGCCGGACCACGCTTCGTCGAGCGCGGCTTTGAGCGCGCGCGCCGCGTCGCGGAACGCGTCGTGCGCCGGCCGGTCCCAGGACTTCAGGCGCGTGGCGTCAAACCCGCAATCCGCAGGCAGCACGACGGGCAGGAACGCGTTGCGGCACGCGTCGACGCCCGCGAGGACGTCGCGGCGGCACGGACGATCCCCGCCGCCCGTCAGGCGGGAGAGCACATCGTCCTCCCGCAACAGCGCCGTGAACGCCTTCCACGGCAGTTCACCATGCCGCGCCGCGAACAAATCGAGCAGATCGCCGAGCATGCGGCCCAACGACGACGACGCGATGCGGTGCCGCTCCGGATTATGCAGTTCGTAGCCGGCGTTCAGGAACGCCGCGGCGAGTTCGGGGAACGCGTCGGCGTCGCACAGTCCGAAAGACGGACGCGCCCGATCCGACGCGGCGGGCGGGAAATCGGCCGCCACGCGGCGCGCGAGCCCCGCGTCGTTGGCGGCGCGCACGACGTCGGCGTCCGACAAACCGGCGATGCGTGGCCGGTTCGCGCCCGTCCACGCCGAAACGAGCGGACGCCCCCAGGCATCGAACTTTCCGGCGTCGGAAGCGGCGGCGTGCACCAGCACCGACACATTCAACGCGTCGGACTGCTGCGCGAGCACGTCGTACAGCACGGACACGGGATCCGCCAGCGCCGGCAGAACGACTTCCCGCACCTCCTCGGGAAACGGCTTCGCGTCGGTTTTCGCCGCACGGACCTCTTCGGCCTGATGCCGCAGACCGCGACGGTGCAGAAATTCGAAGAAAGCGGATTCGAACGCGGCGAGCTCGTTCCAGCGCGCCGCCTCGTCGCCCAGCGCGGCGGCCAGCACGTCGCGCGCGCGCGGATCGGCCGGCACGTCGCGCATCAGCAATCCGCCGCCGGCGAGAATGCGCCAGATGTCGCCGAGCTGGTCGAAGAACGCGACGAGGGACCTCACGTCCGTCACGTGCTCCGGCCGGAAGAGATGCTCCCATTCCGTCAACGAGACGCGGCCGCCGTCCGTCCGGCGACGCGGCCGGTCCTCGAGAAACCCGAGGAACGCCGCGCGCGCCTCCACGTCCGACGCCGTGCGGAGCGATTCGTCCGCCGCGGCGATCAGGTGCATCGGCTGCACCACGTGCGGCGGCAAGACGCCGCCCCAGCCGCGCGACGCCGCCTCGCGGGCCAGCGCCAGCCGCAGGTTCCGTCCGCTTTGCGCGGTGGGCACCACCACCATCACGTGCGCGAACGACTTCACGCCCTCCGGCGTCTCCGCGACGCGACCGGGATGCGCCGCGTCGCCGAAAAGCCACGCCACCACGGCGTCCAGGAGCTTGACGCGCGGATTGAGAAATTCCGTTGTCTTCGTCATGCGGTCGTCTCCCCGACGGCAACCGTCACAACGCGCCCAGGATCTTTTCCGCCCAGGCCGACCCCAGGGCGAACTGGCGCAGCGAGAACGATTCATTCGGCGAATGGATGCAGTCCGACGGCTGCCCGAAACCGACCAGCAGCGGAGCCGCGCCCGAAACGCGCGCCAAAAGCGACACCACGGGAATGGACGCGCCGTCCCATTGGAACACCGCGCCGCGCGGATCGAGTTCCTCCAGCACCGCGGACGCAAGCCTGAACACGGGACTCGAAAGCGGCAGCTTGAGCGCCGGCGCCTCGCCCGTGATGTCCTCGACGAAAAGCTTCATGCCGGGCGGACAATGCGATTTCAGATGGCGTTCCACCGCAGCCATCGCCGTCTTCGGGTTCTGGTTCGGCACCAGCCGCATGGACAGCTTCGCCAGCGCCGCGCACGGGATCACGGTCTTGGAGCCCGGTCCGCCGTAGCCGGAATGCACGCCATTCACTTCCATGGTGGGCCGGAACGAATTGCGCAGCACAAGCGGCAGTGTCCGTTCGCCGCCGACCGGCGGACAGCCGATTTCGACTTCGGTCGCCGCGTCCGACGGCGCGGACGCCTCGGCGGCTGCCAATTCTTCGGGCAACGGTTCCGACACGTCGTCCATGAAACCCCGCACCGCGACGGAACCATCCGGATTGTGCAGCGAAGCGAGCAACTCGGAAATGGCCTGCGCGGCATTGGGCGCCACGCCGCCGAACGCGCCGGAATGCAGGTCGCGGTTGGCGCCCTCGAGCCGCACGGTGAAATGCGTAACACCCCGCAAGCCCGCCACGATGGCAGGCCGCAAATCCGCCGCCGCGCCCGTGTCGCACACGCACAAGACGTCCGCCGCGAGACGCGAGCGGAAAACGGGCGACTCCGGATCCTCCGCCGCGCGCTCGGTCAAGAGCCGCGTGAGCGCGCCGGATCCGGACTCCTCCTGACCCTCGTAAACGAACTTCAGCGTGGGAACAGGCCCCTTGGGCGCGTTCAAGAAGCGGCGCAATCCGCACAGAAACGAAAACAACTGCCCTTTGTCGTCCTGGGATCCGCGACAATAGATGCGACCATCCTTTTCAGTCGGCTCAAACGGAGGCGTCTTCCAGGCGTCGAGCGGATCGGCCGGCTGTACGTCGTAATGTCCGTAGATGAGAACCGTCGGCGCGCCCGGATCGCCCTTGCGTTCGGCGAACACGACCGGCGGACAGCCGACGGACGCGAAGTCGCCGGTGCGCGGCGGCAACACGAGCCGGACGTCAGCCCCGATCCTTTCGAGCCATTTCTTCAACCACGTCGCGCATTGGACGCAGTCCCGAAGCCGCATCGGATCCGCGCCCACCGTCTCGAACTTGAGCAGTTCGAAGTATTCGCTCAAATCGCTTGAGCTCGGCCGCTCGGGCGTCTCTCCGTTCATAATCGCCATCCGCCATGACGTCACAGGAAAATGATGAGCAGCACCACTAGCAGGACGGCCGCGCCGAACAACGCCGGCGTCAACCATTTCCCACGGCGGCGTTTCGCCTTGAGCTGACGCACGAACTCGCGCACGTCGGCGTCGTCCGTCTCGAACGACAGCGTGGGATTGGACTGCTTCGGAAGCTTCTTCATCTCGTCGCCGATGGACGTTTCCTGCGTCTCTTCAACGGCGTATTCGGCGCGCTGATCGCGGACGCTGTCGGGCAATGCGTAGCCGATGCTCTCGAACGCATCCAAGAGCGCAGCCGTAGAGGGAATGCGGTTTTCGCGGTCCTTCTCGCACATGCGCGCGACCAGTTCGGCCAGCGGCTCGGGGACGTCCGGATTGAACGTGCGCACGTCCGGCACGGGATCCGGCCCCAGGAGCTTCGCCAGGATCTGGGCAGGGTTGGCGCCCTCGTACGGACGCTTGCCGCACAGCATTTCGAAGAGAATGACGCCCAGCGAATAGATATCCGCACGCACGTCCACATCGCTCGAATCGATCGCCTGCTCGGGCGCCACATAGCCGGGCGTACCGAACACGGTCTTGGCGCTCGTCTTGAGCGTATCCACCATGTTGTCCACCTTGGCGACGCCCAGATCTACGAGCTTCACATTGCCGCTCGGGTCGATCATGATGTTTTCGGGCTTGATGTCGCGGTGGACGACATGGTACTTCTGGGCGGCTTCGAGTGCGCTCGTGACCTGCACGGTGATGTCCACGGCGCGCTGCGGATCGATCTTCCCCGCGAACGCCAGCGCCTGGCGCAAATCGCCGCCGGAAACGTAGTCCATCACCAGGTAGTAGTACCCCCGCGTCTCGTCCAGCCCGCAATCGTGCACGGCCACGAGATTCGGATGGCGTATGCGCGTGGCGATCTTTGCTTCGCGCAAGAAACGCTTCACGAGTTCGGGATTCTTCTCGGCCACCTCGGGATAGACGACCTTCATCGCGAACAGCGTGTCCAGCATCTGGTGGCGGACGAGATACACGCCGCCGATGCCGCCCTTGCCCAGGAGCCGTTCGACCACGTACCCGCGGAACACATCGCCCTGCGAAAACAAATCGGGGCCGTCAACGCCGAGTTCGCTCATTCCCCACCCCCCACTTTCACATAAACCATCGTGTAATTGTCGCACGCGCCCGCGGCGCGGATGGCGTCGTCAAGACGCAACACCAATGTGTCGGGCGTTCCGGACTCGCCCAGCATCTGCGCGATCTGCTCGTCCGAAAGCATGTCGTGGACGCCGTCGGAGCAAAGAAGATACGCATCTCCGGGACGCACATCAATCTTCCGCCATTCGAGCTTCAGCTCGCGCTCGGGGCCGATCGCGCGCGTCAGGACGTGCGAAAGCGGATTCGCCCGGGACCCGAGCTTCATGGCCCTGTCGCCCACGCGATCCACGGCGATGCGACTCAATTCGCCGCCGATCGTGTGGTCCTTCGTGAGCAGCGTCAGTTTGCCGCCGCGGAAACGGTAGACGCGCGAATCGCCGGCGTGGCACACCGCCGCCCGGCGGTCGTTGTGCGGATCGAACACGAGAAACGCGACCGTCGTGCCCATCTGCCTGTAATCCCGCATGTGCGCGTATTCGCGGATCTTGCGATTCACCATCTTCAACGACTCCTGCGCGATTTCCATGCGTTCGCGCAGATCGCCGCGCCGGTTCGGCCTCGCGACTTCGTCGAGCGCGCCGCATGTCCACTGGCTGGCGAGCGCGCCGCCGTCGCCGCCGCCCATGCCGTCCGCCACGCAAAAGAGGCGATCCCGCGTGCGCATGAGAAAGGCGTCCTGATTCTCCTTGCGCACCAGGCCGCAATCCGTCAGCGAGACGGCCTCCACGTCCAGCACGTGCGGACGAAAACGCCTGAACAGGCGAAGAAGTCTCATTTGACGCCCTCCTCGCCGGAAGCCTTCACACCGCCCGAACGGCCCGGCAGTTTCGCGCAACCCTCGAAAACGCTCTCGCCGTCGAACGACACGCCGGGGGGCGCCTCGAATCGTTCGAGATTGACGCAGCCGCCGAAGGCGCCGTCGAGAACCACGGCCTTTTCCGACAGCACCGAAACGGACACCAACTCGCGGCAATTGCGGAACGCGTCCGTGCCGACATGCCCGACGTTGGCCGGAACGACCATGTTGGTGACGGCGCTTTCCGCGAACGCGCCCGCGGCAATCCACCGCAATGTCGCCGGCAACATGATCTCCTTCGTCTTGCGCGAAGCCTTGTAGAGCGTCTCCATGGCCCGGTCGTAGAGGATTCCGTCTTCCACGCAGAACGTCTTGTTCTGCGGACCGACCGTGATCGCTTCCAGACACGGAAGCATGCCGATGTTCTCCGGCAGGCGCTTGACGTTTTTCAAGTCGAGACGGCGCAACGCCGTGCCGGAAAACGCCAGTTCGCCGATTTCCTCGAGTGCGTCCGGCAACGCGATGGCCTGCAGACTCGTGCTGTCGCGAAACGCGCCGGCCGCAATCGACACGACACTGGACGCCACGCGCACAGATGCCAGATTCGCACAATTCGCGAACGCGCGCTCACCGATGCGGACAACCGGATAACCATCCAGCTCCGCGGGAATCTTCAGCTCGCCGTCGGGGGCCGGAGACACCGCGGAACGGTCGAGATCGTTCTCAAGGGTCGCCTTGCCATCGTGCAAACGATAGAACCATGTGCGCCCGTCGCGCGTCTCGCACTGGCGTATCGTCGCCGACGAATGGCCGAAGGGCGCGGCGCCCGTCCCCGAACCCGAATGCGGCGCGGTGCGCACGCACACGCGGATGGCGAAGGCCAACGCAATGACAGCCAGCACACCCGCCGCGACAAACGGCCTCGTGAGCATGTCGCTGTTGCGCGGCACGGCGATGCGACGCATCGCTCGGCGCGTGGGAATCTCCGTGGGCGGCGGCGGATGCGGATGGTCGGTGGCGGCGCGCTCTTCGGGCGTCGGTTCGAGGTCGACGCGGTCCGCCAGCCGGTTCGCGAGATCCACCACCTCCTCGGCGGCGGCGATGCGCTTGTCCACCTGCATCACGCACATGATGTTCACGAGCTGCGCCACGGCGTCGGAAATGCCGGGACGAAACGTACGCACGTCGGGAATCGCGTCGCCGCGCATGGCCTTGGCGAGAATCTTCATCACCGGCTCGCCCTCGTTCGGACGCTTGCCGGTGAGCAGCTCGAAAAACACGATGCCCAGCGAATAGATGTCGGCGCGCGTGTCCACCTTGTGGGCGTCCTGCATCTGCTCGGGTGCCATGTACGCGGGCGTTCCGATCATCTGGCCGCTCATCGTCTGGGTGGTGCTGCCGACTTCCTCGTCCTCGAAGCGCGCGATGCCGAGATCCGCGAGCTTGGGCGTGCCGTCCGCGGCGAACATGATGTTGTCGGGCTTGATGTCGCGGTGGACGATCTGGTTCCGCTGCGCCACCATCAGCACCGAAGCGATGTCGCGGACGAGCCGCACCGCGGCCGGCACGGGAAACGGACCGTCGCGAAGGATCTTCTCGCGCAGGGTTCCGCCCTCGATGTACTCCATCAGAATGTAGCAAAGCCCCGAATCGGGATCCTCGCCCACATCAAACACATTCACGAGGTTCGGGTGCTGAAGCCGCATCGCCAGCTCCGCCTCCATGACGAAACGCCGCCGGAACGACCGGCTCTTCTTCACCATGTCGGGATGCAGGATCTTGGCCGCGCAGTACTCGCCTTCGTTCAGCTCGAGCAAATACACCGCGCCCATGCCGCCGACGCCGAGGAGTTTGACGACCTTGTAGTCGCCGAACTTTCCGCCGATTTCAAGGATGTGCGGGTCTTCGGCCATCGCTCAGTTCCGCTTCAACTGCGGGAACAGCACCACGTCGCGGATCGAATCGCAGCCCGTGAGGAACATCACCAGACGGTCCACGCCGAACCCGAGACCGCCCGTCGGGGGCATGCCGCACTCGAGGGCGCTGATGAAGTCTTCGTCGATTTTCTCGGTGTCTTCGCCGGCCTGGTGCTCGAGCGCCTGGCGTTGCGCAAGCGGATCGTTCTGCTCGGTGTAGC
>DCIH01000100.1:0-427 GCA_002317575.1 Verrucomicrobia bacterium UBA1731 | reverse complement strand
CACGCCTTGGCGAGCGGAACGAATTCATGCGGAATGCGCGTCACGAACGTGGGCTGCATGAGCGTCTTCTCGATCATCTTGTCGTACACTTCGTGCGTGAGCATGAGCTCCGTGGTCACGCCGTCGAGCTCGAGGTTGACCTCCTTCTCCTTGCCCATGCGCTTCGCCTGCGCGAGCTGCTCGTCGAACGGCTTCTCGAACCAGTCCGCCCCCATGAGATCCTTCACGAGATCCTTGTACGCCACGCGACGGTACGGCGGCGTGAAGTCGATCACCGTCTTCGACTCCCCGTATTCGATCTGACGCTTGCCGATCACGGTGTCGCACAGATGCGGCAGCAACCCTTCCATGATGGTCTCCATGGAGGTGCGGTCGCCGTACGCCTCGTAGATTTCGCACACGGTGAACTCGGGATTGTGCGTGCGGT
>DCIH01000101.1:7448-7589 GCA_002317575.1 Verrucomicrobia bacterium UBA1731 | reverse complement strand
GTCGGGGAACACGCGGATCCACAACTTGCCCTTGCGCTTCATCTCGCGGTTGATCGCGACGCGGCACGCTTCGATCTGCGTGGCCGTCAAATCGCCGCGGGTGGTGGCCTTCAGGCCGAACTCGCCGTACGCGAGTTCCGT
>DCIH01000101.1:4514-7379 GCA_002317575.1 Verrucomicrobia bacterium UBA1731 | reverse complement strand
ACTTGACTCTCTTGGGCATCAAAGGCATGGCTTACCTCGCTCCCTTCCGATCGCCGCGATCGCCGCGTTCGCCGCGTTCGCGGCGACCCGAGGTCTTCGGCTGGAAATCTTCCTTCTTGCAGATCCACACCTTGATGCCGATCTTGCCGGCGGTGGTGTTGGCTTCCGCGAAACCGTAATCGATGTTCTCACGCAGCGTGTGCAGCGGAACCTTGCCCTGACGGGACCACTCGACGCGCGCGATTTCCGCGCCGTTGATGCGGCCGCCGGCATGGATCTTGATGCCGTCCACGCCCATGTCCATCGCGACCTTCTCGGCGCGCTTCATCGCACGCTTGAGCGCGATGCGGCGCTCCAGCTGCTGGGCGATCGCCTCGGCCACGAGCTGCGCGTCCGCGTCGGCGTCGCGCACTTCCTTGATCTCGAGATAGACCTCTTTCTTGGTCATCTTCGCGAGTTCGTCGCGGATCTTGTCCACGTCCTCGCCCTTGCGGCCGAGGATCACGCCCGGACGGGCGCTGTGCAGGGACACGCGCACGCGGTTGGCGTAGCGCTCGATCATGATCTTGGAGAGGCCCGCCTCGACGAGGCGCTTCTTCACATATTCGCGGATTTCCTGATCCTCGACGAGGAACGCGCCGAATGTCTTCTTGGGCGCGAACCACTTGGAGCGCCACGCGCGGCTGACCGGCAGGCGGAATCCGACGGGGTTGACTTTCTGACCCATTACTTGGCTTCCTTTCCGTCCGTGAGGACGACTTTGCAATGGCAGAGACGACGGGCGATCGGATGCGCCGAGCCGCGGGCCGTCGGCCAGAAGCGGCGGATGCGCACGGACTCGTCGAACACGCAAAGCTTGACCGTGAGGTCGGCCTTGTCGAGACCGTTGTTGTTCGTCGCGTTCGCGACCGCCGAAAGCAGCGTCTTCTTCAGGATGACGGCCGCCTTCTTGGGGCTGAACTCGACGAGCTGCAGGGCGAGCGCAACCGGCTTGCCCTGGCACTCGCGCGCCAGAGGACGGCCCTTAGCCGCCGACATGCGCGCGTTCTTCGTTATGGCTTGCACTTCCATGGGTCAGTCCTTACCTTTCCGCCTTCTCGACATGGGCGCCGTGCGACTTGAACGTACGCGTGGGCGCGAATTCGCCGAGACGGTGGCCAACCATGTTTTCGGTGATGAAAATCGGGAGATGCTGACGGCCGTTGTGGATGGCGAATGTCAGTCCCACGAATTCAGGGAGCACCATCGAACGGCGGCTCCACGTCTTGATCGGCTGCTTCTTGCCGGCAGCCTGCATCTTCTCGACCTTCTTGAGGAGAGACTCCTCGACGTAAGGCCCTTTCTTGAGTGAACGAGACATGCTTTACTTTCTCCGTTTGACGATGACTTTGTCCGAAGCCTTGCGCGGCTTCCTGGTCTTGCCGCCCTTCGCGAGCTGGCCCCAAGGCGAGCACGGATTCGTGCCGCCGGAGGTGCGGCCTTCGCCGCCGCCCATCGGGTGGTCCACAGGGTTCATCGCCACGCCGCGAACCGTCGGACGAATGCCGAGGTAGCGCTTGCGCCCGGCCTTGCCGAGCTTGATGGAACCCCAGTCCTTGTTGCCCACCGAACCGATCGTCGCCTTGCAGCGGCCGTCGAAGATGCGGACTTCGCCGGAGGGGAGCTTCAGCGTGACGGTGCCCTTTTCGCGCGCCATCACCTGGCATTCGTTGCCGGCCGAACGGCTGATCTGCGCGCCCTTGCCCGGAATCAGCTCCACGCAGTGGACCATGAGGCCCAGCGGGATCTGGCTCAGCGGGAGGCTGTTGCCGACCGTGGCTTCCGCCTTGTCGCCGCTCATCACCTTCGCGCCCTTGACGAGACCCTCGGGGCAAAGGATGTAGCTGAGCGTGCCGTCCGTGTACTCGATCAGCGCGAGGTTGGCCGTGCGCATCGGATCGTACGCGATTTCCTTCACCGTCGCCTCCACGCCGTCTTTCGCGCGGCGGTAGTCGACGATGCGCATGCGCTGCTTCACGCCGCCGCCCTTGTGACGGCAGGTGATCACGCCCGTGTTGTTGCGCCCCGCCGTCTTGCGGACGGCCTTCGTGAGCGCCTTCACCGGCTTCTTCTCGGTGATTTCCTCGAACGTGGGCGCCACGCGGAAGCGCATGCCCTGCGAACGAGCCTTGAACGTCTTGAGTGCCATTTTCAAAACCCCCTTACAGCGTTTCGATGCGCTCGCCCGCCTTGACTTCCACGATCGCGCGCTTCCAGGTGGACTCCACCTTCTGCATGCGCGTGCCGCGGACCGTGCGGAGACCGCCCTTCATGTTCGCCGTGCGCACCGCGAGGACGTGCACGCCGAATTTCTTCTCCACCGCCTGGCGGATCACGGGCTTGGAGGCCTTCGTGTCGACTTCCAGGAAGTACTGGTTGAGCGCGCCCAGCTTCGACCCCTTTTCGGAGAGGATCACGCGCTTGATGACGTTTTCCATTACTTCGTCTCCTTTCCGACCATGCGGCCGACGAGAGCGTCGAAACCGGCCTGGTCGCACACGAGCTTGCGGAAACGCATGATGGAGTAGACGTCCGCCGCGCAAGCCGGCACGTACGCCGCACGCGCGAGGTTCGCCGTCATGCGGAACACGTTCTCGTCTTCCTTGGCCGTCACCACCAGCGCCGTGCGGTCGGCACCCGCCTTCTTCAGAAGCGCCGCCATCAGCTTCGTCTTGGGCTCCGCGAACGAAAACGCGTTCACGACCACGACGTCGCCGGCGGCGATCTTCTCGGAAAGCGCGCGCGTGAACGCGAGCTGCATGACCTTGCGGTTGACCTTCTGCGAGTAGTCGCGCGGCTTGGGGCCGTGCGCCACGCCGCCGCCGC
>DCIH01000101.1:3327-4446 GCA_002317575.1 Verrucomicrobia bacterium UBA1731 | reverse complement strand
CCCGCGACCTCGCCCTTGCCCTTCGTGCAGGCCGTGCCCGCGCGCATGGCGTTGCGGATCGCCGTGACCGCGTCCTTGAGCGCCTGGGCGCCCTTGTCCAACACGAGCTTCGCGTCGTCGAACTGGACGTCGGCGGCGGCTTCGCCCGCGGCGGTATATGCCTTGATGGTTGCCATGGCTTACTTGGCCCCCTTCTTCGCCTTATAGGCGATAACGTTGTTCTTCAGGGACTTCCACACGAACACGAGGCCGTTGCGGGCGCCCGGAACCGAGCCCTTGACGAGCAGCGCGTTGTCCTCGGGACGGACCTGGATCACCTCGAGGTTCGTGTTCTTGCGGGACACGTCGCCCATGTGGCCGGGCATCTTCTTGCCCTTTTCGATCCAACCCGGGAGGTCGCGCGCCGCCAAGCCGCCCGTGCGGCGCTTGGAGTGGCCGCCGTGCGTCATGTTGCCGCCCGCGAAACCGTAACGGCGGATCACGCCCGCGAAACCGCGGCCCTTCGTCACGCCCGTCACGTCCACGTACTTCACGCCTTCGAAGTTCTTCACCGTGAGGACGTCGCCGACCTTCACCTCTTCGCCCGCCTCGGGCGCGAACTCCTTGAGCGTGCGGACCTTCTTGTCCGCCAGGCCGCCGGTCTTCTCCTGATGACCCGCGACCGCCTTCGTCAGACGCTGCTTCTTCTGCTCGCCGAAGCCCAGCTGCGCCGCGACGTAGCCGTCCTTCTCGAGCGTCTTCATCTGCACCACCGGGCAGGGGCCGACTTCGATGACGGTCACGCAGACGCGCTTGCCGTCCTTGTCGAACACCTGGGTCATGCCGATCTTCTTGCCGATCAAACCTTCCATGAGAAGTTCCTCCTTACGACGCCCGGATCGTGATGTCCACGCCCGCGGGCAGGTTGAGCTTCTTCAGTTCGTCGATCGTCTTCGCCGTGGGGTTGACGATGTCGAGCAGACGCTTGTGCGTCCGCATCTCGAACTGGTCCATTGACTTCTTGTCGACGTTCGGCGAACGGTTCACCGTGAAACGCTCGACGCGCGTGGGGAGCGGAATCGGCCCCACCACCTGCGCACCCGTGCCCCGGGCCGTGTCGATGATGCCACCGACGGCCTG
>DCIH01000101.1:0-3289 GCA_002317575.1 Verrucomicrobia bacterium UBA1731 | reverse complement strand
TCGTATGCCTGGAGGCGGATGCGTATTCTCTGCTGCTGCATCTCTTCTTTTCCTTTGTTTTCGTTTCCGTTTTCCTGCCCTCCGACGATCGCGCTTGGGACGGACGGGAACCTCCCGTTGCCGGCCGGGCCTCGCAAGCCGCGGCGCGATTGAGTCTTCGAACAGCCCCCTTTTTCGGCAAACATGTGAACATGAGAAAACGCCCGCGGCGCCTTCTCCCGGCTTCCACGAGCGTTTGTTCTCTTGGTCCGGACGTGTCCTGCGGTTGCCCTTCAGGACCGTATCTCACCTGTTTTCCTCAAAAAGGAGTCGCTAATATATCACGTCGGGGAACGACGCGCAAGAGGGAAAATGCAAAAATTTGCGGCCGATCAGAAGCGCCCTGTCGTGCCCCCACGCGGCCCCTATCAGGAGAAGCGGCGCCCTCGCCGCTTCCGAGGCACCCCTATCAGGAGAAGCGGCGCCCTCGCCGCTTCAGAACATCCCCCGCAACCCGATTTCGAACATCCGCGGCTCGCCAACCAGACACTCGTAGTAGTGGCGCGACGTGTCGAAATACTCCTCGCCCAGCAGATTCCGGACGCCGAACGTGAGGAACCAGTCTTTCGAGCCGCCGAACTTCGACAGCGGCATCGAACAGTTCAGATCGAGAAGATACGAGGGGTCAAAGCGGAGATTCCCGTTCTGGTACTGCCCGCGCACGCAGGCGTAGCTCATCGAACGGAACCGGAAACCGCCGCCGATCACGACATCCTCGAGACACCCCCCGGAAAAACGGTAGGATGTGTTGAATGTGCACGTATGCGCCGGATTCCGCTCGAAATCGCGCCCTTCCGACCCTGGTGGAATGGAACGGTTCGTATAGCGGTTGTACGCATACATCGCCATTACCGTCCAGTCGTCCGTCACATCGCCCGAGATCGAAACCTCCGCGCCGCGCGATGTCGTGCGGCCGTCCTGCTCATACCAGAATCCCGTCGGCGTGCGCCCGCCTTCGACCAACGCGTTCTCCTGCTCGATGCGGTACGCCGAAACGGAAAGCCACAGGTCTTTCGCCGTCTTCACGCGCACGCCGCTTTCGTACTGCGTGTTGTACCACGGCTTCAACAGCGGATTTCCGTAATAATCGCAGCAGTCGAACATCGGCGTGCGCGTTTGCGACACGTTTCCGAAGAAAACGAGCCAATCGAGCGGCTGGACGGAAAGTCCCCCGCGCGGCGAGACGGCATGCGCGCCAAGGCCCTTCGAACGCACGCCCTGGGAGGACGTGTAGCCGTTCTTGTGGAAGTGGTCGTAACGCACGCCGCCCAGCAACGTGACCCACCCCCATTCGACGGAGTCCTGGAACGTCGACCCGTAGCGCGCCGTGTCCGCCGCCGACCCGCAGGCGTCGCGGAAGACATAGTCGGGCTGCACCAAAAGCACGTTCCGGATGCCCGAATCGAATTCCGTTTCATACACGGACCGCGTGAAGAAGTTGTAATTGCGGTAATTCCAGCTTGATTCCGAAAAACCCGTCGTCGCGTATTTGCGGCCGCTTGACCATGTGCCCGTTTCGTAGAAATTCGCGAGCTCTGCACCCCCCGCCGAATACGGCTCCTGCGTCACGTGATCCATGGACGCGAACTGGAAACTGCCGCCGAACTTCAGAAGCCAGCTCTCCGAGACCTGCCAGTCGAGCCAGGGATTCACCATCATCCCCTCGTAGTGCTGACGATCCCCGCGACGGCAGGACGATTCGTACCAACCGTAGCCGCCCGCGGGCTTGCCCCGCCACACCGGCACGCCGATGTAGCTCGGCGCATCCACGTACTGGAACAGCGATTTCACACCCAGCGTGACATCGTCGGACGGCTTGAGCACGACGCTCGGCGAAACGCCGTACTGTTCGCGCCCGCGCGCACCGTTCTGGAGACCCGTGTGGATGTACGTCGGCTCGTAGTAGTCGCCCGTGGCCACGACGCGCACCGCGGCCTTCCCCTCCGCGACCGCTTCGTTCACGTCCGCCATCGCGCGCTGGCGGAAGACATCCTTGCCCACGGACGTGTTTTCCTGCAGCATCCGCTCGCTGCGGTCGAGCTGCGCGCCCTTCATGTGGAGGTTGACCGATCCGCCGCCGCCGTTCGCGTTCTGCGAGGCGCCCGCCCCGCCCTGAAGGCCGGCCGTCGGGCCTTTCACGATTTCGACGCGGTCCATCATGAATGGATCCATGAAGAGCCCCGCGCCGCGGCCAATGGCATACACGCCGTCGATCGCGGGCTCCGTGCCGCTCACGCCGCGCATAGAGAACAAGCCGGGTTGACGCACCAGAAGCGACGTGCCGCCCGTCTCGATGCCGGGCACCCAGCGCAGGAGATCGTTCAGGTCGGTCGGGTTGCGCTCGCGGATGAAATCTTCCGTGAGCGTGTCGACGACGCACGGAAGCTTCTCGGGCGGAACATCGGTGAACGTCCCGCCTTGGACGGTCTCCGGGCGATACTTCGAAAGCGCCGTTCCCTCCACGACGACCGTGCCGAGATCGGCGACCGCCGTCACATTCGTTTCGGCGAAACAAACGAGCGGCAAAGAAACACAGAACCAAAGACGCGTTTTCATACAATAACAGAAACGCGCCGTCCGCGCCAAAGGTTCACGCCTTCACGCAGAATCCGCGGTCGGCCAGGAACTTCTTCAGTTCGGGAATCCCGATCAAATGGAAGTGGAACACGCTCGCGGCCAAGAGCACCGTCGCGCCCGCTTCGGCCGCCTCGGCGAAATGCGCCATCGTGCCCGCTCCGCCGGAGGCGACGATGTCCGCGTCCGTCACCGCGCGGATCTGGCGGATGAGCGGCAGATCGTAGCCCGTCTTCGCGCCGTCGGTCGACTTCGATGTCGGCAGAATCGTCGTGACGCCGTAGTCGAGCACCTGCTTCGTCCATTCGAGCGCGTCTTTGCCGGTCGCCGTGCGGCCGCCGTCGATAAACACCTCGTAACCAGAGGGCAGCGCGCCGTTCTGCGCGACATCGATCGCCACGGTCACCTTGCCCGCGCCGAACGCCTTCACCATGTCGCCGATCATCGCGGGATTGCGGAAGACGGCGCTCGACGTGGAGATCTTGTCCGCGCCGGCCTTCAGGACCTCTTCGGCCGTCTCGACGGACTTGATGCCGCCGCCCATCGTAAAGGGAACCGTCGCCGCGTCGGCTACTTTGCGCGTCACGTCGACGAGCGTCTTGCGGCCTTCGACGGTGGCGGTGATGTCCAGCATCGCCAATTCGTCCGCGCCGGCGGCGCAATACGCCTTGCAGCA
>DCIH01000066.1 GCA_002317575.1 Verrucomicrobia bacterium UBA1731 | reverse complement strand
CGGGTAAAAAATGGGTAAACTCCAGCCGAAGGACGGGCGTTTACCCGTTTTTGCCCGCCGCCAACCTCACTTGAGCCGGTGTCGCGCGATGACTTCGTCCTGCCAGCGCTTCGACAGCGCAATGAACCGGCACGAGAACCCGCACACGCGCACGATCAGGTCCTGGTGGTTTTCCGGATGCTTCTGCGCGTCCAGCAGCTCTTCGACGGAATTGCAGTTCGGCTGGATCATGTGCGCGCCCTTCTGCGCGTACACGCGCAGAATCGCCGCCAGCGTCCCGGCGCTCATCGCCGAACGGTCGAACGTGAGGTTCACGTTCGACGCGTACAGGCACTCGTGCGGGAACGAACCGATCGCGTTGATCACCGTGGTCGCCGCGCTCCGGCAGCGGTACTCGCTGGGACTGAACCCCTGCGCGAGCCGGTCGCCGTCGCGGCGGCCGTCCGGCGTCGCCTTCATCCGGAGTCCCCAGTACATGAACTCGCGGTAGGTGTAGATCGCAAACTTCCACGGATACCCCTGCTCCGTGCGCATGCCCTCCACGTCCGCGTTGACGCGCTTCACCCACCAGGCCATCTCGCCGTTCGTTTGCGGCGAATTGTCGCCCCAGCTCGGCGCCGCCATCGCGAGCTGCCGCAGCTCCTCGCCGCGCGGACCCTTCCAGTTCGACCGCACCGCCGCGAGGAACTCCTCGAGCGTGCAGGCCTTGTCCACGAAGCACAGCTGGCGGATGGACGACAGACAGTCAACCACATTCCCCAGAAAGCCGAGCGTCACGATGCGCGGCTGCGCGGCGATGCCGCCCTCCGTCGTGTCGCGGCGGCTCTCCACGCCGCCCCTCAGGCACATCGTGTAGACGGGGTGCGGGAACACCTTCGCGTTGGCGCGGCCCCAGCGGGCGTATTCGCCCAGCACGTGCCGCGTGAAGCGGATGACGTTGCGGTAGAGGATTTCGCGCACGTCCTCGTACGTCTTCGCGCCGTCGATCGGATCGATCGCGAGCTGCGCGCGCTTCTCCGCCGCCGGATCGCGGTGCACCGTCATCTCGAGGATCTTCATGACCGACAGGTAATTGCCGCCCGAATAGTCCATCACGGAATCGATCATGCCGTTCCAGCAGCCGACACCGATGTAGGCGCGCGCGTCTTCGACTGGGTATCCTTCGTCCGCGAACTGCTTCACGAACCGGTCGTCGTTGAGGAGCGTGAACACGGCGTGCCCCTTCATGAGCATCGTCCCGATCTTCTCGAGATACGCCTGCGGCGCGGACGCCGAAATGCGCGCGTGCAGCTTCGGGAACACGCACCCGCATTCGAGATGCGCGTCGAGGAACAGGTCCGTCAGCTCGTTGTGCACCCACGTTCCCTGTTCGTCGAAGCCGCCCAGCGACATCGGGATTTCCATCTCGTGGTCGTTGTAGGAATCGAGCGTGCGCAGGCCGTCGTGGTGGAGTTCCGCCGTCAGGAGGAACTTGGCCACGAGCTCGCGCGCTTCCTCGCGCGTCAGGCGTCCCGCGGCGAGATCGGCCCTGTAGAGGTCGATGAAATAGCAGTCGGGGCGGCCCAGCGAGAACTGGTCGGTGCCGTCCACGTAGCCGAGCACCTCGCGCACGAACCACAGCGTGTTGAGTCCTTCGTAGAACGTCCGCGGCGGCTCCCACGGACAACGCGCCGCCGATTCGGCGATGCGTTCGAAACGCCTGCGCTCGGCGTCGTCGGCGATTCCCGCCGCAAGACGCGCCTGCGCCTCTCGGGCGAACGCGAGCTGCACCGCGTGGATCGTGTCGAGGCCGACGAGCGCCGTCTCGAGCTCCTTCCGTCCGGCGGGATCGTCCGCGGGACATTTCGCGAGCGCGGCCGCGACATCGTCGCGCACGCCCTTGAACCCCTTCCTGAGGATCGTGCGGAACGGCGGCACGTGGTGCATGTCGTCCACGAACGGACCGCAGCAGAGCGCGAGCGTCAAGGCGTTGCGCGCGTTCTGGAGCGCGAACGCCGAATCGGGGATGAGGTTCTGCTCGCGGTAGAACCGGTTGCAGAGCCGGTTCACGTGCCGTCCGGGAACGGTCCGGTCGTTGTGTGTCCAACCGCCGTTGCAGCCGAGCTCGAAATAGAACGGCGACATGCGGAAGAGAAACGGCTGCACGTGCTTGCGCACCTGGAGGTACTCCTCGCGCCGGATGTCGAGCGCGTCGTAGCCGGGATGCGCCGCGGCCCACGCGTCGAGCGCGCGGCCGATCCGCGCGACGCTGTTCGTCTGGCGCGGGTCTTTGCATTGCTCGTGGCATTCGTCCGGATAGAACGCGCGCAGTTCCGCGCGGAAGTCCGAAAAGGACGGATAACCATCCGCCCAAGCGCCCGCGACGAAGAGCGCGGAAAACACGATCGAAAATCTTTTTCTCAACATACCGTTATCATAGTGAATGCCGTCCACGAAATCAACCCATCCGCGGCGGCGAGGGACTCGCCGCCCTACCAGTTCGGTGCCGCTGCGGGTCACTCCTGCGGATATGTGTCGCGCATGTCGTTGAACGTGTAGGACGCGCGGACGGTGACGTCGAGCGCAATGGGCACCCCCTTCGTGCCGAAGTTCGCCACCGGCCGCAGTTCGCACCGGTAGCGTCCGCCCGGCTTCATCGACTTGGGCGGCGCCTTGAGGCAGAGCCGCTGGTTCTTGAGCGCCTCGCGCCGGTAGAAATCGGCCAGATACTTCCACGTCTTCGTCTCGCCCGCGACGGCCCCGTCCGCCGCGAGCGGCGTGATGGCGAGCTCATAGTGGTGGACGAAATCGGGATGCTTCGCCGGCTCGCAGATGAAATACACGAACCCGAAATCGTAGCGAAACAGCAGCGTCTCGCCGGCGGCGAACGCGGGCGCGACTTCCGCCGCCTTGCGCTTCGCCTCCGTGTAGACGGCATCGGACGGCTTGTACGGATATTTGACCACCCAATCGCGGCCGGGCTTCATCGGCTTCATGTCGTCCGCATGATACCGGCGGAACACCATGCGGTCGGCGTAGATCTCGAGGAAATTGAACCCGATCGCCTCGCGGCCGTACGGAATCAGACAGGACACTTCGTTCTGGTATTCGACGGGCATGCAGCCGTAGCTGAGACCCGCCGTCTCGATCGCCGTGAACTCGCCCTGCCAGATCGACCGCTCGTCCTCGAGCGGACAATGCGTGTGCCCCGAAAGGGACACGACCTGCGGATAGCCGTTGAGCAGTTCGCGCAGCGGCTTCCAGGCGTTGCAGTTGCTGTCGATGCACGTGCCGTAGGGATGGTAGTGCGTGACGACGAAAATCGGGCGCTTCGCATCGCGCGCGACGGCCTTGTCCAAAGCGGCCTTCAGCAATGCGATGGACGGCGCGTCGAACCCGTTCGGCTCGAAGAGCGAGAGCGCGATGAAATCGAATCCTTTCACGACCTTGTGCCACAGCCGGGAGGACTTCTCGCCGAAGGCCGCGCAGAATTCGTCGATGCACTGCTGCTGCGGACGGACCTTCTCGTCCTTGGTCCACACGTCGTGGTTGCCGGCACAGGCGACCTGCACGGGATACTTCGCGCCGAAGCGCTTCTTCATGAGCGCCACGTAGTACCTGAGCGCCGTGTCGTCCTCGCCGTGGTCCGACAGGTCGCCCGCGGAGACGAGCACGTCCGGCTCGAGCTTCGCGAGCACCCGCAGGGCCTTGTCGAAATTCGACATGCCCCAGTCCTCGGGATAGTCGTAGCCCTGCACATCGGAGACGATGCCGACCTTCAGAAGCGGCGTTTCGCCGCCGACCGCCGCCTTGCCCCTGCGCGCGACCGCAACCGCGGACGCCGCCACCGTGGACGCCAGAAAGTTCCTTCTGCTCAGCATCGTGTTTTCCTTCCTTCAAGTCACTTGGCGGCGGGCGGCAATTCGTCGAAACCCAATACCGCGATGCCGCATTCCTTCGCGCAGGCGAGAATCTTCTCGAGCCATTCCGTCTTCATGTGGATGCCCTTCGCGTCGGGCGCGATGTCATGCGACGTGATGGAGAGCACTTCGCGGTTCTTCGCCGCGCGCCGGATGCACGCGAGGATTTCGTCGACGTCCGTGTGGTACGCCTCGCCCATGATGATCGTGTCGATGCGGCGGCGCTTCGGCAGTTCGGCCGCCGGGAAGAACACGCTTTCGTTCGTGACGAGCGGCTTGCGGTCCTTCTGCTTCACGCCCTGGGGATCGTAGGGCGTGGCGCCCTTCACGCCGCCGCGCAACCGCACGAACCCCTTTTCGACGAGCAGCTTGTCCGACGCTTCGTTGAAGCGGCAGTTCGGATACGCGAACGTCGAGCACGGAACGTAGGCCCAGTAGATCGCGTCCTTCTGCGGCACCACGTCGTCCATGAAGTACTTCTCGGCGCCGTCGCGCGCGATCGCCTCGTCCGCATTGGCGTGCGTGAGACCGTGGAGCATGATCGAGTGTCCCGCTTCGGAAAGCTTCTTGAGCGAACGCACGGCGACGTTGTCGATCGGCCCCGACACGCAGAACGACGCATGCGCGCCGTACTTGGCGAAGAGCGACATCGCGCCTTCCCAGCCCGCGAAGTTGCGGTCGTCGAACGAGAGGAGCAGCACGCCCGATTCGCCGGCGGGCGCGGGACGGCAGTTGACGAGCCGGACGCCGCGGCAGAAGGCGTTCGTCAGGACGAACGAGCTGTCGCGCTCGCTTGGACGCGAACCCCACCAGCTGAGATCGTGGCGCACCTTGAGACGCGGGATCATGCGGAACGAGCAGTTCTCGAACGTCACGTCCTCCACGAAACCGTCCGCCACGCCGTGGACGGCGTTCGGGCAGAGCGCCTCGACGTCGCAATTCCTCACCACCACATCCTTGAGAAGATCGTTTCCGGCCGCGCGGAACGAAAAGCCGCAACTGCTCTCGCGAACGGAGCAGTTCTCAATCCGCAGACCGGACACGTGCACGTTGCGCGCCTTGCGCGCGAACGCCGTGGTGACGCCGATGCCTTCGGCGGATTCGTGCACGCGGCAGTTGCGGATCGTCACGTCGCGGATGTCGCCCGTGCCGACGCCGACGCGCACGCCGAAGCAGCAGCCCCAAATGTCGCAGTTCTCCACCAGGATCTTTTCGCACACGTTGGTCGCCGCATGCGCGTGGCAGGACGCGCGGATCGTCACCGAGTCGTCGCCCGTCTTGAGAACGGAGTTGCGGATCACGGCGTTGCGCGTGCAGTCGAACGAGACGCCGTCCGAGTTGGCGATCGTGCGGTCCGCGTCGACGACGACGTTCTCCACCGTCACGCCGTCGCAGCAGCGGAAGTGCGCGGTCCAGCACGGCGTGTTCTTGAGCGTCACGCCGCTCATGCGCACATTTCGGCACTGGAGGAAGCACAGCATGAACCCGGGACGGAACCACGTGCGGTCGAGCGGCTTGAGCTTGAGGCCGTACTTGTACCACGGGAAACGCCCGTTCTCGTCGCATTCGCCGAAGAACGCCGGGCCATTGCCGTCGATCGTGCCTTCGCCCGTGACCGCGACGTCCTTGGCGCGGTAGGCGAACACGAGATGGCCGCCGCTCCACTCTTCGCCTTCGCTGTGCCAGTTCTCGGGCACGCAGTCGTTGGCGTTGTAGTCCTTCTGGTCCAAAGAGCCGAAGATCGTCGCGCCCTTCGCGACGTGCAGTTCGACGCCGTCCTTGAGCCAGATGGTGCCGCACTTCCAGTCGCCGGCGGGAACGACCACGCGTCCGCCGCCCGCGGCATGAGCCGCGTCCACGGCCTTCGCGAAGGCCGCGCGGTTCTCCGCCGCGGTCGCGTCCTGCCGCGCGCCGAACGCATCGACCCTGAAATCGGCCGCCTGCGCGGCATCCAGGATGCCGTCCAGAAGCGCTTTCGCTTCGGGAAGGTCGGCGCACACATCCAATCCGAAAACGAGATGTTCGCGCGCCTTGCCGTGGCGGCGAACGGCCAGGTTGCAGCTGCAGGCGAACCCGCCTTCGCACACGATCTGCATGTCGCGCTCCGAAACGCCCGCGAGCGGAAGCGCCGCGCCCTTCTTGAAGATGCGGAAGAAAAGCGGATCGAGCGCGCCCGAGTGCGGCAGGAACTTGAGCGCGGGATCGTCCGCGATCGCCGTGCCCACCTGGTCGCCGAGCCACCACCAGCCGAGCTTCACGTCCGGCTTGCCGTCCGCGGGACCGATCGCAACCACGTGCTGTCCGCGCGCGAGCGCCGCCTTCGCCGCGTCCGAATCCGCGGGCGCCACCACCACCTTCGCCTCGGCGACGCGTTCTTCGGGCACGAGATCCGCGTAGCGCGGCGCGAGCTTCGCCGCGAGCGGCGCGACGATGCACACGCCCGGCGCCGAACGGACGCCGCGGCGCGGGAAGATCCACACATCCCATGCGTTGCGCGCGTCGCCGAAGGAAACCTCGAACGTCGCCGCAAGCGCGTGCGCCGTCTCCGGCGCGGCGAAGACGACGTCCGCCAGCGGACGGATGGCGCCGACCGGCTGGTCGGCGACGGCCTTTTCGCCCTGCGCGAGCACGGCGCCGCCGCGCTTCGCGACGAGTCGCCACGCGAGCTTCGCGCCGGCGACCGGCGCGTCGCCGTAGTTCGCGAAGGAAACGGCGTTGCTCACCGTCTCGCCCGCGACGAAGATGCGGCTTTCCGGCAGCGTGTCGCAGAAGAGACCGCGCGGCGAATTGTAGACCGCGACGGACTGCGCCGTGGGGCCGTTCGGCTTGTCGCCCCAGAACGGATCGAACAGTCCCTGGGCCGTGTACGTCTGAACGCCGTTCTTCTCCACCGGCGTCGTGCAGTCCTGCGCGCTCCAGTAATAGTAGCCGTCGCATTCGGGGTCCTGGCGGGCGGACTCGATGCCGTGCTTGAGCCAGTAGGCCTGCAGCGCGTGCTGCGCGAGCTGAAGTCGCTTGCCCCAGAAGTCGGTAAGTCCGAATTTTGCGAGGAATTCCGCGCGCATCCGGCGGGTGAACGGCGTCTGCCAGATGCCGCTGTAGGAATCCTCCAGTTCGGCGTTCGCCTTCACGGACAAGTTGAGGTATTCGTGCGCCACGAGCGGACGATCCGACGTCACGCTGCCGCGCGGCCATTCCTCGACCGGCCCGCCCGCGAAGTCGGCGCGGTCGGGCGTGGCGAACTTGCCGTCCGACCACCAGCTCGTGGTGCAGCCGTCCTGCTCGATCACCAACCGGTCCGGATCCATCGCCTTGAGGAGCTTGTACATGTGCCGGCCGAGCTCGGGACCGAACGTGCCCTCGTTGCCGTGCGAATAGACGGCGAAGGACGGATGCCGCCGCATGTGCACGAAGAGTTCCTTCGCGTCGCGGATCGGATTGAATTCGAACTTCTCGCACGGCACGTCCGTGTAGTACGGCAGCTCCGGCTGCACCATCATGCCCAGCTCGTCGCACGCGTCGAAGAATTCGGGCGTCTCGCAGCGCGTGTGCGTGCGCATGAAGTTGAAGCCCGCGTCGCGCATGCGCTTCACTTCGAAGCGGCGGTAGTCGCGGTCCGCCATGCGGCCGGGACCGTACACCGGCTGGACGTTGTGGTAACCGATGCCGCGCATGAAGAACGGCTTGCCGTTCAGATAGAAGTCCTTGCCGCGCACCTCGAACTTGCGCACGCCGAAACGCTCGCGCCGCGTCTGCGTCACGACGCCGTTTTCGACGAGTTCGACCTTGGCCGTGTAGAGATTCGGGCTCTCGGGCGACCACGGACGGAATTTCTTGAGCGGCACGCGCAGAACCGTTTCGCCGTCCCCCGCGACCGGCGCTTCGGTCGTTTCGCCCTCGATCGTCGCGCGCAACCTGTTCACCGTTCCCTGTTCACGGTTCCCTGCGATTTCGACGTGCACCTCCGCCACGCGCGCGTCGAAGTCGCCGCGACACCAGGCGTCGTCGACGAACGCCTTGGACGGCGTCGCCTCGAGCGCAAGTTCACGCGGAATGCCGAGCCACTTGTTCTCGTGGTTGCGCGTGCCGCCGCGTTTGGCGACGGCGTTCGAGATCTGGATGACGAACTTCGCCTCGGCACCGGGCTTGACGAGATCCGTGATCTCGTACTTGTAGGTGCCGCAGTAGTTCTCGGCCCACGCGACCTGCGTGCCGTTCACCCAGAACCAACCCTGCGATGTCACGTCGCCGATCTTGAGCCAGATGCGGCGACCGGTCCATTCCGCCGGAATCTTGAACGTGCGGCGGTACCAGCCCGAGCCCTCGAAGACGTGTTTGAGCGGTTTCGGCGAACAGTCCCACGTGCAGTCCCAGGGACTGGACGTGCCGGGCTCGCCGACGCCCTGCAGCTCGACGAATCCCGGCACCCGGATCTTGCGCACATCCTTCCATTTTTCCTCGTGCGCGAACATGGAGCCCCACGACGCGTTGCGCTCCGCCATGTTCTTGTGCGCGCAGAACTCCCATTCGCCGCCCAAGGACATCGTCCAGCGGGGATCTTCGCCCAGCACGGGGTTCACCACCGCGACGTGCCGCGGGCGCATGCCCCAGAGCTCGTAACCGCTTTTCTCCTCGACGACGCGCTCCGCGCCCGCCGCCGAAACCACCAGCGCGCCCGCGAGGCACGCCGTCCATGTCGCTTGCATCTTGTTCATGCAAGGATTATCTCAATTTTTCGCGCGCGAATCAAGCGACCGCCGCTATTTTTCCGCACGGGCTTGGCGCTCCGGCGGCCGAACGGCAATCAACGGCGCCAGGCGACGGAGACCGGGCCCACGAGGCCGGACGGCACGAGCGGCGAATCCTTCGTGAAAAAGTTCCAGGTGGTGAAGCAGCGCCGTCCCTTCGACGGCCGCGCCGCAAGTCCGTCCTTGAACCAATCCGGGTACGCCAACATCATCTCCCGCACGTCCGAATCCGGCCAGGCCGGGAGCGGCGAGGCCGCGAACGCGACGTCGGCCGGCTCCTGTTCGTCGCCGATGAGCCGGTTCGCCCACACATTGACGACTTCCACGACGACCTCGTTCGCGCCCGCGCGAACGGCGGCGCGCGGCACGGCGACCTTCCACGGCGCGCACCAGGCGGTTCCGCAGTCGACGCCATTCACCACCACGCGCGCCGTGGCGCCCAGCACCACGCCCAGCGATAGCTCCGCGTCCGCCGGCGCCGCGCACGCGAACGCCGCGCGGTAGACGCGCGTGCCCGAGAAATACTTCGTTTCGGGATCCGCGCTCTTCGTCCAGTCGCCCAGCGCCGGCGTCCACCCCATGACGGCGACGGCCGCGTCGAAAACGGGTGCCGCGCCCGCGTCCTTGCCGCCCGCCACCCAGAAACCGCTCTGCCGCGGCGCAAGCGTCTTCGGCGCGGCGCCGATCGTGCCGGACACGGGATCGAACCACGAGCCGCCGCCCGCGAGCGCAAGCGGCTTTTCGGCGTCGGAATCGTTCACGAGGAAATGGACCTTGCGCTCGCCGTCTTCGCGCGCGAACTGCGGGAACGGCACGGCGAGCTTCGCGGACGACGGACGCCCCCACTGGAGCAGTGCCTGCGCGCGCGCCACGTAGTCGAACCAGCAGCGGCCGCTTTCCGCCCACGTCTGGTTGCGCCCGAAATGCGTGCCCCAGCGTCCCATCGTGACGCCCGGCTTCACATCGTCGCCCCACGGCTGCAGCGGACACGTGTGGAGCACGAACCGGTTCACGCCGTTGAGCCAGGCGTGGTCACCGCAGGCCTTCATGAGCCCGGGCGTCTCCGTCCAGGCGCAATGCGTGGGCCAACCCGTGAACGCCTCGGCTTCAACGACGTTGTGCCGCATGCCGTCGGCTCGCAGGAACGTGTTGAAATCGGCGTGACGGTATCGGCGCACGCGGTCGAACGCCTGGTTGGGTTCGTACCAGAATTCCGTCATCAGACGGTCGACGTGCATCGCGGCCTCGCGCGGGACGAACGGTCCTTCGTACGGCTCGTTCGCGAAGCGAAGCCCTTCCGCGCGAACGCGCTTGGCCATTTGCGCGAAGAGGACGTCGCGGTAGAGATCCGCCACCGTGCGGTCCCAGTCCTTGCGGAAGGACGTGATTTCCGCGGCGGCAAAACGGTTCGTAAAACCGCCGAGGATCGGCAAGAAACGCCAGCAGTCGTAGCCGCGGCGCGCCTGGAATTCCTCGCGCATGCGCGGCGTCCAGGTGGGCGTGCCGGCCTCGTAGCTGTCGAGCAACACGAAGGAAAGCCCCGCCGCGGGCAAGTCGTTTCCAAGATGGCGCTTCATCTCGCCGAACACGTGGTCCAAATGGAACGCGACGGCCTCGGGGTTCATCTTGTCGCATTCGAGCCCTAAGGTGTCCCAGTCCGCGGGCTGCACGAACGCGCCCATCGGCACGTGCCCGATCTCCACGCCGTCCACGTTGCCGAGACGCCGGTAGTCGGTGCGGCGCGCCGCGCACGGCGGCAGACGGAATTCCCGCGCGTCCTCGTCGTACACGGGAAAGAGCGCGTTCGGCTTCGTCGATATCTGCTCCGCGTTCGTGACGTTGAACACGAGCTCGCGCATCGCGAGGCGCGGCGGAATCCACGGTCCGCCCGTGCACGTGTAACCGGGACAGTTGTGGAGCCCGATGCCGATGCCGCGCGTCTTCGCCTCGGCGCAGGCGAATTGGACGAGCTTCCACCACGCTTCCGAAAACGGACGCAGGTTTCCCGTGGGGACGTTGGCAATCCGCTTCGCCCAAGGCGTGGTGCTGTCGCACATGCCGAAGATGGTCGCCTCGGAAATGCCCATGCGCCGCATCCAGTCGAGATCCTTGACGATGCCTTCGCGCGTCACCTGGGAGCCCATCCAGTGCCACCACACGCCCGCATGCGCCTCGGGCGGCGGCGACCAGAACACGTCCTCGGGCGACGGCCCCGCCCAGGACAACGCGGCGGCAAACGAAACGAGGAACGCGGAAGCGATGCGCGGCATCATGGAGACGTCCCTTCCGCGCGTCAACGCACGCACCAGGGGAATTCGGCGATGCGGATCTGCGTGCTGCCCATGGGCAACAACAGGATGGCGTCCTGCACGGGCGAAACGGCATCCTTCGCCATCGGCGAGGACGGCGGTTCGCACGGATTGCCGGGCTTGTCGGCGCGCATCGCGCCCCAGCCGGCCACGCGCGTCTTCACGGCCGGCACGCGGAGCGCCACCGGCGGCGTCAAGGGATCGAACGGCTGCTCGGCGAGCGGTTTGCCGTCGTCCACCACCGTCGCGTCAATCGCGCCGTCCTTGCCGCGCACGAGCGCCCAGTTCCACGCTTCCGTCGGCAGCAGCTCGTGCGTGGGGAAGCCGGGCAGCGAATAGGCCGCGAGCGTGCGGCGGCGGAACGCCGGCGCGAAGGCGTACACGAGCGGACCGCGCTTGACCACCACCGCGTTGCCGCTCGCGGACCAGCCGTCCGTGGCGACGACGTCCATCGGGAACTGGAGTTCGATCTTGTCGCCCGCCTTCCAGCGGCGGCGAATCGTCTCGAATCGTCCGGAAATGGTGCCGTCGGTGGCGCAGCCGTTCACCATGACGCCCGCGCCCGTCGTCCACGCGGGGATGCGGAACGCGAGCGGCGCTTCGCCTTCCGGCGCGGCGAGAACGTCCACGAACACCGTTTCGCGGAACGGGTAGTCCGTGCGGACGCGCAACTCGAAGCCGGCGAATGTGACGCGGCACGGACCGTACGCGACGGCCGCCAGACCGCCGTCCTTCGCCATCCACAAGGACTGCACGAACTTCGGCCAGGCGAAATGGAAATTGGAGCGGCAGCAGCCGTAGCCCGCGAGCGGACCGGGACAGACGGACGGCGCCCACTGGTTCTCCGCCAGGGCGTCGGCGCGGGCGTCGCCGTTGTGCGCGAAATCGAGCGACTCGTCCAGACACGCCGGCTGGTTCATCATCACATAGTAGCGGACGCCCTTCAGGTCGGGGGACACTTCCGCCGGCAGCGTGTTGTACGCGATCTCCTCGAGACGGTCGCCGTACGCGGCGTCGCCCGTCACCGCGGCGCTGGTCGCGTCGGAAAGGATGCGCTCGGCGACGGCGCACAGTTCCGTGCCTTGTCCCGCGGCGCGCCCGCTCAAGGGCTCGGATCCGTTCAGCATGCCGTCCGGACGGCCGTGCTTCGCGAACGCCCAGCCCTTCGGATCGAAGGCCGCGAGGGCGGCGGTGCGCTCGTCTTCGGAACCCGTCAGTCGCCACTTGAGCGCGGGGAACTTGAGGCCCTGCATGAAATTGACGATGTGGGCGGCGTAACCGGTCGACCCCTCGCCCGTGCGGTACCAGCGGTTCCAGTCCTGCGTCTGTTTCGCCAGCAGCCCCGCCAGTTCCAGAAGTCCCTCGTCATGCGTGCGGTCGTAGAGCCAGAGGACGACCTCCAGGTTGTCGCCGCCGCGGGCGATCGCCCAGCAGGAATCCTTCTCGAGCGGCGTCGTCTTGAGCGCCTCGCGCTGATACGCGAAATAGCGGGAGAGGAACGCGTCGACGCGCTTGTCCCCCGTGGCCTCGGCCCAATCGCGCAGCACGTGGAGGGCGATCATGTTCGCCCACCAGTTGTTCGGACGGGAGGAGAAATAGCCGTTCGGCTGCTGCATGGAAAGGATGGAGTCGATCCACTTCTTCGTGCGCGCCTTGAGGGCCTCGTCATCCAACGCGAACGCGAGCGGAAGAAGTCCCTTGAGGTAATACGGGCCGCGCTCCCAGGCGTCGCCGTCCTTGACGCCGAGCCAGGCGGACTTGCCGATGTCGGGATACAGTTCCTCGGCGTGGCCCGTCAAGCCGTTGGCCTGGCGGACGAGCTGCGTCTTGAGATACCCTTCCGGACGCACCGCGCCCGCCGGCAGAATCCGCATCGCCTGCGGTCGCACCCCGGCGCACGAAACACCGCAAACCATCAAACACGCCAACGTCCCCCATGTCACCCGCTTCATCATTCCCGCTCCTTATGTCCAATTATCCAAATGCTCACATGCACCACTGCTGCGCATTGTACCATTTTCAAACGGATTCCGCTTTTGCCGCCGCGCGCGCCAGCGCATCGATGTTCGCCGGCTTCATGCCGTGGTAGTTGATCTCGGCCGCCTCTTCGCCGACCAGCCACTGGCAAAGCCGATTCATCGCCGTCGCGTCAAAGCGCGTCATCTTCTTCTCGCCTGGCTGATAGGGCCACGCGGCCGGTGCGAGCATCAAAAGCCGCCCGTCGGCGCAAGCGTCGAAGTAACGGCCGCTCGGCTTCTGAAGCTTCGAAAAGCCCTTGTTGTGAAGCGTCACGAGCGGTAGGTCGGCGTGCAGGGCAAGTCGCGCGATCTCGCGCTCGCCGTCGCTGACGCAAGGCGAGATCAACACCGAGCCGTGCTTTGCCGCAGCGAAAAGCAACGCCTTTTTCTCGGCGAAGCGCGGCGAGGCAAACGCGACGATCGGCGCACCTGTTGCATCGCGCGCGATCTTCAAGCCACCGCCCGGCTTGGGCTCGCGCCGATAGACGAGGTCGCTCCGCGAAACCTGAACTTGGGCGAGCGGGCGTTGAAGAAGAAACCGGTTGCCCAGCGCCGAGAAGCGGCCGATTTCGCGCGGCGCGTCCGCACCACCAGTGGCGAGCGGCAGCGCCAGCTCGGCCACGACGCGAAAAAGCCCAGGGAAGAGCGCCTTGATCGCCCGCCGCCGCGGGTTGTCGGCGAGGTAGTGAAACATGTTGTCGAGCTGCCCGGCGCGCAAAAGAATCGTGTCTTGGAAGCCCTCGGCGAAAAGGCCGGCCTGTCCCGTTCTCGCCGACAGTGTCGGCGAGGATATAACCCCCAACGCCCGGGCCGCCTTGTTGCAGCCAATCTTGAAGCCCTTGATGACCTGCCCCAGATGACAGGCCATCGGCTCGGTCACAAACAACAACCCGTGCAGATGCTCGGGCATGAGCTGAAAACCGATCGGCCTGACCTGGGGGTAGTAACGGCCGATTTCACCCCAACAACGCTCGACCTCGCGCCCGAGCTCGCTCGCGACGACCCGTGCTTCGATCTCTTCGGGCCGGTAGGGCTCGCGCGCCGCGCGAGCCGTCTCAACCGAAACCCAACCGCCCGGGCCCTTCACCTCAAGCCGACCCAACAACCCGGCCGAGCGATCGGCGAGCGTGATCGTGATCTGGTAAATCGCCCGCCCGCGGTAATCCCAACCCGGCAGCCGCCGAAGCATCGAGTGAACCGTCTCGCGCCGAAGCCGCCCCTGCTCGTCGCGAACCCAACCGGGCGGCAGATTCTCGGCACCCGAGTCGTTCATGTTTTCGCGACCTTGAGACGCTCGCCCAGCGCCAACAACCGCTCGACTTCGGCGACGATGCGCTTCTGCTCGGCCAGGGGCGGGAGAGGAAACAATGTAGCACGGGCATCATCAATGACCCAGTTCTTATTGCCAACACCTCGCGTGTTTTCTTGCACTTGCTCCTGTATAAGTGGACTGCAAATCATGTAATACAGGAATTTCCCACATAGAAGTTTCTGATCAAACTTCATCAGTGCAACACTAACAAACAAACTAAACTGGAAATCGACATCTACTATCGCAGGAACTCCAGTTGTCCCAACCTTTGAGATAAGCAAATCACCCTTTTCCGGATTGCATCGCGGATATATCTCTTCGTGTTCCTGCTGTGTGATAAACTTCGTGCACGAGAAATCCAAGACTCCCGCACTCATATTCTTTACAGAGATGAAAGGAACACCACTTTCAGAATACTTGGGCGTTCTATGCGTACCATCAGTAAATTTATACGCCAGATTGCCAAGCCGAGTCCACATCCATCCTTCTGGAATATCAAATGGTACATCATCCTCCGATATGCAATCGAGAGGTTTGTCCTTGCGAACTTTTTTTGCCTTAATTAAGGCCTCTTTCCTTGCCGAGAGTTTCGCGAGCAGCGCCGAGGCGGGTTCGTCGTTGGGGTCTTGGGGGACGAGCTTGCCTTGGATCGCGTATTGGAGGACGGACTTGCGGAAGGCGTCGGGGAGCGCGGCCTCAAGCGCGTCACTCTGCTCCTTCACCGCCCCATACCGCTCGACCATCGGAATCAGCTCTTCGATCTTCGCCACAATCCGCTTCTGCTCGGCCAAGGGCGGGAGAGGGATGGAGTACGTCTCAATATCCTTATGGGAAATATGAGGAACCGTCATTTCGGTGATGTTGCAATGCTGCTTTAGCATTGGCAGTTTCAACATCAACATCAAATACGCAGGCAGCACCACTTTTGATCGAATACGTGCCGTGCGTTGAATTAGCAGACACGGCAAATCTTGCGATCTAATGAGTCCGACCTTTGCTCCATCAGAAATCCAAGGACGATCAAGCGCAACAACAATATCACCCTCGGACAACAAGAAGTCTTCCAATCCTTCATCGGTCGGCCAGCGCTTGCACTCTTGCCACTTGATCTCATTTGGCATGATAATCAAGCCGCCACAAATCTTAACGCCCTCTTTAGAATACCCCTTCCCCTCAAATGGATATCCGGCCAACACATCAGCAACCTCTCCCAACCGACACCACGCCCAGCCTTCGGGGATGTCGAAGGGTTTCTCGTCGTCGGTGATGGGCGGGCTCGCGGGACGCGTGCCCCTACCACGCGGCGACTTCATCGAAGTCGCCCTACCATTCGCCGCTTCTACACGGCTATCACGAATACGGGCGAGGAGCACCGAGGCGGGCTCGTCGGTTGGGTCTTGGGGGACGAGCTTGCCTTGGATCGCCAGCTGGAGGATGGAGGCCTTGAGGTCTTTTGCGGTCATGAGTCGGCCTCCTCGTAGTAGTAGGAGTAGTCGATGCCCTTCATGAACATCGCACGATCCGCTATCTGGTCGGTCAGGGCCGGCTTGAGAAGCTTCTTGAGCGTTGCACTCTGCGTCACGCTCTCGCGCATCGCCTCGAGATAGGCCCGCTTGTCCACGCGGCTCCAATCGACGCACTTCTTCAGCGCCCGCTTGAGCATGAGATCGAGCCAGATGCGCGTCGATCGGCCGTTGCCTTCCATGAACGGATGCGCCACGTTCATTTCCACATACTTCTCGACAATCTCATTGAAGGTCGTTTCCGGCATGCGCTCGATGACGGTCAGGGCTTCCGGGAAATGCAACGCATTGGCGAATGTAAAGCCGCCCTTCGAGATATTCTTCGTCCGGATCTGCCCCGCGAAATCATAGAGCCCGCCGAATATATAGCCGTGAATCTGCTGTAGGCACTTCACGCTGCCCGGTTCGAGCTTATCCAGGAGTCCGCTCTCGAAAAGTTCGTAGGCCTTCTTCTTGCTTTGCCCGTCGATCGTGTTGTCGCTATAGACGAACCAGTCAAGAAACGGCATCGCCCGTGCATTCGGAAACGATTTCGCGAGCGCTATCACGCCCTCGGAATCAAGCGCATCCGTCAACCGACGCTTCCCGTCCGGTGCCACAATCTTCAACTGGTTAGTGGCACTAACCAGTTGACTTCCTTCCTTGCGGAGCTTCCCTTTTAGGTATTTCCAGTAATTGCGGGTTTTGGCATAATCGCTTTCGCCGTTCAAGGCCCCGACCACGTCAAGCACGGAAAACCACCACTTGGCCGCGGCATCGTCCCACACCGCCCGCACTTCGCGGTCATTGAAGAAGCGAATGGAAATCTTGCTCATTTCGCCCCCTCCAAGGCCTTACTAATCTCCGCGAGCACGGCGTCCATCTTCGCGTTGAGTTCGCCGCGGCGCTGTTGGAAGTCGGCGATGAGTTCGAGCGGGGGCTTGATCTCCTCTTCCTCGTGCGGATAACCGCAGAGGTCGAGGTTGTAGGAGCCGTCGATCAGCTCGGTTGCGGAGAACTCGCGGGCCTTGTCGAAACCGTCGACGGCGAGTGGCTTGCGGTCGTTCCACCACGCGACCGCCGGATCGAAGTGCTTGAGCTCCATCGGCTTCGTCTTCGAGAAGTGTTTGATGCCTTCGGGCATGTCGAGCCGGTAGATCCACGTCGATTCCGTCGGACCCGTGTTGTCGAAGAATAGCACGTTCGTCGTGATGCCCGTGTAGGGGGCGAATACGCTGTGCGGCAGACGGATGATCGTGTGCAGGTTGTACTCGCCGATGAGCTTCGCCTTGATCGCCGCCTTCGCGCCGTCCGTGCCGAACATGAAGCCGTCCGGCACGATCACGGCGGCGCGTCCGTTCTTCTTCAGCCGGTACATGATGACGGACATGAAAAGATCCGCCGTCTCGGACGAACGGAGGTCCGCCGGAAAGTTCATCTTCACGCCGTCCTTCTCGCCGCCGCCATACGGCGGATTCATGACGATGACGTCGAACTTCTCGTCCGGCCTGTATGAACGCACGTCGCGCTCGAGCGAATTGTCGTGATAGATCTGTGGCGCGTCAATGTCATGGAGGAGCA
>DCIH01000024.1:14402-14601 GCA_002317575.1 Verrucomicrobia bacterium UBA1731 | reverse complement strand
CGTGCAGGAGTGAAGATCTGATGAAAACCACGGAACTCAGGGAGCTCTCGCTCGCGGAGCTCGATGCCAAGATCGCGGCGACCAAGGCCGAAATCGCGGACATCAAGCTCAAGCTCGCGTCGAAGAGCGAAGTCGAAAAGCCCGTCCGCGTGCGCGGCCTGCGCCGCGACGTCGCGCGGATGCTCACCATCCGCGAAGA
>DCIH01000024.1:14179-14338 GCA_002317575.1 Verrucomicrobia bacterium UBA1731 | reverse complement strand
GCGGCGACCGCAAGGTCCGCAAGGGGACCGTCGTTTCGAAGATGGGCGTGAAGTCCGTCGTCGTCGAGGTCCAGTACCGCGAACTTCACCCCCTCTACGGCAAGGTGATCGTCCGCACGAAGAAGTACCACGCTCATGACGAAGCCGACACCGCGAAGG
>DCIH01000024.1:1665-13986 GCA_002317575.1 Verrucomicrobia bacterium UBA1731 | reverse complement strand
GCGTCGCGATCAAGGAAGCGTCCCCCACGGGCTCGATCCGCAAGGGTCAGGTCGCCACCGCGGTGATCATCCGCACCGGCCACCCGATCGTCCGCGAAGACGGCCAGCGCGTGCATTTCGACCAGAACGCGTGCGTTCTCGTCGATTCCAAGCTCAACCCGATCGGCAGCCGCGTGTTTGGCCCCGTGCCCCGCGAGCTCCGCGAGAAGAACTACATGAAGATCCTTTCGATGGCCCCGGAAGTGGTCTAAGGAGTAACGATCATGTCTATTGCTCGCATTCGCAAAAACGACACCGTGGTCGTGACCCACGGCAACGACGCCGGCCGCACCGGCACCGTCAAGAGCGTGGATCCCAAGAAGGGCACCGCGATCGTCGAAGGCCTCAACAAACACAAGAAGGCCATGCGCCGCACGCAGACGAACGAAGGCGGTCTCGTCGAGATCGAGCTTCCGATCCGTCTGTGCAAGCTGATGCCGTACGACGCGGAAGCCAAGAAGGGTTCGCGCGTCTGCACCGCCGAAAAGGACGGCAAGAAGGCGCGTAAACTCAAAGCCTCCGGAAAGGTTCTCTGATCATGGCAGCGTATCTCAAAGAAGAGTACACCAACCGCGTGGTCGCGGAGCTCGAGCAGAAGCTCGGCACCACGAACCGCATGCTGGTCCCGCGTCTCCAGAAGATCGTCCTCAACATGGCCTTCGGCATCGTCTCCAAGGACGAGCAGAAGAACCTCGTGGGCGACCTCACGGCGATCACGGGCCAGAAGCCGAAGCTCTGCAAGGCGAAGAAGTCCATCTCGAACTTCAAGCTGCGCGAGGGCATGGTGATCGGCGCCCAGGTGACGCTCCGCGGCGACCGCATGTGGGAATTCGCGCACCGCTTCATCGCGACGGCGCTTCCCCGCATCCGCGACTTCCACGGCGTCCCGAACCGCGGCTTCGACGGTCGCGGCAACTACACGCTGGGCATCAAGGACCACTCGATCTTCCCGGAACTCGTGGAAGCTTCGGCGGGCCACTCGGGCATGGACATCACGTTCGTGACCAGCAGCAACGACAACAAGGCGGCTAAGGCGCTCCTCGAGTCCCTCGGCGTGCCGTTCGCGGGGAGGGCTTAATCCATGGCCAAGAAATGTTTGATGGAGAAGACCGAACGTCTGGCGGCCGCCAAGGCCAAGGACGCGAAGCGCGTGGCCGAGGGCAAGAAGCCCCTCAGCAAGGCGAAGGTGCGCGCGTACAACCGCTGCAAGATCTGCGGCCGTCGTCACGCGTTCATGCGCAAGTTCGGCGTGTGCCGTCTGTGCTTCCGCGAACTCGCGGTGAACGGCCTCATCCCGGGCGTCACCAAGGCCTCGTGGTAATCGGAAAGGAATTAGGAAAATGACTATGGATCCCATTTCCGACATGCTCGTCGCGATCCGGAACGGCCACAAGGCCCGCCTGGTGAAAGTCGCGACGCCCGCGTCGAACCTCAAAGCGGAAATCGCCCGCGTGATGAAGCAGGCCGGCTACATCGAAGACTGCTTCGTCACCAAGGAATTCCCGAAACAGCTCGTCATCACGCTGAAGTACAACGAGAAGGCCGTTCCGGCCATCACGGGTCTGCAGCGCGTGTCGAAGCCCGGCCTCCGCCGTTTCGTGACCAGCGCCAACGTCCCCGCCGTCCTCGACGGCATGGGCCTCGCCGTGCTCTCCACGTCCAAGGGCGTGATGAGCGGCAAGGAAGCGAAGGAGCAGAAGGTCGGCGGCGAACTCATCTGCACCGTTTGGTAAGGAGCTATTCACATGTCTCGTATCGGAAAAGAACCTGTGGCCATTCCGGCCGGCGTCACCGTGACGGTCGCCGGTCAGAAGGTCACCGCGAAGGGCAAGCTCGGCGAGCTTTCCTATGAAATGCACGAAGGCATCTCGGCGAAGGTCGAGGGCGACAAGGTGGTCGTGACCCGCAAGGACGACTCCTACAAGGCCCTCCACGGCCTGGCGCGCGCGCTGATCCACAACAACGTGGTTGGCGTTTCCGCGGGTTACACGAAGCAGCTCACGATCGAAGGCACCGGCTTCAAGGCCGCGCTCCAGGGCAACGTCCTGGCGCTTTCGCTCGGCTTCGCCTCCCCGAAGCTGTTCCCGATTCCGGCCGGCCTGAAGATCACCGTCGAAAACGACGGCCTGCAGGTCACCGTGACGGGCTGCGCGAAGGACGCCGTCGGCGAAGCCGCGGCCCGCATCCGCAGCTTCTATCCGGCCGAACCCTACAAGGGCAAGGGCATCAAGTACCTCGGCGAACACATCCGCCGCAAGCAGGGCAAGAAGGTGGCCTAATCATGTTCAACCGCAAAATCCAGCGTGCGAAGCGCCATCTTCGCCTCCGTCAGCGCGTGATCGGCTCCGCGGAAAAGCCGCGCATGTCGATCTGCGTGACGAACAAGCACATGTACGTCCAGTTCATCGACGACGCGGCGGGCGCGACGCTCGCTTCGGCTTCGACGATCAAGGAGAAGAAGGCCAACCTCGACGTGGCGAAGGCGCTCGGCGCCGCCGCCGCCGAGGCCGCGAAGGCCAAGGGCATCGCCAAGGTGGTCGTCGACCGCGGCGGCAATCCCTACACGGGCCGCGTCGCGGCGATCGTGGAGGCGGCCGTCGCCGCCGGCATCTCCATCTCGGACAAGACTGACAAGGAGGCCAAGTAATGGCTCGCAACACTGACAAGCGCCGCAACGAATCCGGCGCCACGGACGATCTCGACGAACGCGTCGTGTTCGTGAACCGCTGCGCCAAGACCGTCAAGGGCGGCCGCCGCATGAGCTTCTCCGCCGTCGTCGTCGTGGGCGACCACGAAGGCAAGGTGGGCGTGGGCTTCGGCAAGGCCAACGAGGTTTCCGACGCCATCCGCAAGGGCGGCGACGCGGCCCGCAAGGCCATGAAGCCCGTGTGCATGAAGGGCAAGACCATCCCGCACGATGTCGAAGGCGTCTGCGACGGCGGCCGCGTCCTCCTCAAGCCCGCTCCGGACGGCACGGGCCTCATCGTCGGCGGCGGCATGCGCCCCGTCCTCGAGGCGGCCGGCATCCGCGACGCGGTGGGCAAGTCCCTCGGATCCAAGAACCGCTGCAACGTGGTGAAGGCCACGCTGGACGCGCTCTCGCAGCTGCGTTCGGCCGAGCAGATCGCCGCGCTCCGCGCGTAATCGAGAAGGAGAACACAACATGGATCTCAGCAATCTCACCAACACCCCGGGCGCCCGCGAACGCCGCAAACGCGTCGGCCGCGGCTGCGGTTCGGGCATGGGCAAGACGTCCTGCAACGGCCAGAAGGGCCAGCAGTCCCGCAAGGGCCACAAGATGAAACTCGGCTTCGAAGGCGGCCAGATGCCCCTCGTGCGCCGTCTGCCGAAGCGCGGCTTCAACAACGCCCGCTTCAACGCCAAGGCCCTCGGCATCAACCTCGAAACCCTCGAGAAGTTCTTCGAAGCCGGCGACGAGATCACCGTCGCCACGCTCAAGGCGAAGGGTCTTTCGGACAACAAGCGTCCGAAGATGAAGATCCTCGCCGACGGCGAACTCACGAAGAAGTTCACGGTGAAGGTTCCCTGCTCCGCGGCCGCCAAGGCCAAGATCGAAGCCGCCGGCGGCACCGTCGCCTGAGGCGTTCGAACGGGAGTTGAAAACGAAAGGCGCCGCGTTTGCGACGCCTTTTGTTTTGGGTGTTTGGGTGTTTGGGTGTTTGGGTTTTTGGGTTGTTTGGGGTGAACCCTGGCGGCGGAGCGGGCGTTGAAGACAGTGGAGGAAATGACATGAAAGCGTTGAAGGCGACGGGGGTTTGTCGGGCGTACGGAAAGGGCGCGCTCAAGGTCGACGTGCTCAGGGATTTCGATCTGACGATCGACGCGGGCGCGTTCGTCGCGCTGATGGGGCCTTCGGGCTCCGGCAAGTCCACGTTCCTCCATCTGGCGGCGGGACTGCTCGCGGCCGACGCAGGCACGATCTGCGTGGACGGCGAAGATGTCACGAAGATGTCCGACGCCGCGGCCACGCGATTCCGCCGCCGCCACGCGGGCGTCGTGTTCCAGGATTTCAACCTCGTCGACACGCTCACCGTCGCGGAGAACATCGTGCTGCCCGTGGCGTTGGACGGCGCCCGCGCGGACGGCGTGCGGCTGACGGCGCTGCTCGGGAAGCTCGGACTCGCCGGGAAGGAGCACCGCAAGCCGGGGGAACTCTCCGGCGGCGAACGCCAGCGCGTCGCCATCGCGCGCGCGCTGTTCGCGGAACCCGCCGTGGTGCTCGCGGACGAGCCCACCGGAAACCTCGACGCCGCCGCGTCGCGCGGCATCTGCGATCTGCTCAAGGATCTGAACAAAACGGAGAAGAGCGCCATCCTGCTCGTCACGCACGATCCCGTGGTGGCCGCCTGCGCTTCCGAGGTCTGTTTCCTGAAGGACGGCAGGATCGCGGCGCGCCATGCGACGGCCGGCGATCCCGCGCGCGTTTCCGAACTGTATCTGGAGACGTGCAAGTGATCGTGAAACTCGCATGCCGCGCGCTTCTGCGCGGGAAGGCGCGGTTCGCGTGCGCCGCGCTTGGCGTCGCCGCCGCCGTGGCGGTCGTGTCGTTCATGACGTCCTTGGCCGCGACGAACAAGGCGCAGGGCCCTGCGCTCGCCGCGCGCGCCTTGGCGGCGTTGCCGGTGGCCGCCGGTGCGGAAACGCTCGATTGCACGGTCGATTACCGTCCCGACGGCCGCGTGATGCAGGGACCGCCCATGCGTGCTACGCTGGCGACGGATCCCGCCCTGGACGGCGACGAGCCGCGCGTCGTGGTGTCCAAGGCGATGTTCGGTTTCCGGGCGCATCAGGGTCTGCCGTCGGTCGGAGACGAACTGGCGTTCGTCGGGCGCAAGGGTGTGATGCGCGCGAAGATCGCGAAGGTCCTCGACGTGGGGAAGGTCGTGCCCGGCATGCCCACGGCGTTCGTGAACGCCGCCGCGCGCCAGGCGTTCGGCCGCGAGGAGTGGCAGGCGTACGCGGCACCCGATCCGAAGAAACTGGGCGATGCGTTCATGACGGACGGCGGCCGAAATGTCGACCGCGCGCAGGTGCTCCTGCTGTGGGCGGCCGCGCTCACGGCGCTCTGTCTGCTGGCGAATTCACTCTTCTTGGCGGTCGAATCGAACCGTCGCGCGCTGGCCGTGCTGCGCACCGTGGGGTTGACGCGCGGCGGCGTGGCGAAAATCGTGCTGGCGGAATCCTTCCTGGCGTCAGTCGTCGGTGCCGGCCTTGGCGTCGTGCTGGGGCTTGGGGCGTTGGCGTTGCACGTGATGCGCGACGCGGCCACGTTCCCGGTGGGCGTCGCCGTCTCGTGGACCGGCGTCGCCGCGTGCGCGCTGGCGTCCGTGCTGGTGGCGCTCGCCGCGGCGCTCGTCGCGCTCAGGCCCGCGCTTGCGGTGCGTCCGCTCGAAGCGGCTTCCACAAGGCCCGCGAAGAAAAGTCGTCTTGGCATGACCGTTGCGTTCGCATGCGGTTTCGGCGCGTTCGTCGCGGTGGAGGTGTGGGGCGCGTCGCTCATGCGCGCGTTCGTGCCCAGCGCGGAATGGCCGGACGCGATCGTGTCGCTGTTGCCTGCGGGCATGGAATCGGCGGACATCGAGAAGCTGGTGCAGGACGGCAAGGTCGCGCTCAAGGGCGTCAAGCGCGTTCACGAACTGGCGCCGCTGCAGGTGCCGTTCGAGCCGTTGGAGGAGATGAAGGGTCCGGGCAGGGGCGCGGTGGCGTCGCGGAGCGACGCCACCCCCTTGGGGGGCGGTATGAAGGGCGGGCGGGGGCCGATGAAGCAATACCGCAATGTGCTGCTCCTGGCGAGCGACTATCTGCCGCCGTTCAAGCTTGAAGGCGCGACGCGCGCGGAGGTCGAGCGCGGCGTGTTCGCGGAAGGCGGCTGCGTCATCACGAAAATGATGGCGAATGCGCGCAAGCTCAAAGTAGGCGACAAAATCGAGATGAATCTCCGCGGTGAAATCGCGTCCGTTCCGATTGTGGGCGTCGCCGATCTCAACTGGCACATGGTGACGAGCCGCGGGCTGGTGCGCGGATTGAACCGGATGCCCGTGTTCACGGACGGGCCGGCGTTCATTTCGTTCGACACCTTGGACGCAATCGATCCGCGTCCCGAGAAGATGGTGCGCATGACGCACCTGTGGCTCGATTACGACGACGCGTTCCTGAAGGAGCACGGCGTGTTCCGGGCGGGACGACTGGTGGAAAAGGAAATCGGCGAACGATTCGGCCATCCGAAGACATGCACGGTGCGGCTCCATGCGCGGGACGAAGTGGCGGACGGCACGCTCGCGCACGGCGACCAGCTCATTGGCGCGATGGCGCGCATTCCGTATGTGTTCCTCGGCGTGCTGTCGCTCGGATTCGTTGCGATGCTCGTGGCGGTGGCGGACGCCCGGAAGCGCGAGTACGCGGTGCTCAGGGCCGTTGGGGCGACGCGCGCGCAGCTTGTGGCGCGTCTGGCGGGGGATGCGCTCAAAACGGCGTGCTGGGGCGTGGCCGTTGGTTTTCCGGGCGGTGCGCTTGCGGGATGGCTCTTCACGGCGGGCACGCGCGCGGCGATGGCCAATTGGGGCATCCCCGCGTACTTCGCCGTGCCGTCCGCGACGATCGCGGAAGGCGCGGTCGGCGCCGTGGTGATGGCGCTTGCGGTGGCTGTGCCGGCGTCGCTGGCGATCGTGGGGCGGCTGACGCGGCGTTAGTGGACGCGTGAAGCGGCGACCTCGCCGCTTCTCCTGACAGGGCGCCTCAGATGCGGTTTGGAGTCAGTGGTGGCAGTGGCCGGGACAATGGCCGCAGCCGCCGCCGCAACCGCCGGCGCCGTGGTGATGGCCGCAGTTCGCCGTGTTCGCCGCGACGAGCGTGCCGGCGACCAGTTTCGCGACGGCGTCGTCCGCAGGACCTTCCACGCCGGCCAGGAGCGCGATGCCGGCCGCCATCAGCGCGCCCTGCGCACCAGGGCCGACATTGCCGCAGATGACGGCGTCGACGCCGTGCTGGACGAGCCAAAGGCCCAGCGTTTCGTGGCCGACGCCGTCGGTGTTTTCGATGGTCGAAGAGACGACCTTGTCGTTTTCGATCGCATAGATTTTGAATTGTGCGGACTTGCCGAAGTGCTGAAAGATCTGTCCGTTGTCGTGGGGAATGGCGATGGTTGCGTTCATGGCGCATATTATAGCAACCGCGCCGCAGAACGCAAACGCGGCGCGGGGAAACGTGATATACTTTGCGGAACATGGACAGGCAGGACAAGGCGGAAGGATTTTTCAGGGACGGCATGTGCTGTTCGCAGGCGGTGTTCGGCGCGTTCGCTGAAGATTTCGGCATGGACGCGGAGACGGCTGCGAAGGTGAGTGCAGGCCTCGGCGGCGGCGTCGGCCGCATGCGCGAAACGTGCGGTGCGGTGACGGGCGCCGCGCTCGCGTTGGGCATGAGATTCGGGCCGGACAAGACGGCGGTCTATCCGCATGTGCAGGCGGTGTGCGCAAAATTCAAACGGGAATGCGGTTCGATCGTGTGCCGCGAAATTCTGGCGGGGTCGGATCCGCACGCCACGACGGGCGGCGTCCCCGAAGCGCGCACGGCGGAATACTACCGGAAGCGTCCGTGCGTCGAGCTGGTGAAACTGGCGGTGAGACTTTGCGAAGAGGAGGTTGCAAATGGTTGAGTTTTTCGCGGATTCGCTCATGCAGGGGTTCCTGATCTCGAGCTTCATGGGAAAGTTGATCGTGCTCGTGCAGATCGGTGCGAGCCTGGTCATGCTCGGGCAGGTGTTCGGGAAATGGAGCAAGCTCGCGCGCATGGGCCAGCTCACGCGCCGCGTCAGCCGTGATGTGATGTCCGGTCAGGACGTGCTCGAGTATTATCTGGCGCGCCACCCCAACCACCATTCGCCGGTCGAGAACATCTACGCCGGCGCCTGCGAGCGCCTGCTCAAGCTGCTTACGCCCGACACGCGTTCCGCCCTGGCGGCGCGCGCCGGCGCCGCCGTGCTCACGCGCCACGAAGTGGAACTCGTGCGCGCGCTCTGCGAGCACGTGCTTGACGAGGAGGAGATCAAGATCGAGCGCGGCATGGGCGTGATCGGCACGATCGTGGCGCTGGCGCCGATGCTCGGTCTGCTCGGCACGGTGTGGGGCGTGCTGGACGCGTTCGCGGACATCGGCAGCGCCGGTTCCGCCAACATTGCCACGATGGCGCCCGCAATCTCATCCGCGCTCGTGACGACGGTGGTGGGCCTTCTGGTGGCGATTCCGGGCGTGATCGCGCACGCGCGCCTTTCCGCGTCCGTTCGCGATCTGACGGCCGATGTTGAGGGCTTCACCGACGACCTCGCCGGCCGCATCGCGCTGGAGTTCCAGGGAAAATGAGCGCGAGCGGCGCGGCGCAACGGGGAGCGGAGAGATGAGCAGACGCAGGGGAAGACGCGGCGAGCGGTCCAAGGCGGCGATCGACATGACGAGCATGATCGACCTCACCTTCCTGTTGCTGGTGACGTTCATGCTCACGCTGCCGAAGCTGGAGCAGGGCATCTCCATCCTGCTGCCGCAGGCGAAGGCCGACGCGCTGCCGAACAAGAACAACAAGGCGAACGTCATCACCATTTCGCAGACGGCGACCTATTTCAACAACCAGCCCGTGACGGACGAAGCGCTCGAAAAAATGCTGTCGGAAAAGGTCGCGGAGGATCCCGACGTGCCCGTGCTGGTGCGCGGCGACGAGCGCCTCAACTACGGCATGGTGATGAACGTGGTGAAGCTCGTGTACAAATGCAAGGTCCGGCGCATGGCGCTGGTGACGGTGGACAAGTAAACGTCGATGTACGGGTATGGACAGGACGAAGCCGAAGGAGACGTGCGCGAGATCAATTTCCGCACGCTTGCCCTTTCCTTCTTCTGTCATGCGGCGCTCGTGATCGTGTTCGTCGCGACGTCCTTCATCACATCCTGTCTGCATCCGCACGAGACGATCATTCCGATCGACATGACGGTGGTGCCGCCGTGGGCCGAGCAGGATCCGGACGATCCGGAGCCCGACCCCAATCCGCCGCCGAAGGAACTGCCGAAGCCCGTCCAGAAGCCGGCGCCGGCGGTGAAGCCGGATCCGATTCCGAAGGCCGAGGAAAAGCTTGACGCCGTCGAAAAGATCGTCGAAAAGCCAAAGCCCGAAAAGAAGAAGCCCGAGAAAAAGGAATTCAAGAAGGCCGAACTCGTCGACCAGAAGAAGACCGAGGTCAAGAAACCGGAGAAGAAGGAATTCAAGAAGGCCGAGCTCGTGGCGGTGAAGCCGCGCAAGACCGACGCGCCGGACAACCTGCCGCGCGGCAAGGGCACGAGCCGCGACAAGCCCCTGACGGCGGAGGAGTTCAAGAAGGCGCTGGCGGACGGCGCGCGCATCGGCGCGACGAACCAGTTGGCCGCGAACGAGGAGCAACGCTGCTTCTCGCTCATCCAGCGCACGTTTTTCGAGAACTGGACGGGTTTCACATGGCACGACGGACTCAAGCCGGTGCAGCTGCTCGTGCGGTTCGGCGGCGGCGGGCGACTGGTCGCCTATTCCATCCACGTCTCGTCGGGCGACGCGACCGTGGACCAGACCGTGCTGGCGGCGGCGAAGCGCGTCGGGACCGTGCAGGGCCTGTCGGCTGCGTTTCTCGCCAAACATTCCGAAATCATCGTTCGCATGAAACCCACGAGGGACTGACGTGACCGTCAAGAGAATAGCGTTTTTCGAGAACGCCGCGAAAGCGGCGGCGGCCGGGGCCCGGACGCGGCTCTCCGCCGAAGCGGCGGAGTGCGGTCTGGCGGTCGATCCGGAAAATCCCGACGCCGTGGTGGTGCTGGGCGGCGACGGCACGATGCTCGCGGCGGTGCACCGTTTTCCGGGCGTGCCGCTTCTGGGATTCAATCTGGGATCACTCGGGTTTCTGTCGGCCGTGGAGGAGCCCAGTTTCGGCGACGCGCTCAAGGCGCTGGCCGAGGGCCGCTTCACGTTGTCGCGCCGCACGGCGCTGGAGGTGCGCGGCGCGCGCGCGCTCAACGAAGTCGTCATCTCGCGCGGCGTGAGCGGCCACGTGGCGACGCTGGACCTGGAAGTGGACGGCAAGCCGGCGACGCGGTTCTCGGCGGACGGTCTGGTGGTGGCGACGCCCACGGGTTCGACGGCGTATTCGCTGGCGGCGGGCGGACCCATCCTGATGCCGGAATCGGAGAGCTTCGTCTTGACGCCGATCTGCCCGCACGCGCTTTCGTCGCGTCCGCTCGTGGTGCGCGACACGGCGCGCGTGGTGGTGCGCGCGCGCGGTCGCGGCGACGCCGCGCCGCTGTCCGTGTTCGCCGACGGCGCGCCTGCGGGAACGCTGGCGGACGGCGACGCCGTCGAAATCGTCAAGTCCGCCGCCACGGTGCCGCTTGTGGAACTGGAGGGCTACAATCCTTACAAGGTGCTGGCGCGCAAGCTCGGTTGGAGCGGGAGTTCGGTGCGATGACGGATCTGGAGGAAAAGCTCGGATACGCGTTCTCGGACGCATCGCTTTTGGCGACGGCGCTCACCACGCCGGCGTGCCGCATGGACCATCCGGACGTGGAGGACAACCAGCGACTGGAATTCCTGGGCGACGCCGTGTTCGGCCTGTTGAGCGCGGACGCCGTGTTCTCGGCCTATCCGTGGGAGCGCGAGGGTCCGCTTACCGTGCGGCGCACGCATCTCGTTTCCGGCGCGGCGTTGGCGGACGCGGCCGAGCGCATCGGTTTGCGCGCGCACCTCAGGCAGAACGCCGGCGCGGCGCCGATCGCACCGCGCGCGAAGGCGCTGGCGGACGCGATGGAGGCCGTGATGGGGGCTGCGTGGCTCGACGGCGGCCTCGACGCCGCCAAGGCGATTTTCGAAAAGCTCGATCTGCCCATCGACGAAAAGCTCAACGAATGGCGCGAGAACCCGAAAGGGTATCTGCAGGTGCTCGCGCAGGCACGTCGTCCGCCGCGCAAGCCCGAGTATGTCGTGGTTAGGTCGGAAGGCCCCGCGCACGCGCCGACGGTGACCGTGACGGTGCGCGTGTCCGGCATGGGCGAAGCGACGGCCACGGCCGGCTCGCAGCGCGCGGCGGAAGTCGCCGCCGCCGCCGCGCTCCTCGAAATGCTCGATGCGTGAGGCGAACGATGAAAAGCTGGAATGAAATCCGCGCGGCGGCGACGGCGTTCTCGAAGCGGTGGAAAACCGCTTACGACGAGAAGGGCCAGGCGCAGTCGTTTCTCAAGGAATTCTTCGAACTGTTCGGCGTGGACACCGTGGCGCAGGCGACGTTCGAGCATCGCGTCAAGTTCCCGGACGGATCGCAGGGATACGTCGACTGCTTTTGGCAAGGCCGCATCCTCATTGAAATGAAGTCCAAGGGCAAAGACCTCGACGTTGCGTACGCGCAGGCGATGGACTATGTGCGCGCCCTGCCCGACCAGTCGATTTTGCCGCGCGTCATCGTCGTATCGGACTTCCAGCGGTGGCGTTTCTACGACCTCGCCAAGGATAACGCCCTCACCGAGTTCAAGCTGTCCGACCTGCGCAAGTACGTCACGCTCTTCGGGTTCATGATCGGCGCGGAGTCGGAAGAGGTGCGCGAGCAGGACCCCGTGAACCGCCAAGCCGCCGAGAAGATGGCACGGCTCCATGATGCGCTGAAGGACATCGGCTATTCGGGACACGAGCTGGAGACCTACCTCGTCCGGCTCCTCTTCTGCCTCTTCGCCGAGGACACGACCATCTTCAAGCCCGGCCAGTTCTCGAACTTCATCGCCCAACACACCGCCGAGGACGGCAGCGATCTCGCCAGCAAGATCGCCGAACTGTTCCAGGTCCTGAACACGCCGCCCGAAAAGCGGCTCTCGACCCGTGACGAGGCGGTCGCCGCGTTTCCCTACGTGAACGGAAACCTCTTCGGCGAGATGCTGCCCATGCCCGCGTTTTCGGCGGCGATGCGCAAGGCGCTGCTGGAATGCGGCGCGCTCGACTGGGCGAAAATCTCGCCGGCCATTTTCGGGGCGATGTTCCAGGGCGTGATGGACAAAGACGCGCGGCACGACCTCGGAGCGCACTACACGTCCGAAAAGAACATCCTCAATGTCATCCGTCCGCTTTTCCTCGAGGGCCTCCGCGAAGAGTTCGATCGCCTGCGCCTGATCACGGGTCCGTCCAAGCGCGTGAAGCTGACCGCGTTCCACGACCGGCTGGCGGCGCTGACGTTCCTCGACCCCGCCTGCGGATGCGGCAACTTCCTCCTGA
>DCIH01000024.1:0-1653 GCA_002317575.1 Verrucomicrobia bacterium UBA1731 | reverse complement strand
TCCTGATCGCCTACCGTGAACTGCGCCGTCTCGAAACGGATCTCCTCGAAGAACTGCACAAGGACGACCCCGCCATGGTGCTGGACGTCTCGACGCTCTGCAAGGTCGACGTCTCGCAGTTCTACGGCATCGAAATCGAGCCGTTCCCCGCCGAGATCGCCAAGGTCGCGTTGTGGCTCATGGACCATCTCTGCAACCTCGACGTCGCCAAGCGCTTCGGGCAATACTTCGTCCGCATCCCGATCAAGGCCAGCCCCCACATCGTCTGCGCCAACGCCCTCACGATGGATTGGCGGGAACTTTCGCCGCACTTCTCCTACATCTTCGGCAATCCGCCGTTTCTCGGGGCCATGCGCATATTGCCCGAACAGAAGCAGGACATGGAACTTGTCTTCGGCTCGAAGCAGAAGATGCTGGGCGAACTCGACTTCGTGACGGCGTGGTTCAAGAAGGCGTCCGACTTCATCCAAGGCACCGACACGCGGTGTGCGTTCGTAGCGACCAACTCCATTACGCAAGGCCAGCAAGTGCCGGTGTTGTCTCGGGCGATGAACATCCAGATTGACTTCGCCTATCGCACCTTCAAATGGTCGAACGAGGCGAAGGGCGTGGCGGCGGTCCATTGCGTCATCATCGGGTTCCATGGTAGGGCGGGCGTTCCATCGCCCGCCGCAATCGATTCGACAACGAATGTTGCGTTGGGGCGTGATTGCGGCGGTCGCGGAGCGACGCGCCCTACCAAAACCATCTTCGACGGCAAGACGGCCATGCCCGCCAAGCATATCAACGGCTATCTTCTTGATGCGCCCGATGTGATCGTTGAGAGCCGCTCAAAGCCGCTTTGCGACGTGCCGCCGATGAACTTCGGCAACATGCCGCGCGACGGCGGCAACCTCATCATCGAAGCCGAGGACTACGAGCAGTTCATTGAGGACGATCCGCAAGCCGCGCCGCTGATTCGGCCGCTCTTGGGCGCCGAGGAGTTTTTGCACAACAAGAAGCGTTATTGCCTGTGGCTTGTTGGCGCGATGCCATCGCTCATCAAGAGTTGCCCAAAGGTGTGTGCCCGCATTGAGGCGTGTCGGCAAATGCGCCTTGCGAGCAAGGCAACGGCCACGCAGAAGTTTGCCGCTACGCCGGGGCTGTTCTGCCAAATCACCCAGCCCGAAGGCAAGGACTATATCGCAATACCGCGTGTGTCCTCTGAACGGCGTACCTACATCCCAATCGGCTTTCTGACGGCTGAGACAATCGTTACCGATCTCCTTCAAATCGTTCCCGACGCGACGCTTTACCATTTCGGCATCCTCACGTCGCGGATGCACAACGCCTGGATGCGGGCGGTGGCGGGGCGGCTCGAAATGCGCTACCGCTATTCGAAGGACATCGTCTACAACAACTTCATCTGGCCGAACGCATCCGAGGAATGTAAGGCCAAGATCGAAACCGCCGCACAAGCCGTCTTGGATGCACGGGTCATCTACCCCAACCAATCTTTGGCCGAGCTCTACGATCCGCGCTTCATGCCGCCGGAACTCGTCAAGGCGCATCAGCACCTCGACATGCTGGTCGACAAGGCGTATGGTCGCACGTTCGCGAACGATAACGAGCGCGTCGCACATCTTTTCAACCTCTACGCCGAGGCCGTGAAGG
>DCIH01000058.1:385-8066 GCA_002317575.1 Verrucomicrobia bacterium UBA1731 | reverse complement strand
AGGCCGGCTGGAAGAAGGAAATCGCCACGATCGGCGCTTCCTACGACGAGTACGACGCCAAGGCGTCCAAGGACACGAAGGTCAAGTCCTCCACGGCCAAGCGCGTGCCGAAGGCCCTCCGCGACGTTCTCGCGACGGTCACGGCCGCCCTCGGCAAGTAAACGGCAATGGCGAAGACAACACTCGCCATCGTCGGAGCGGCGGGACGCATGGGCCAGATGCTCACGCGTCTCGCCGCCGACATGTCGGACGTCGAAGTCGTCGCGCGCGTTGACGTGGCGGACGGCTTCGACGCCGCCGTGCCCGCCGGAACGCAGGCCGTGATCGACTTCTCGTTCCACGCGGCCGCGCCCGCAAACGCGAAGCGCGCCGCCGAAATCGGTGCGGCGTACGTGCTCGGCACCACCGGGCTTTCGGCCGACGAACAGGCCGCCGTCGACGCGGCCTCCGCCACGGTTCCCGTGGTGCAAAGCGGCAATTATTCCCTGGGCGTGAATCTCCTCGTGGAGCTCGTGAAGCGGGCGGCGCAGGTGCTCGGGAAGGATTACGACGTCGAAGTGGTGGAGATGCACCACAAACACAAGAAGGACGCGCCCTCGGGCACGGCCATCATGCTTGCGCGTTCGGCCGCCGAAGGCCGCGGCGTGAAGCTCGAGGACTGCGTCTGCCACGGACGCGAAGGCATCGTCGGCGAGCGTCCCGAAGGGGAGATCGCCATCCACGCCTTGCGGGGCGGATCCGTGGTGGGCGACCACACGGTGATGTTCGCCGGCGATGTGGAGCGCGTGGAACTCGTCCACAAGGCCCAGTCGCGCGAGGCGTTCGCGGCGGGGGCCATTCGGGCGGCCCTGTGGGCCGTCGGCCGGAAACCCGGCAGATACGCCATGCGCGACGTGCTCGCGGTTTGATTTTCAAGGGAGATTTCCAATGAACACGGTTCTGATCGGTTCGCAGTGGGGTGACGAAGGCAAGGGCAAGGTCATCGACGTGCTGACCGACAAGGCGGACTTCGTGGTGCGCTACCAGGGCGGTTCCAACGCCGGCCACACCGTCATCGCCGAAGGCAAGAAGCGCGTGCTGCGCCTCATTCCCTCGGGCATCCTGCACGAGGGCAAGACGTGCGTGATCGGCAACGGCGTGGTGATGAACCCGCTCGACCTCATCGAGGAGATCGATCAGATGCGCGCGACGGGCGTCGATCCGACGGGCCGTCTTTTCATTTCCACCCGCACGCAGATGGTGATGCTCTACCACCGCGCGCTCGACAAGGCCGAAGAGGCCGCCCGCGCGCCGGCGAAGAAGATCGGCACCACGGGCCGCGGCATCGGCCCGGCGTACGCGGCGAAGGTGAGCCGCACCGGTTTCCGCTGCGGCGACATGCTCGCGAAGAACTTCCTCGAGAAGGTCCGCGAACAGGTCGTGGAGACGAACGCCAAGCTGAAGATGCTCAAGGCCGAGCGCGTGGACGAAGGCGACGCGATCGAAGTCCCCGGCTGCACGATCAAGGACTACCAGCTTGATCCGGACGAAATCGTCGCGATCTACAAGGTCGCCGCCGAGAAGCTCGCGCCGTACATCAAGGACACCGTGCCGATGCTCCACAAGGCGAAGGCGGCGGGCAAGTCCATCCTGCTCGAAGGCGCGCAAGGCACGATGCTCGACATTGACTTCGGCACCTATCCCTTCGTCACCAGTTCGAATCCGACCTCCGGCGGCGCCTGCATCGGCTCCGGCCTTTCCCCGCGCGACATCGACTGCGTGGTGGGCGTGATCAAGGCGTACACGACGCGCGTCGGCGCGGGTCCGTTCCCCACCGAGCTCTACAACGCCGAGGACAAGCAGGATCCGGACGGCAAGCTGATGGCCGAGCGCGGCCACGAATTCGGCGCGGTCACCAAGCGTCCCCGCCGCACGGGTTGGTACGACGCGGTCGTCGCGCGCTACGCGCAGCAGGTGAACGGCGTCGACTACTGGGCGATGACGAAGCTCGACGTGATGGATCCGTTCCCGAAGATCAAGATCTGCGTCGCGTACGAACTGGATGGCCAGGTGATCGACTACATGCCGACCTCCGCCGACGAACTCGCCCGCGTCAAGCCCGTCTACGAGGAGATGGACGGCTGGATGTGCGAAACGTCCAACGTCACGCGCATCGAGGATCTTCCGCCCAAGGCGAAGGCGTACGTGGATCGTCTCGTGGAACTTTCCGGCGGAAAACTGGGCATCCTTTCCATCGGTCCGGCGCGCGAAAGCACGCTTCGGATCGCGCTCTGATCTTTCCACATGGTCTGCGGCATCCGTCACCTCGCCGTCATCATGGACGGGAACGGGCGGTGGGCGAAAGCCCACGGCAAGCCGCGCCTCGCCGGACACAAGGCCGGCGCCGACACGCTCGACCGCGTGATGCACTGGTGCCGCGAAGCCGGCATCCGCCATCTCACCGTGTACGCGTTCTCCACCGAAAACTGGAAGCGCTCCAAGGACGAGGTGTCGGGTTTGATGAAACTTTTGGGAACCTACCTGCGCACGAAGGAAAAGCAGCTCGTCAAGGACGGCGTCCGCTTCCGCGTGATCGGCCGGAAAGGGGACCTTTCCGCGGCGCTCCAGAAGAAGATCGCGCAGGTCGAGGAAGCGACGAAGAACGGCGAATGGAACCTCAACGTGGCGCTTTCGTACGGCGGCCGCGCCGAGATCGTGGATGCCGCGCGCAAGCTGGCGGACTCGTTCGCGGCGGATCCTGCGGCCCGCGCCGCGTTTGACGCCGACCCCGAAGCCGCCTTCGCGAAGTGTCTCTATGCGCCGGATCTTCCCGACCCCGATCTGCTCGTGCGCACGAGCGGCGAATTGCGCGTTTCCAATTTTCTCCTGTGGGAGATCGCCTATTCCGAAATTTACGTGACGCCCACGTATTGGCCCGATTTCGACAAAGCCGAATTCGACAAAGCCCTTGAGGCCTATTCGCACCGTGAACGTCGGTTGGGCGGCCGATTGAAATGATTCGAAAAACGCAAAACAGGTCAGACCTGTTTTGCAACGAAAAAGGACTGCATGAATCCCATTCTCAAACGCACGTTGGCCGGCATTTCCGTGGGCGTTGGCGCGCTGTGCCTCTTCCTGTACCTGCCGCTCGTGCTGCTGTTCCCGATTCTCGTCGTGTTCGCGATGCTCGTGCAGCTCGAGTTCTACCAGATGGCGAAGGCCTACGAGCCGGTGACATGGTTCGGCCTGCTCATGGGCGCGACCTGGATCTCGTGGACGGCCGCGACGCCCGCAGGGCATCCGCTCATCGGATTCCTCGTGCCGGGCGCGGTGTTCGGGTTCCTCGTGGTCTTTTTCGTCCTGTGCGTAATCGTTCTCTTCGCGTCGCGCTACGCGAAACCCGTCGCCACGATCGCGTCGACGCTCTTCGGCTTCTTCTACGTGCCGTTTCTCGTCTCCTTCTTCCTCCGGTTCGCGCAGCTCCAGGCGTCCGCGCCGTTCGGCATGCCCGCGACGCGCGTGGGGCTCTACACGCTCTTCGCGCTGATCGCGATCTGCAAGATGTCCGACACCGGCGGTTTCGCGTTCGGCCTTTCCTTCGGCAAGCACAAGATGTGTCCCGCGATTTCCCCGAAGAAGTCCTGGGAAGGGCTTTTCGGTTCGTGCCTCTTTTCCGCCGGCACGGCGGCCCTGTTCCTCGCGATCGCGCGGGCGAACGGCTGGGGCGTCGAATGTCCGCTGTGGGGGCAGCTCACGTATCCTCTGACGCTCGTGGGCGGCGCGTTGCTGGCGATCGTGGCCACGATCGGAGACCTCATCGAGAGCCGCATCAAACGCGAGTGCGGCGTGAAGGATTCGAGCACATTCCTCCCGGCCGGCATGGGCGGGTTCCTGGACATGTTCGATTCCATTCTCTTCATTCCGGCCATCGCCTACCCCGTGTTCCTGTGGGGGTCGTTCGTCGCCTGAGAGGTGTTGCCATGCGCGTGACGGGCGGAGAGTGGCGGGGACGGATCCTCGCGGTGCCGAAGACGCCGGACGTGCGGCCCACGCAGGACCGCGTGCGCGAGGCGCTCTTTTCGATTCTGATGAACGAGGTGCCGGGCGCCAGGTTCCTGGACCTGTTCGCCGGTTCAGGCGCCGTGGGCATCGACGCGCTCTCGCGTGGCGCCGCGTCGGCCACGTTCGTGGAGTTCGACCGTCGCCACGTCGAGTGTCTGCGCAAGAACGTCGCGTCGCTGAACGGGGCGTTGGCCAAATCCGAGATCGTCCAGGCGGACGCCTATTCGTGGATCGACGCCGCGGGCGCGGGACGCAACTTTGACGTCGCCTTCGCCGATCCGCCGTACGTGCTGGGCGTCCAACGCGGTTACGCGAACGTCCTCGAGGCGCTTGCGAAGGGCGACGTGGTGAAACCGGGCGGTCTTTTCATCGCCGAATGCACGGCCGCGCAGAAGGCCGAGGAGCATGCGGGCTGGGATCTGTGCCGCGACCGCGAATACGGCAAGACGCGCCTCGTCGTCTACAAGCGCCAGGCGTCATGAGCGGTCGCCTGAAAGCGTGGTTTTTCCTGTTCAGGCCGTGGAGCTACACGGCGACCGCGGTGCCGTTCCTCTTCGCGCTCGCGTGGGGCGTCTCCGGCGGCAAACACCGCGAGACATGCGATTTCCTCCGCTGGGGCGTCGGCTTCGTGGCGGGTCTCTTTTTCCAGGCCACCGTGAATCTGCTCAACACGTGGGGCGACGAGCGCAGCGGCGTCGACGCCGTTCCCGGCGCGATCCGCACGACACCGCAGGTTCACGAGGGGTTCGTTTCCATGCGCGCGCTGTTGGCGACGGCTCTTGGGTGTGCGGCCGTCTCCTCCGTGCTCGGCACGGCATTGTGCCTCTTCCGCGTCGGTGACGCATGGCGCGTCAACTGGTCGTTGCTGATCATGGGTTTCATCGGCCTTTTGGGCGCCACGAACTATTCCACGGGCGTCCAGTTCAAGTACCGCGGTCTCGGCGTGCCGTTCGTGGCGTTTTTGATGGGACCGCTCGAAGTCGCCGTGGCGCTCGCGCTGCTGTTCCCGAAAGGCGCGGTCGGCTGGCTCTATTGGCCGCTCAAAATGCAGTTGTCGTCGGCCGGGATTTTCCTGCTGCTCACCTATCCGATCGCCGCGCTCGTGTGCGTGATCATGCACGGCAACGACATGCGCGACATCCCCACGGACCGCGCAGCCGGCATCAAGACGCTCTCGTCGATTCTGGGGCCGAAGGGTGCGCTTCGGTTCTACGCGTTCTGCCACTATTCCGCCTATGCGGTTCCGACATTCCTCGTTTGGACCGTCGCGCGCTTCATGGCGCGTTCCGTGTATCCCGAATGGATGTTCGTCGCGCTCGCGTGCGCGCCGTTCTGCGTGTTGCCGATTTCGGTCAGGTCCGTGCGCCGCGCGCGGAAGGAATATTTGTCGAACACCCGCAATCCGCCGTGGCGCGGGTTCGAGCGCGAGTCCGGGAAAATCCATCTTCTGTTCGGCGTCTGCTATGCGCTGGCGTGGTCCGCGACGCTCGCGGCGTTGACGAGGTGAGAGTCGTGGAAGCGCTCTTCACGGACATCGCCGCCGTCTACGACCGGATGAACCACGTCCTGTCGCTGGGGCGGGACGTCGGTTGGCGCGACCGCGCGGCGGCGCTCGTGAAGGGTGCGCCCGCGCGCATCCTCGACGTCGCGGCCGGCACCGGCGATTTTTCCTTCGCGCTGGCGCGTCGCTTCCCCGAGGCGACGGTCGAAGGCGTCGATCTGACGCCCGCGATGCTGGCGCGCGCCCGCGCGAAGAACGCGTTTCCGCGCGTGTCGTTCCGCGTGGACGACGCGCAGCGTCTCGCCACCGTGGCGGACGCATCGTGCGATTTGTGTTCTTGCGCGTTCGGATTCCGGAATTTTCCGGACAAACGCGCGGCGCTCGCGGCGGCCGCGCGCGTCTTGGCGCCGGGCGGCGAATTGCTGGTGCTTGAATTCTTCCGTCCGCAAAGCCGCGTGCTCGGCGCGTGCACCGCGTTGTGGGTCAGGACGCTCGCGGGACTGTTCGTGCGCAGGCACGCGGCGGCCTACGCGCATCTGCGTGAATCCATGAAGGCGACGGTGTCCGAAGCGGAATTCGTCGCGTTCGCGTCCGAGGCGGGTTTCACGCTGCGCGCGCGCCGATTCTTCTTCCCGTGTTGCACATGTTTGATTTTTGTGAAGGTTGAAAGTTGACGGATGGGGGTTTGGAATGCGTGAACGAATCGGGATTTTGGGTGTGGCGGTGATTTGGACGGCGATGGCGGTGGCGACACCGCTCAAGCCGCACGTGTTTTCGATGAGCTTCAAGGTGACGAGTCTCAACGGTCCGATGACCAACGAAGCGGCCCGCGCGAAGACGTTCGCCTGGCTCGAAAAGAACCATTTCACCAAGGTGTGGCTCGAAAGCTACCGCCACGGCGAGCGCGTGACGTCCGAGCGGCTCGCGCAGGAGCGCGATGCGTTCCGCGCGGCGGGCTTCGCCACGAGCGGCATGGTGACGCCCACGATGCTGAACGACGCGCCCGCGGGCGGCAAGCCGCCGATGGTGGTGTGCTGGAGCGACCCCGCGGCGCAGGAGCGTCTGCGCGCGGAATGCGTGCGCGCGGCGCGCCTCTTCGACCAGGTGATCATCGACGACTTCCTCTTTTCGTCCTGCGGCGACAAATGCGCGCGTTGCGCGGCGCTCAAGAAGAAGCTCGGCATGGCCGATTGGGGCGTCTTCAAACGCCATTTGATGATGGACGTGTCGGCGCGGTGCGTCGTTCAGCCGTCGCGGATGGCGAATCCGAAGGTCGACCTTATCGTGAAGTTCCCGTGCTGGTACCAGAACTGGTTCCGCCAGGGCTATTCGCCCGTTGAGCAGCCGCGCCTCTTCGGGAACTGCTGGATCGGCACGGAAACGCGCGACGCGAATCCCGATCCCGTGCAGGGGTGCAACCTCGTGGGGATCCTGGATGATTTGTCCGGCGGCCGCTGCGGCGGCGGATGGTACGACGGTCTCGATTCCGCGCCGCCCAAATTCGTCGAGCAGGCGCGCTACACGATTCTCGGCGGCGCACGCGAATCGTTCGTGCACTGCTACGACTATTTGATCGCGGACGATCCCGGGGTGACGCCGTTCGGCGAGAAGGCGGACCGCGGCCACGCCTGCGCGGCGGCGTTCGAGAAGGAATCGGACGGACTCTTTGAACTCGCACAGCTGTTGAACGGCGCGAAGCGCACGGGGTGGCGCTGGGTCGTGAACCGCGACGGAACGGGCACGGGCGTGTCCAGTCATGCGTTCGACGTGAACGGCCGGACGTACACGGCCTTCCAGAACACGACGGGCGAAGCGCGCACGATTTGCGATTGGGACCGGTCGACGCTGCGCAAGGTGCTGTCGCTTCCGGATGCCGCGTCGGCCGCCGTTTCGGACGCGAAGATCGAGCTCGCCCCGCATGCGTTCGCGTTGGTCGAAGGACCGTGCCCCGTTCCGGAATGAACGGGCGTTCCCGGGCGCGCGCTTCGGCGCCGCCGTGCTTGATTCTGGAGTTTGCCCATTTTTTTTGACTGACAAAACGCATTTCACTCCGGTGAATAAAGGGTAAGTGTGCGCGCGCAAGTGAAATGGCCGTTTCTCCCGGCGCTGCGGTTGGCGCGTGCATGATCGGCCGTATGG
>DCIH01000058.1:0-191 GCA_002317575.1 Verrucomicrobia bacterium UBA1731 | reverse complement strand
TCCTGATAGGGACGCGCTGAAGCACCTGATGGCCCCGCTCAGGAGAAGCGGCGCCCTCGCCGCTTCAGCCGCGTGTGACGGAGTGAGGAGCGGCTGGAAGGGAAAAGGCACGTGATCTTTTCGAGGCTTCGCTGCCCGCCTTCGCCAAGGCTTCGACGGACAGGGCCGCGAAGCTGAAGCGGCGAGGCGCC
>DCIH01000103.1:2308-6637 GCA_002317575.1 Verrucomicrobia bacterium UBA1731 | reverse complement strand
CGGACAGGCATACCCATACGGCCGATCATGCACGGCCGGCCGCATCGGCGGGAGAAACGTCCATTTCACTTGCGAACACAACTTCACCCTTTATTCATCGGTGTGAGATGCGTTTTGACGGTCGAAAAATGGGTAAACTCCAGGAACGAGGCGACTCTGCGTGGTGCGGGACGCACCGCGCTACTGTGAGGAGCCGTCCGGGGCGACGGGTGCCGCGTCCGCGGGCGTTTCGACGCCCTCGGGGGCTTTCTCTTCCTCGGCGGCGACATCGCCAAGCGTTTTCGTGCCCGAAAGGAGCGCCACGACTTCGCCCTGCACGTCCGCGAGATTCTCCAACCGGATGCGCGGATCCAGCACAATGAAACTCTCGCCCGTTTTGCGGTGCTCGTAGATGCGGATGACGGTGTGGTCGGGCTGCTCCTTCGCGTCGCGTTCGACCAGGATCTTGCTGCGCTCGAGCATCACGGCGAGAACGTACACCACGTTCTTCATCGCCGGATCGTCCAGCGAAATCAAGTGGCGCAACAGCTCGTCGGCCGTTTCCTTCTTGAGCGCCTCCTTCTTGTCCGCAGGCGGCGGCGCCGTGTAGACGCCTTCCCACTGGCTGAAGGGTTCGTAATCGCGCGGCGTCGCCTTCCAGCATTCCGGATGGCAGTCGAGGCGTTCGTAGCCGCCGGGGACCTCCTTGAGCGCCGAGACGACCGGCGCGCGGTCCGCCAGCGGTTTTCCGCACAACGAGCACGCGTGGCCGCGGCTGCGGATGTTCCATTCCTGCGACATCAGTCCACCTCCTCGATTTCGAATTTCCTGTCGTCGAGACAGGCGCCGCCATACGCGAGCGTCGCCTTCATCTTGGCGCCGGAGAGGTCAATCTTCACCGACGCGCGCGCGGCTTCGCGCGTGAAATAGACATCCGCCTCGAAGACGTCCGGCTTGGTCCACGCGCCGTTCGCCGCCGTGGCGACGCGGCCCAGCAGACCGTACGCGCCGAGCGGGTCGCATGTCTGATGCGACATCTGCAGGTCGCCTTCGCGCCACGCGCCCGCGCCCACGGCAAGCATGCGTTCGCCGTCCGCGCACGCGAGCGCGATTGTCCAGCCCGCGGCGTCCGGCGCGAACGACAGCGCCGTCATGCCGTGCGCGTTCGCCTTGAGCTTCCACGTCTTCGCGGCGGACAGCGCGCCCTTCTTTTCGCCTTTCACGAGCGGCAGCTCGAGTGACGCGCACTTCTCGCGCAGCGCCTTGAGCGCGGCGGGGTCCGCCGCGAGCGGCGCGTCCTGGAACGCCGGCAGTATGTGTTTCCAGATCGTGTTGAACGCGCCCTGGAAATCGTTGAAGAGCGCCGTTCCGCAGAAGACGGCATCCTGGTCCGGCATCACGATGGTGAACTGTCCGCCCGCGCCGTCCGCGCGAAACGCGTTGTGGCGGCAGCGCCAGAACTGGAAGCCGTAGCCCTGGTACCAGTCGCTCTCGGGCTGGTCGGGACCGCCCCAGCCGCTCGCCGTCTGCTTCGTGGTCGCGAGCGTCGCCCAGTCGCGCGAGAGGAGCTGCTTGCCGTCCCACATGCCGCGCTGCAGGTAGAACTGGCCGAAGCGCGCGAGCTCTTCGGTGGTCATCGCCATGCCCCAGCCGCCGCACGGCACGCCCGAAGGCGAGTACGTGGTGTAGACACTCGTGATGCCCACGGGACCGAAGAACTTCTCGTGCAGGTAGTCCATCATCTTGCGGCCCGTCTTGCGTTCGACGATTGATGCGAGCATGTACGTTGCGGACGAATCGTACTTGAAGCGCGTGCCGGGCTCGAATGTGAAATCGCCGGCGCAGAACGCCTTCTCCCAGTCGCCGGAAGGATCGCGGCGGAAATTGTCCGTGCCGTCGCTACCCACATTCATCGTGATCAGATCACGCACGCGCAGGCGCAACAGGTTTTCCGACGGATTCGCCGGCAGCTTGTCCGGAAAGATCGCCGCCACGCGCTCGTCGAGATCGACCTTCTTTTCATCCGCCGCGAAACCGACGGCCGTTGAGGTAAAGCTCTTGGAATGCGAGAAAAGCCGATGCGGATAGTCACGCCTGTAGGGATTCCACCAGCCGCTCGCGACGATCTTGCCGTGGCGCACCAGGACGAAGCTGTGCATCCACGTGATTTCCTTTTCGGCGGCGTTCACCCAATCGAGAACCGCCTTCGAAGAGATGCCCTCCGCCTCCGGCGTCGAATACGCCATTTGCGCTTCCGCGCCGAAAAGCGCGCAAACGCACGCACACGCCAGACCCAAACGCATCAGTTCTTTCATGGCACGCCCTTCCTCAAATCATTCGCACCGACACGAGATTGAGCTCCACGTGCTCGTCTCCGCCGAAATCGGACGTGACGAGACGGAAGCTCGCATCCACCTCCGGAGCCGTCGCGCGGAAACGCTCCACGTCGTCACCGTGTCCCCACCATACGGCACGCAGGGATGTTCCCGCGAACGCCAACTCGAGATGCGTTCCCTCGCGTCCCAGGAGACGCGCCCCCGACACCTGCGCGCCGCGCACGCCGAACACCGGCTCGGGGTTTCCCTCGCCGAACGGCTCCAGCTTTTCCAGCGCACGCGAAAGCTCCAACGTCAGATCCTGCCAGTCGACCCACAGATCGGGCTCGCGGAATGTCGGGCCGCCCGCACCGGCGGACGACGAACCGCGCTGCGCCGCGCACGCCGCCGCGAAGAGCCGTTTGAAATCCTCGAGTTTGCCGGGCTTCACCGTGAAACCGCCCGCCGCCGCGTGTCCGCCGAACCGGACGAGCGTTTCGTCCGCGCACGCCGCCAGCGCGTCGTGCACGTTGCAGCCGCCCGCGGCGCGCGCGCTGCCGTGGTCGCCTACGATCATCGCCACTGGCACGCCGTACTGCTCCAAGAGCCGCGCCGCGACGATGCCCGCGACGCCTGAACGCAAATCGGGACGGTCCGTCGCCGCCGGATCCGCCTTCACGGCGTACACGATCGCCCCGGCGGACGCCGTCTCCCCGACGGCTTTCCGCGCCTGGTCGGCGAGGCCGTTCTCGACGGACTTGCGCGTCACATTGTGGCCGTCCACGACCATCGCCAGCCGCCGCGCCTCCTCGCGCAAGTCGGGCGCGTCCGCTACCATCAGCAGATCGTAGGCGTCGTGCGCGCTCGCGACGCGGCCCGCCGCGTTGATGCGCGGACTGAGCAGAAAGCCGAAATCGCGCGCCTTGGGATCGCCCGTCTTGCGCGAGGCGCGATTGAACAGTTCGCGCAGCCCCACGGGCGCGGCATTGAAATACGCCAGCGCGTTCTTCACCAGAATGCGGTTCTGTTCGGAAAGCGGCATCAGATCTGCCACCGTCGCCAAACCCGCCAGCACCAGCAGCGGCACGCCGAACTTCGCGCCGTCGTAGAGTCCCTGCTGCGTCGCCGCGCAGGCGAGCGCCTGCGCGAGGAAGAACGCAATGCCCGCGCCGCAGAGGTTGTCGCAACCGGGCGCGCTCGCCACCTTAGGGTTCACGAGCGCGTCCGCCTCCGGCAATTCGGGGGGCGGCAGATGGTGGTCGGTCACGACCACGGCGACGCCGCGCCGTCTGATTTCCGACACCTCTTCTTTCGAGCAGATGCCGTTGTCCACCGTCACCACCAGGGCGACATCGGGATGGGTCTCGAACATCCGTTCAAGCGACGCTTCCGTCATGCCGTAGCCGTGCGCAAAACGGTCCGGAATGAACGCCTCGGCGACGCCGCCGAGTTTGCGCAGCGTCGTGACGAGAATTGCGCACGCGCACACGCCGTCGCAATCGTAGTCGCCGAAGACGACGATCCTGCGCTTCGCCGAAACGAAGCGCAAAATCACCTCCACCGCCGCGGGAACGCCAGGGATGTCCTCCGCCTTCACCATCCGCTTCAGGGACGGATCGAAGAAGGCGGGGTAATCCCCAGGCTTGACGCCCCGCAGGGCGAGCAGTTTTTCGACGATCGGATGAAGCTCCATCGGCGTGGTGTCCGTCACGCCGCGGGACTCAGTTCGCCTCGGCGACCAACGGACCCGCGAGCTCCTTCAGGAAGAAGAGCTTGCCGGGGAGCGTCGGGATGTAGGAGCTCGTCACGAAGCGCGAAGGCCCGAAACGGAGCGTCATCCAGAAGCTCATGCCCTGCCACTGCATGCCGCGGCCGAGACAGCCGTCCGCGCCGCCGATGGCGTAGTCGGCCTGGAACATGATGCCGGGACCCATGGTGTTCGCACGGCACGGCACGAGCGTGGTGCGGCTCTTGAACGATGTGATCGCGTTCTGCTCGATCGTGAGCGGATGGAGCTGCACGCCGATGCGGTAGG
>DCIH01000103.1:1971-2289 GCA_002317575.1 Verrucomicrobia bacterium UBA1731 | reverse complement strand
GGGCTGCTTGAGCCATTCCTTGTCGCTCGAGAACTCGGCGCCGATCATCGGCTCCCAGAACGCGATGTGGCACATGCGGCCAATGCCGTACACGAGAACGAGCTTCGCGCCTTCCTTCTTGAGGGCGGCGATCTTCTTCGGGTAGGTCGGAAGGTTCTTCTTCGTCGCGAAGTTGCGGTGGTCCTTCGGAACCGTCAGCTTGCCGAGCGGATTGTAGAACGCCTGCTCCATCGCGTACTGGAAGGACGCGTCGCCGACAAGCGTGTTGCCCTTGCCGTCCGCCCACTCGTCCATGTTGAAGCACCACACGTGCTCGCA
>DCIH01000103.1:0-1840 GCA_002317575.1 Verrucomicrobia bacterium UBA1731 | reverse complement strand
TCGTTGGCGATCTCATGGCCCATCTTGACGTCGAACTCCTTGACGTCTTCGCACGGAATCGGCGCGAAGTTCTTGTTCCAGAACTTCTGCGGCTTCGTCGCGTCCTCGGGCTTGTTCGAGCAGCACTTGTCGATCTTCTTCATGTCCCATCCTTTCGGATAGAACCCTTCCAGCAGCGACCCCTTCACGGTCGAATTGAAGTCCATGTTCCGTTTCCTTTCTTTTTTGCGGCGGCCTCATCGAGGCCGCCCTACCATTGTTTTCGGCGTGCGCGGCGCGCCCGCCCTACCATTGTTTTCGGCGTGCGCGGCGCGCCCGCCCTACCTATTCACTATAACCTGTAACCTATTCACTAAACCGTCATCCCCGTGCCTTTTTCGGCGGCGGAGGTGTCGAATTCGAGTTTCGACATGTCCATGTCCACGAGACCGAGCGCGGGCGTCGTCTTCCACGCGCCGCGCGTGAAGTCCGGCGCCTTCACCGGCTTCGAGCCGGACCGCACCGAGGTCTCGGTAAGTTCGCACAGCGAACTCCACGCCGCGAGATCGTACACGTTCTGGTCGAGCGGCTCGCCGTTCTGCAGGCAGTACGCCCAGCGGAGATCCATGAGGAAGTCCATGCCGCCGTGGCCGCCCACCTTCTTGGCGATTTCGCCCGCGGTCTTGAAGAGCGGATGCATGTATTTCGCGCGCATCTCCTCGACCTTCTCGGCAGCGAAGTACGCGTGGACGCCTTCGCCCGGCTTCTCCTCCCAGCCGAAACGGCAGTAGCAACCGGAACGCACGGGATCGGCGTACGGGTCCTTGCCTTCGGGATCCGGGAACTGGATACCTTCGAAGCAACCCTTAGTGCCGGTGATGCGGTTGAGGCGCGAATAGCTGCGCGGCGAGGCGACGTCGTGCTGGACCATGATGGAACGGCCGAGCGCCGTCTTGATCAGGGTGACGTTCATGTCGCCCATCGCGGGATTCTCGACCTTGCCCGCGACTTCCTTCGCGAAGGCGATCGTGCTCGCCGCGTTCGATTCGAGCGAGGTGAGGTAGTCGAACCGATCGCCGCGGTTGATGCCGAGGTACTGGCACACGGGCCCGAGACCGTGCGTCGGATAGCGGTTGCCCTTGTGGAAATCGTTCTCAATCTTGCGCCAGCGCTCGACGTCGCCGGCCTTCCGCCCGTACAGCCCGCGCAGATCGTGGATGTACGCGCCTTCGCCGTGGACGAGATCGCCCAGGAGCCCCTGACGGCACAGGCTCAGCGCCAGCAGCTCGGCTTCGCCGTAGCAGCAGTTCTCGAGCATCATGCAGTTGAGCTTCGTGCGCTCGCTCGTCTCCACGAGATCCCACGCCTCGTCCACCGTGAGGCAGCCGGGGACCTCCACGAACGCGTGCTTGCCGCACTCCATCGCGCGCTTCGCGATCGGCGCGTGCAACGCCCACGGCGTCACATTGTAGACCACATCGAGGTCACGGTTTTCACAGAGATCCTTCCAGGCGTTCTCGCCGAAGTAGCGCCACTTGGGCTCGGGGCGCTTCTGCTCCTTGCACCAGGCGATGTACTTGTCGATCTTCTCCTGGACGATTTCGCACACGGCGACGACGTCCACGCCGGGCACGCCGTTCAGGCGCTGCGCCGCCCACATGCCGCGGGCGCCGAGGCCCACAACGCCCACGCGGATGCGCTTGAGCTTGGGCGCCCGGAAACCCTGCATCGCGCCGCCCGCGCCGAATCCGAAGTTGTTGCGCGCGCTCGAGCAGCCCGCCGCCGCCACCATGAGGCCGGCAAACGCCGCGCCCGTCAAAAAGTCCCGTCTCGTTTCGTAGAGTAGAGACCCACGCCTCGG
>DCIH01000023.1:12974-13174 GCA_002317575.1 Verrucomicrobia bacterium UBA1731 | reverse complement strand
CGCCGTTCCGCGTGGACGTCACGGACGCGTTGTCCGTCGGCGACAAGGTCACGCTTTCCGTGCGCGTGGCGAACCTGTGGCCGAACCGACTCATCGGCGACGCCAAAAAGCCCATGGACCACGAGGTGTTCACCGACGATTGGCGCAACGGCGCCATCAAGGCGATTCCGGCATGGGTGGCCGAAGGCAAACCTTCGCCT
>DCIH01000023.1:6726-12885 GCA_002317575.1 Verrucomicrobia bacterium UBA1731 | reverse complement strand
CTCGGTCCCGTCGCGTTCGAATTGACGTTGCCGTGAAAACGCGCGCGAAAAGTTGGGAGGAAAAGTCGAGATGAAACGCTTTTCGAAACATGTATTCTCCGCGGCGGCGATTGCCGTCGCATGCGTGGCGGGCGCGGAGACGGTTCATGTCATGGACCGCGACGTGTTCGTGCAGAACCCGAATTACGACAAGTCGAAAATCGAACCGTATACGCTGGAGGATCCGCTCACTTTCGTCGACGGGCGCAAGGTCAAGACGGCCGCCGACTGGAAGGCGCGCCGGCTTGAGATTCTGGGAATCTTCGCGCGCGAGATGTACGGCGCGGAACCGCCGAAGCCCGAGGCGCTCGTCACGGAACTCGCCGACGAAAAGGTGGCGGTCGGCGGCTTCGCGATCCGCCAGCAGTACAGGATGTGGTTCAAGGCGGACAAGTCCGGTCCGTGCGTCACCTGGATCGTGTGGATCCCGCGGCATGCGAAAAAGCCCGTGCCGGTCATCTCGTTCCTGAACTACAACGGCAACCAGGAGCTCGTGCCGGACGAGGACATTCCCCTGCAGACGGGGTGGAGCCGCGACGGCGAAGGCGTCAAGGATCATGCCACGGTCGCAACCACGCGCGGATTGCTGCAGAATCCCGCCAGTCGGACGGTCTTCCCGCTGGGCGTCATCCTCGCGCGCGGATACGCCGTGATGAGCGCGTGCTACTGCGAGGTCTCCCCGGATCCGGACCGTTGGGAGAAGAACCCCAAGTTCCAGCAGAATCCCTTCGCCTACACGGGCGTGTTCGAACTGTGGGGACCGCGCGACACGAACCGCACGGACAACGTGACGGCGATCGGCGCGTGGGGCTGGTCGCTTTCGCGCGGTCTCGACCTTGCCGAGCGCATTCCCGAAATCGACGCGAAGAAGTCCGTGGTGACGGGATATTCCAGGTTGGGCAAGAGCGCGCTCATGGCGGCCGCGCGCGACGAACGCTTCGCGGTGTGCGTTCCGAACCAGACGGGCGGCGGCGGCGCGCCGCTCGCGAAACGCAACTACGGCGAAAACGTCTCCACCGAAAACCGTTCGTTCACCCACTGGTACTGCACGGCGTATGCGAAGTACGCGAAGGAACCCTGGAAGACGCTCACCTTCGACCAGCATCTCTTCCTCGCGTGCGTCGCGCCGCGCGCGCTGATGATCCAGGGGTTCGACGAACCGTGGTTCGACACGGAAGGTGAGTTTCTGGCGCTCAAGGCGGCGGGCCCCGTGTGGGCGTTCCTGGGCAAGACGGGCCTCCCCGACGTCGCCTGGCCGGACGATTTCGACACCTCGGCCATCGGCAAGGACGTCGCCTATGTGCGCCGTTCGGAAGCGCACGGCATAGCGGCCTGCGACTGGGTGTGGCTTCTCGATTTCGCCGACCGCGCCCTGGGCCGCTGACGGGGTCAGGACGCCGTCAAACGTGATATAATTTCGGGCATGCAGTTCTTGTGGACATTCCTGGAAGGCGTCGTGTCCTTCGTGTCGCCGTGCGTGTTGCCGCTTCTGCCGGCGTACGTGGCGTATTTCGCCGCCGAAAACCGCGGCGCGGCGCGCACCGCCACGCGGGCGGTCGCGTTCGTTTTCGGCTTTTCGCTGGTGTTCGTCGCACTGGGCGTTTTCGCGGGCAGCGTGGGAACGGTGCTCGCCGCGCACCGCGCCCTCGTGACGGTCGTTTCGGGGATCGCGATGATCGCGCTGGGGCTCGCGTTCCTGGGCGTGTTCCGTCTGCCGCTCAAGGGCCTCGGTGCGCGCGAAGTCGGGCGCGGACATTGGGCGGCGTTCGTCTTCGGCGTGCTGTATGCCGTCAATCTGACGCCGTGCGTGGGCGCCTTCCTGGGCGCGGCGCTGATGCAGGCCGCGGCGGAAGGCGGCGCCGCCCAGGGCGCGCTGATGCTCGCGGCGTACACGGCCGGATTGGGCATTCCTTTTGTCGCGGCCGCGCTACTTCTGAATCGGCTCAACGTCGTGTTCACGTGGGTGAAGCGCCACTACGAACTCGTCAACGCGCTCTCGGCGGCGTTTTTGATCGCGCTGGGCGGGTATATGATCGGCGTTGCGCGGGAAAGTGACACGGTTGATCGCGTGGAGAATGCTGTTTCGGAAAAGAAGGAGGTCAAGATGGAAGTGACGCTGAACGAGGGAAATTTCGAGGCGGAGGTCCTCAAGCATCCGGGCACGGTGCTCGTCGATTTCTGGGCGCCGTGGTGCGGTCCGTGCCGCATGCTCGCGCCGATCATCGAAGAGGTCGCCAAGGAGCAGGCGGGCAAGCTGAAGGTCGGCAAGGTGAACGTGGACGAAGCGCCGGGCCTGGCGCAGAAGTACGGCATCATGAGCATTCCCGCGCTTTTCGTCTTCCGCAACGGCCAGGTCGTGAACCAGGGCGTCGGGTACATGGAGAAGGAACGGCTTTTGCAGCTGGTGAAGTGAGGTAAATGATGAAGTTGAAGATGTTGCTGGCGGCGGCCGTTGCGGCCGCGGCGGTTTTCGCGGGCGAGCGCGGCGAGCGCGAACTCATCTGGCCGGAAGGCAAGATGCCGCATTTCCAGGCGGGGCAGGTCGCGGCGATGACGGACGAATCCGCCAAGCCCGGCTTCAAGAAGGAGGAGCACCGCACGGCGTACGTCGAATGGCTCACGCCGCCCGCCGAGACGAACCGCAACGGCGCGTGCCTCGTGCTCATCTCCGGCGGCGGCTACTGGTGCTGCTGCGACTGCGGGCTCATCGACATGTGGAACAAGAAGTTCACGGCCGCGGGCTACCAGTGCGTCAACTTCGTCTACCGCACGCCCCGGCCCGCGGACCTCGCGTTCTACCAGAGCGCGTGGGAGGACGGCCAGCGCGCGATCCGCTTCATCCGCGCGCAGGCCGCGAAGCGCGGCTTCGACCCCGAGCGCATCGGCACGATGTCGATGAGCGCCGGCTCGCACCTCGCGACGCTGCTCGCCACGAGCGCGCTCACGCCCGCCTACGAGAAGGTGGACGCGCTGGACGACGTGCCGTGCCACGTCGCGTTCGCCATCACGGGCGCCATCGCCTACGGCATGACGGACGGTTTGGGCGACCCCAACATGCGCCAGGGCGACGCGCCGGACGTGAAGCTCGATTCGATCTTCAAGTTCGACGCCAAGACGGCGCCCATGTGCATGTTCCACGGCGGCCGCGATCCGTATTCGCCGTTCACGTCCACGCACGTGTTCCGCAAGCTCCGCCAGATGAAGGTTCCCTCCGAACTCCATCTCTTCGCCGACCGCGCGCATCCGTTCTGGGGCGACGACGCGAAAGGCGAGGACGGCACGGCCTACGACCACTGGTTCGAACAGGCGACGGGCTTTCTGCGTCAGTTGAACATGGATCACAAGCTTGGCGCGGAAGTGGCGCTCATGTCCCGCTTCCCGAACGACGACGCGCGCGCGTCCGTCGAAAAGCTCGCCGTGTGGCCCAAGGACAAGACGCCGAACTTCCAGAAGCACCAGTTCGAGCCCTACCTCGAGTGGCACACGCCGAAGACCCTCAAGACGAAGGCCATCCAGATCATCTACTCGGGCGGCTGCTACACGGGCAACTCGCCGGACGGTTTCGAGGTCGCCCCCGCGCGCCGCTTCCTGAACGAAAAGGGCATGACGGTGGTGACACTCAAATACCGCGCGTCGCGTCCGTTCAACCTCGCGAAGCACGTCACGGCGTGGCAGGACCTGCAGCGCTCCATTCGCATCGTCCGCGCCGAGGCCAAGAAGCGCGGGCTCGATCCGGACCGCATCGGCATCATGGGTTCCTCGGCGGGCGGCCACCTGACGCTCATGGGCGCCACGTCGTCCCGCCACGCCGCGTACAACGCGATCGACGCGCTGGACCAGCTGCCGTGCAAGGTGCAGTGGGCCGTGGGGATCTATCCCGCGTACGCGCTCACGGACGGCCTCGAGGTGCCGAACACCACGAGCGGCACGGCCGACGACGCGCGCCTCGCGCCGGAGTTCTCCTTCGACCCGGACACGTGCCCGATGGTGTTCATCCACGGCGAGGCGGACGGCTGGGCGGCGATGAATTCCGTGAAGGCGTGGGAACAGCTGCGTCGCATGGACGTGCAGAGCGACCTCCACACGCTCGCGGGCCGCAACCACTGCTTCCAGGCCAAGGCCGCCCCGGGAACGGGCAGCTACGATTGGCTCAACCGCATCTGGGAATTCATGAACCACAAGGGCTTCAACAAGTGACCGAACGACAGGAAATGCAGGCGGACGTGGTGGTGGCGGGCTTCGGGCCCGCGGCGGCGGGTTTTCTCGTCACCATCGGTCCGGAGCTGATGAAGACGAAGGAAGACGGCACGCCGCTCTACGAATCGAAGGCGATGCCGGGATGCCCCTTGCAGGTGCAGTGCTACGAGCGCGCGGACGACGTCGGCTTCGGCGTCTCCGGCGTCGTCACGAAGGCCGAGGCGATCCAGGCGTCCTTCCCGGGCGTGGACCTCGCGGCGGAAATCCCGAACGCGATCGCCGTCAAGGAGGAGAAACTCGCGTATCTTTTCGACCACCTCGGCTGCTCCAAGCGCGGGCTCGGCACGAAGTTCTCCGACCTCTGCTTCAAGCTCGGCGGCGTGATCATGAAGGGCGGCAAATGGCAGGCGCGCGAACTGCCGTTCATTCCGCCGTTCATGGACAAGAAGCCCGGACTCGTCCTGAACATGGGCGCGTTCATGGGCTGGGCGTCGCAGAAGGCGATGGAAAGCGGCATGATGGTGATGCCCGGCTCGCCCGTGGCGGAACCGCTCTTCGACGGCGACAAGGTCGTGGGCGTGCGCATGGCCGACCAGGGCGTGGACAAGAACGGCCAGCCCGTCGAAGGCCTTTACATGCCCGGCATGGACATCAAGGCGTCCCTCACGGTCGTGGCGGACGGCCCCGTGGGCGCGGTTGGGCGCAAGCTGAACGAAAAACTCGGCTTGCCGGCAGGCCACCACCAGTACGACTGGGGCGTGGGCATGAAGGCCGTCGTGCAGCTGCCCGAGAGCTGCACGCTCGAGCCGGGCACCGTCATCCACACGCTCGGTTTTCCGGAGCCCGAAATCTTCGGTTTCTTCTACGTGGGGCCGAACCGCACCGCATCGCTCGGCATTTTCGCGGCGCCGTGGCAGGACACGCCCGTGCGCACCACGTACCGCTACCTTCAGCACTGGATGCAGCACCCGTACCTGTGGCGCCATCTCCAGGGCGGCAAACTCCTTTCCTGGGGCGCGAAGTCCATTCTCGAATCCGGTCTCGAAGGCGCGCCGCATCTCGTCGGCGACGGCTTCGCGCGCATCGGCGAGGGGTCCGGCACCACGGACTGCCTCGCGAACGCGGGCGTGGACGAGGCGTGGGAATCGGGCGTGATGCTCGCGAAGGCCGTTCTCAAACTCGCCGCCGAGGGCAAGGATTTCACGCGCGAGAACCTCGCGGCCACCTACGTGAAGGACCGTGAGTCGTCCAAGCTCCACAAGCGCCTCGCGAAGGCGACGGGCGCGCGCAATGGGTTCAATAAGAGCTTTTTCTGGGGCATGGCGGGCGAAGGCCTGTGCGGCTTCACGGGGCTCAAGCTGCCGTTCAGGAGCGTGCCGCCGGCGACGCGCGTGCCCGCGCTGGAGGACGCCGTCAAAGGCCGCAAGCTCGACCGCGCGAAATTCGACGCGGGCGTCGCAGCCGCGCGCAAGGCGGCGTTGCCGCTGCACGACGCGGTGATGGACGCCGAGGGCTGGCCCGCGATTCCGTTCGACGGCGAGCTTCTGATGTCCCATCAGGACGCGCTTCTGAAGGGCGGCAAAGTGCAGGCCGCGGCCGGCTTCGCCGACCATGTGACCTTCGCCGACCCGAAGCTCTGCGCCGACTGCGTGAAGCGCACGTGCGTGGAGATCTGCTCCGCGCAGGCGCTGATGCCGCCGGAAGAGGACGGCGGAACGCCGCGTTTCGACCGCGAGAAGTGCATCCACTGCGGCGCGTGCATCTGGAACTGCGCGCGGCTGGTGCCGGGCACGGACCACGGGAACGTCGTCTTTTCCGCCGGCTCCGGCGGTCTCCATTCGAACGAGAACTGAGAAGGCCGAAGCATGGATGCCAACCGTCCCGACGTGAACTATGACGTCGCCACGCGCGACTTCAAGTACT
>DCIH01000023.1:0-6703 GCA_002317575.1 Verrucomicrobia bacterium UBA1731 | reverse complement strand
ACAACATCCTGCACATGCCCACGAAAGTCCACCTCGAGGAGAAATGCGAGGACGGATCGTGGCGGCCCGTGGAGGTTTCCACGAGCGTGTTCGCGATCGTCCGTGCGGACGAGGAACGCTACCGCATGCCGCCCGGCGGCCGCGCGGAGGCGTTCAAGGAATTCCAGGACTGCACCGACGACGAGGGAAACCTTTCGTTCATTCGCGACACGGAAGCGGCTTTGGACCGCATCGACGCGGGCGAAATCCCCGGTCCCAGCTTCGAGACGCTCAGGAAGACGCTCCGCGAAGGGCGCATCTTCGCGATCGTCACCGCGCGCGGCCACGCCTCCGAGACGATCCGCGAGGCGGTGAAGATCTTCATCCGGCGCGTCCTTTCCGATGCGGACCGCGCGGAGATGATGCGCTCGCTCCGCGGCTACCGCTGGTGGCTCGACCAGAAAACGGAATTCGGCACGGACGAAGAGGAGCTCGACTACTACTTGTCGATGTGCCGCTACCATGCCGTGACGAATCCCGACTTCCGGCAGTGGATGGAGACGGACGGCGACTTCGGCGGCAGATACCAGCAGGCCTCTGGCGCGCGCCGTCCGGAGCTCGCCAAGGAATTCGCCATCCGCGATTTCGTCGAGCACGTGTTCCACGTGCTGCAGCGCACGGGCGGCTTGGGCCGTCCCGTGTCCGTCGGCTTTTCGGACGACGACGCCGGCAACGTGAAGGCCGTTTCCGACTACATCCGCGCCGAACTCGTCAAGCGCTTCCAGGGTTTCAAGTTCGTCGTGTACGACACGTCCGATCCCACGCTCGCGCACGGCCGCAAGGTGACCGTCGCCGGCCAGCTCACGTTGCCGGGGTTCTGACGATGGGCGTCTTGCTTCCTTCCGAGCGCGGCACGGCCAAAGGGCGTCTCTTTCTCGCCTTCGTCTACGGGTTGCTCGTCCTGGGCGGCATCACGATGGTGTTGCCGTTCATGGTGATGATCTCCTCGAGCTTCGCCACGAATTACGACTACTCTCGCCACGCGCCCGTTCTGCGCGCGTTCTGGGACCGCAACGACCGCTTCATGCGCTCCGTCGCCACGTGTTTCCCGCGCTTCCCGCGCGACGTGTTCCCGGAAGCGCCCGAGGCGTGGACGGGCTGGACGACGGTGGCGAAGGACAAGGCGGGCGTGGACGCGTTCGCGAACGCGCTGCTCGACCCGATGACGAACCGCGCGGCCTACGCCGCCTGTCTCGCGAAGGCCGAAGCGTACCGCGCCGGCGCCGCGAACTGGGACGTTCACCGCACCACGTGCAATTACGACCCGCGCGACGTGGAGCCGTTCAGCGGTTCCTTCACCACGAGTTTTCTCGCCGAGTCGCGGTTGCCCGTCCAGCGCGATTCGTGGACGCCTCCCGTGGGGGACGAGAAGTACGATCTCTGGTGCCGGTTCAAGCGGTCGTACGTGGAGCGCATGATCGCGCGCGGGGACTTCGTCTGCCGGACGGTTCCCGCGAAGAACCGCGAAGGGCTTCGCGATGCGCTGGTCATGCAGTTCTGCCAACACGGCACGCGCGATTTCTGGGAAGGGGCGTTCGCCAACTACCGGCTCGTGGGGCAGTACCTCTTCATCCGCGGGCGCGCGTTCTGGAACACGGTGGTGCTGGTGCTCCTTTCCGTGCTCGCGTCGCTGATCGTCAATCCGCTTGCGGCGTATGCGCTGTCGCGATTCAATCTGCGCGGCACGGAGAAAATCATCCTCTTTCTTTTGGCGACGATGGCGTTCCCGGCGGCCGTCACGGCGATTCCGGGCTTTCTGCTCATCCGCGACCTGGGGCTGTTGAACACCTTCGCGGCGCTGGTTTTGCCCACGGTCGCGAGCGGCATGAGCATCTTCATCATGAAGGGCTTTTTCGACGCGCTGCCGCGCGAACTCTACGAGGCGGCGGCGATCGACGGCGCGGGTGAGCTGCGCACGTTCTTCTCGATCACGCTGCCGATGACGACGCCGATTCTCGCCGTGAACGCGCTCAACCACTTCATCGCGGCGTACAATTCCTGGGAGTGGGCGTTTCTCGTGTGCCAGAACGAATCGAAGTGGACGATTGCCGTGTGGATGTACCAGATGAGCCAGCAGATGTCCGGCCAGCCCTGGTGCGTGATGGCGGGTTTCGTGCTCGTCTCGATCCCGACGGCCGCCGTGTTTTTGCTGTGCCAGAAGATCATCCTCCGGGGCATCGTGCTCCCCAGCATGAAGTAGCGCCACGGATGGCGTTCCATGTGTTATAATCCGCGCGTATGAACAACTGGATCGACCTGACCATCATCGCCGTCTACCTCGTGGGCGTGACGCTTTTCGGCTGCTCGTTCGTCTTCAAGAAGGGTGCGAACGACGCCGGCAACTTCATGACCGGCGGCGGCAAACTCCCGACCTGGGCCATCGCGCTTTCCGTGTTCGCGACGCATGTGTCGTCCATCTCGTTTCTGGCGCTTCCCGAGGGCGCCTACGGTACGAACTGGTGGGGCTGGGTCAACTCGCTCACCGTGCCCCTGGCGACGCTGGTGGCGGCGATTTGGTTCGTGCCGTTCTATCGCAAGTCCACGAGCGTCTCCGCGTATTCGTTTCTTGAGAACCGGTTCGGCACCTGGGCGCGCGTGTACGCGAGCGCGTGCTTCCTCGTCATGCAAAGCGCGCGCTCCGGCATCATCCTCTTGCTGTTGGCGATTCTCGTGAACCAGCTTTTCCCGGTGTTCTCCTACGAATCGATCATCATCGGCACGGGCGTCGCGACGCTTTTCTATTCCATGCTGGGCGGTTTCTCCGCCGTGGTGTGGGCGGACGCGATCCAGTCGCTCATCCTCATCGGCGGCACGCTCGTGTGCGTGGCGTGTCTGCTCATTTTCACGCCCGATTTGGGCACGCACGCCGCCGCCGCATGGGAGGCGGGCAAGATGTCCTTGGGCAGCTTGGACTTCACCGACTGGAGCACGAGCACGTTTTGGGTGCTTCTCTTCTACGGCATCTGCATCAACCTGCAGAACTTCGGCGTGGACCAGTGCTACACGCAGCGCTACGTCGCCGCGAAGGACGCGAAGGCCGCCGCGAAGTCCATCTGGGGGTCCGCGTCGCTCTACGTGCCGGTGACGCTTCTCTTCACGATCATCGGCACCTTGCTCTGGATGTACAACCGCGCGAATCCGGGCGTCATTCCGGCCGACTTCAAGGCGGCTGCCGTGTTCCCCTGGTTCATCGTGAACAAGCTGCCCACCGGCGTTTCCGGCTTCCTCGTCGCGGCCATCATCGCGGCGGCGATGTCCACCGTGGCGGCCACGCTCAACTCCGGCTCCACCGTGCTGCTCGAGGACTATTGGAAGCGCTTCGCGCCGGCGCGGGCGAACGCGAAGACGAATCTCGTGTTCCTGCGCGCCATGACGGTTGTCCTGGCGCTTGTGTCCATCTTCATCGCGCTCGCGGTGGTGTGGATCTGGGGCAAGGACAACAGTTCCGTCCTCGGCATGTGGTACGCGCTTCAGGGCGTCTTCTCGGGCGGCATGCTGGGGCTCTTCCTCGTGGGCGCGTTCTCGAAGCGCGCGCGCTCGTGGCACGCGCTCGTGGCGACGCTCTGCGGCTTCGGCACGCTCGTGTGGATCACCTTCGGACAGAAGGTCGTCCAATGCCAATTCTTGCACGTGAATCTCGCGATTGTTCTGGCGACGGTCACGATCGTGCTCATGGGCTTTCTGCTGTCGTGCCGGTCGAAGCCGTTGGTCGCGAAGGAGATGTGACATGGACCACGGATTCATGACGCTTGATCAAGCCGCCGCGCATCTGCACATGGATGCGCGCGAGCTCAAGCATTTCGCGCAGCGCGAGGAAGTGCCGAGCCAGAAGCGCGGCGACGACTTCTTCTTCGAGCACCGGCTCCTGGACGAGTGGGCGCAGCGCCGCATGATCGATCTGTCCCCGAAGCAGCTCACCGGCGAGCATCTGCAGGAGATGGACGAGCGCAAGAAGGCGAGCGCGGCCGAGCTGCGCATCGCCACACTCATCCCCGAGGGCGCCATCCAGCTGGAGCTTTCCGCGAAGAACCGCGGTGGCGTCTTGCGCGACATGACGGAACTCGCGGAATCGACGGGCCTCGTCTACGACAAGGACGCGCTCTTCCAGGGGCTCGTCGCGCGCGAAGAGGCCGCTTCGACGGCGGTGGGCGGCGGCGCGGCGTTTCTGCACGCGCGCTTCCACGACCCGTACATCTTCCAGGAGACGTTCGTGGCGATAGGCCGCACGTCGCGCCCCGTCTTCTTCGGCGCGCAGGACGGCGAAGGGACGGACGTGTTCTTCCTCATCTGCTGCACGGACCACGCGCTGCACCTGCACATCCTCGCGCGGTTGTGCCTCTTGGCGCACGGCACCACGCTTCTGGCGGATATGCGCGCCGCGCCGGATGCGGAAAGCGTCCGGGAAATCCTCACGGCGGCGGAAAACGGTCTGCTCGGTTCGTTGCGCCGGGGGTGATCCGGAAAGGGGATGTGTCATGGCCAGGAAAGTGGATCACGAACAGCGCAAGCGCGAAATCGCCGAAAAGGCGATCCGCCTCTTCTCGCAGGTCGGATACGACAATGTGTCCCTGATCATGATTGCGGCGGCGACGGGAATCTCCCGGACCATTCTCTATCGCTACTTCTGCTCCAAGCGCGAAGTGATGGATGCCGCCATCGTGGCGGTCACCGACGGTATTGAGAAGCGTTGCACGAAGATTATGACGGTGAGGGCCAAGAGCACTGAAAAGCTCGAAGGCATCGGTCATACGGTCATCGACGTGATGTTCAAGAATAAGGAGTTTCTGGTCGCCGTCTTCGATTTCGTCGTCGGCATGGCCCGGTCTGGTGCCGACATGGATTCAAGCATCCGTCGATTTACCGCCGGTACCCGCAACGCCCTCAAACGCCTTATCGAATATGCCGTCGAAAACGAGGAGATCCCAGGCGGATTGCATGTGGAGCGGATTTCAGATGCCTTGTATGCACAGTTTGAATCCTGTGCAATGCGTATCGTTATCGGGACGGAAACTGATTCGAAGGCTGCAAAAGTCAGATTTTCTGACGTTATTCGCGCTATTTCCATTTGGAAATAGATTATTTTAATAGGATTTGATCTAGAAGAAATAGCTAGGCCGTCAATTGTGACAAAAAAACTATAGTTGTCATATTGACTTACTGCGACAGAATATCATATAATGTCGCAATGAACATGAGAAAAGAAGGCCTTTTGATGGCTATGGCGCTTTTGGCGTCAAGCGCTTGGGCGAGTGGGTTCGGTCTTTATGAGGCGTCTTCGCCGGCGTATGCGATGGGTGGTGCGGTTGTCGGTCGGGCGTTTGATGCGTCGGCCAACTTCTACAATCCGGCGACGCTGACGGATCTGACGAACATCACGGTGACGGTCGGTGCGATGACGGAGCATCCGCGCGGACGCATCAAGGTGAACGGGAATGTGTCCGAGCCGATGAATCCCGGCGTCTTCCTCTTGCCGCATTTTCATCTGGCCGTGCCGCTTCCGTGGGACTTCGCCTTCGGTCTTGGCGTCATGCCGGAGTATGGCCTTGGGTCAGCTTACAATGACACGTGGTCGCTCAATTACAACTCGACCGAGACGACGGTGCAGAGTTTTACTGTCAATCCGAACCTGTCGTGGAAGATCGGCGACTTCTCGATCGGCGGCGGTCTTCGGTTCACCTACTTTGACTTTGAGCAGTATGCGTTTCCCTTTGCGGGTGCGCCAGGGATGACTCCTAATCACGGACGGGTTAACAGCCGTTTGAAGGGCGACAACGGCATGAAGGATCTCGGTTATCAGGTCGGTGCGAAATACGACATCCTTGATAATCTGGCTGTCGGTATCGTCTATAAGTCGAAGACGGTGATTCATGTGGACGGCAAGTCGGAGGTCTCCCCGCAGGATATGGCGGATGCTGTTAATGTCGTAACAGCGAGGAAGGTGAATGGTCCGGCCGAAACGGAGCTGGAGCTGCCGCAGTCTATTACTGGCGGTTTCAACTGGGATATCGTCGACACCGTTCATCTGGGCGGCACGGTGGGATGGACGCAGTGGTCGTCCATTGGGGATCTGGACTTCAATCTGAATGGAACACACAAGACCATCAAGCTCCGGTGGAACGACACGTGGCGTGTCGGTGTCGCGCCGAGCTGGGATTTTGCGGAGGACTGGACGGCGATCATGTCCTATGTCTATGAGAACGACTGCTGTGGAGATCAGGAATCGACGATGTTGCCAGCGGCGGACCGTCACATGCTTTCCTGGGGCCTTGTCTGGCGGTGCTGGCGCGGACTCGAGATCGGTCTTACGTACGGCATGATTCTCATGGACGGCAAGGAGACGCAGGTGCGCGAGACGGTGTCAGACCGGCTGGACCGTTATCAGGCCTATCGCGGCATCTCTCATGCCGCCGGCCTGACGCTCACCTATCGTTTTTAATCTCTACTCGGACTTATCCCGGTTTTTTTTGAGTGACTACTTGGAGGCCCGTGTCGCCTCCCGGCGACGGTACACGAAAACGGCTGTGGCAACATCGCGCGTTCTGCGCGATTGACGGCGCATAACCGCCGTCGGTTTTCAAGCCTGGCGGCTTGAACCGCCGTCGCTTCCGCGTCGCCAACCCCTCCGGGGATATGTTGCCGCAGCCGACACGAAATCGTCACGAAA
>DCIH01000054.1 GCA_002317575.1 Verrucomicrobia bacterium UBA1731 | reverse complement strand
GGCGCCGCTTCTCCTGATAGGGACGCGCTGAAGCACCTGACGGCCCCGCTCAGGAGAAGCGGCGCCCTCGCCGCTTCCGCTTTGCGCTTGTCGCAAAGCCTTGAAATGATCATGTGCCTTTTGTACGGCGATAGGGAACGCGCGCGGAACGGCAGGATTGGCGCGGGGAAGGACGCCGCGTCGACGTTTTACGCAGCGTCCGCATGCATACTCATACGGCGGCGGGTGAAAATGGGTGAAATCCAGGTCCGTCGCGGGTTGCCTTTGACGGGCATTTGTGGTATCTTACTTGGCCAAAGGAGTTCCTGATGACCATTCGATCGTGTTTGGAGAAGTTTGCTTCCGAGACGCCCGATGCGGTGGCGCTGAGGTCTTTTGGTTCCGACAAGACCTGGCACGAGCGCACGTGGAAGGCGTTTCTGGACGGCGTGCGTTCGACGGCGAATGCCTACGGGCCGAAATTCGGCCTCAAACCGCGGGTCGAGAACGCCGCGTTGATCCTTGGCAACGGTCCGACGTGGATGGAGGCCTATCTGGCCCAGTCCGGCTGCGGCGTCAGCGTGGTGCCGCTGGATCCGAAGTTGCACAACTTGGAAGTCCAGTACATCTTGAAGGATTCCGGCGCCGTGGTGGTCACCACGGACAAGGCGCATCTCGAGATGATGCGCCAGATCGCCGCCGATCTCCCCGATCTGCGCGCGGTGGTGATCGTCGACGGTGGACAGCCCTCGTATGACGCCATCGGGCAGGTGCCCGTGTACGACTACGAGAACCTGCGCGCGGCCGACGGCGACTGGTTCGTGCGCAACGTGGCCCGCGAGGACGATGTGGCGAGCGTCATCTACACGTCGGGCACCACGGGCAAGCCGAAAGGCGCCATGCTCACGCACGGCAACTTCATGGCCGATGTCGAGGGCGCTCTGGACGCTTTCGGCGAGCGGGTGGACAATACCGACAGCCTGCTCGTCATTTTGCCGCTTTTCCATGCGTTTTCGTTTCTGGCGAACTTCGTTCTCGGGCTTTACCGCGGCATGACGATGAGCTTCGTCCGCTCCCTGTACACGGTGGGCGAGGATGTGAAGCTCATGCAGCCCACGCTGGTGATGGCGGTGCCGTTGCTGGCGGAGAAGGTCTACGACAAGATCGACGCGAAGATCAAGGCGTCCAAGGCGGCGAAGTTCCTGATGGCGGTGGGGCTCAAGTCCATCGTGTACAAGAACGTGAAGAAGGGCCTCGGCGGCAAACTGCGGTTCATGATCGTGGGCGGTGCGCCGTGCCCGAAGCACGTGCTGGAAGGGTACCGCAAGCTCGGCATCACGCTGCTCGAGGGCTACGGCCTCACGGAGTGTTCGCCCGTGGTGTCCGTGGCGGGGCCGAAGTGCGCCAAGATCGGCACGATCGGACTCAAGCTTTCCAACATCGAGGTGCGTCTGGCGGACCGGAACGAGCAGGGCATCGGCGAGCTGCAGGTCAAGGGTCCTATCACCATGAAGGGCTACTGGCACAACGACGCGGCCACGGCCGAGGCGTATGAAGACGGTTGGCTCAAGACGGGCGATCTGGCGTCCATCGACGCGGAGACGGGGCTCATCTCCATCCGCGGGCGCAAGAAGGCGCTGATCGTCAACCGCGAGGGGAAGAACATCTATCCCGAAGAGGTCGAGAACCGCATCGCCGGCGACCCGCTGGTGGCGGACTGCGTCGTGGTCGGCTACACGACGGGCGGCATTCCCGGCGAGAAGGTGGGGTGTCTCGTGCATCCAAACGACGACGTCCTGAAGGAACTCAACAACGGGCAGCCGATGGATTGGGAGGCCGTTGAGAAGCTCGTCACGGCGCACGTGCATGCGCGGTGTTCGGAGCTCGCCGACTACAAGCGCGTGCGCAAGGTCGTGGTGCTCAAGGAGCCGCTCGAACGCACGTCCATCCAGAAGGTCCGCCGCGTCGCCTACAAGGGGAAGCTTGACGAATGACGCGGCGTGCTCTACAATCGTGACATCTGACGGCGGTGCATCTCTTGACAGCGGAGGAATCGCGGCATGGCTAAATTTCAATACGTGGCGGTTGACGCGGCCGGCAACGAACAGCGCGGTACGCTTGAAGCGGCCAACCGAGGCGCGGCCATTGCGGCCGTTCGCGCGAACGGTTTGATGCCCAAGGCCTTGGGCGAAATCAAGGAAGAGGAAGGCGATGCCGCCGCCCAGGCGAAGCCCGGCGCGCGCCCCGGCGCTAAGAAGCCGGCCGGCGGCAAGGGCCTCAAGAAGGAAATCAAGCTCGAGCTCCCGAAGTTCCTCAAGGGCGGCGTCAAGGCCAAGGACCGCACGACCTTCACGCGCCAGCTCGCGACGCTGGTAAACGCCGGTCTCCCGCTCATGCGCTGCATCGAGGTCTTGAAGAAGCAGAACCAGATCCCCTCGATGGCGGAATGCCTGGACGGCGTGTCCGAGAACATCCAGGGCGGCGGCACGTTCTCCGAAGCGCTCACGCAGTTCCCGAAGATCTTCGACAACCTGTATGTCAACATGGTGAAGGCCGGCGAAGCGGGCGGCGTGCTCGAAGTCGTTCTCCAGCGCCTGGCCGAATTCGAGGAAAAGGCGCAGAAGATCAAGAACAAGGTCAAGGGCGCGATGATCTACCCGGCCGTGGTTCTCGTGGCCGCCATCGGCATCACGGCGTTCCTGCTCGTGGCGGTGATTCCGAAGTTCAAGCAGGTGTTCCAGGACATCCTGGGCGGCGAAAAGCTGCCGGCGATCACCGAATTCGTGATGGGCTTCTCCGCGTTCGTGCAGCACAACGGCATCCAGATTGCGCTCGGCGTGGGCGCGCTCGTCGTGCTGTACAAGGTCGTGGACAAGACGCCGCAGGGCAATTTCATGCTGGACGCGATCCGACTGAAGATCCCCGTGACGGGCACGTTGGTGAAGCGCACCGCGATTTCCCAGGTGACGCGCACGCTGGGCACGCTGCTGTCTTCCGGCGTGCCGATCCTGCAGGCGCTCACGATCGTGCGCGACACCTCGTCCAACCGCATCATCGCGAAGGCGCTCCAGAGCGTGCACGATTCGGTGAAGGAAGGCGAATCGATGACGGATCCGCTGGCCGCGTCGGGCGTGTTCCCGCCGATGGTGGTGTCGATGGTGCAGGTCGGCGAAGAGACGGGCGCCCTGCCGGAAATGCTCACGCGCATCGCCAACAACTACGACGACGAGGTGGACAACGCGGTGGCGGGCCTCACGGCGGCCATCGAACCGGCGCTGATCATCTTCCTCGCCGTGATCGTCGGCACGATCGTCATCGCCATGTTCCTGCCGATGATCAAGATCATCTCCAACGTGTCGGGCGCGGGCAGCGCGATGTGATCGGGCGGTCGTCTTCGGGGAGTCCGGAAAGATGAAAAAGGCGTTTACCCTTCTGGAACTGCTGGTGGTGGTGGTGATCATGTGTTCGCTGATGACCATGGTCTACCGCCTCACGGGCATTTCCGGCGGCGCGTCCTCCATCGCCGGCACCGTCTCCAAGATGCAGCGCCTCGAGAACGCGCTTTCCGGCTACATGGCGGCGTTCGGGTCCTATCCGCCCGTCAAGGTCCAGGGCTATCAGGACATCTACCGGAACTGCACGCAGGGCGAGGTGTACTACTCCGAACCCGACAAGGCGTTCAACCGCAACTGGGTCGGCTATCCCTGGCAGCAGATCATCCTGCAGGTGACGATGGCCTGCAAGTCGCAGCCGATCATGATGGACTTCCCCTACGAACCCGACCAGAGCGACCACGTGATCGAAACGTCGAATATGATCATCGAAAAGATGAACAAGGGCGTGTACGACGCGGACATGGCGCAGGCCAAGGAGGACCTGGGCGATCTCTTCGAGACGTACAAGCAGTCCGCGCTCGCCGGGTTCGACATCGGCAGCCCCTTCAGCCGGTTTAATGTCCAGACGATGGGCCCCGACGGGCAGATGCACAACCTCACGGAGGCGACGGACTGGAACCAGCTCAAGCTCTTTCGCTTCGGGCTTCTGTCGTTCCTCCTGCCCCGCTACCTCATCATGATGGGGTGTGCGGCGGGATCCACGGACAAGGACAACCCCATGTCCTTCGCGCAGTGGACGGCCAACAACGCGCTGCCCGCGCGCTATTGGCTCGACGGCACGCCCTACAAGTCGTGGGAGGAGTTCCTCGACGACCTCGGCGGCGAAGACGGCAAGGACAAGACGAAGCGCTGGCGCATCGAGATGATTCCCTCGCAGTCCGTCTGCCAGCGCTGGCTTCAGAACCTCTCCGGCGACATGATCACCGGCCGGCTGCGCACCTTGTACGGCGTCGAGATCGGCAACGGCATGAGCTCGCTCTTGATCGAACGCTGGATGGACGTGTACGACCAGGTCTTTTCGCCCGGGCAGAACGGCACGGGCGTGATCGGCGACCAGTACGTGCTGGACAACTACGACATCCTGGACGGGTTCGGCAAGTCGTTCTACTACTACTCGCCGCCGCCGTACACGAGCTACCGGCTCTGGAGCGGCGGGGCGGGCGGCGTGGCCGCCCAGGACCCCAAAAGCGAAGGCGCCACGTTCCCGCCGTGGATGACGTTGGAAGATCTGCAGGACGAAGACATCCCCGCCGAAGAGCAACGCAAGGTCGCATCCGCCTGGATGTCGGACGACATCGTCCATCTGAGCCATTGAGAGGTCACGCCATGCCGCACGCAAAACGAAAAGGTTTCACGCTGCTCGAACTCCTGACCACCATCACCGTCCTGGGGGTGCTGATGGCCGTCGTGCTCAACGCGTTCAGCAAGGTTTCCCGCAGCGGCCAGCGCGCGAAGGACCAGGAACTCGTTTCCGAAGTGGCGACGTCGCTCATCTTCCTCATCCAGGACAAGAAGGTGTGGCCGTCCGCCATCGTGCAGGGATACGAATCGGGCGGCGGCATCATCAACGCCGACATCGCGGTGGGCTTCGCGAAGGAAGGCCTCATGAACATGGTCACGGTCGTGGACAGCCAGGACGTCATGCACGTCGTCGGCCGCGACCGGCTGGGGCTTCTCGACGCCCACGGCGCCGCCGTGATCAAGCGCAACAAGCGCGCCAAGCTCGAGGACACCGTGCCGAGCGGCGGCACGCTTCAGGATCACCTCATCCGCTATGCGATCGACGTGGACGACGACGGCATCACGGAGGCCGAGGTGGGCGGACGCAAGGTGCGCGTGCGCGCGGCCGCCATCGCCTGGGGATGCGGTCCCGACGGCAAGGTGGAGGACACCAAGCTCGTCGGCCGTTCGGACGACGTGTTCAGCTGGCGCCTGACGCAGGAGGTCAACTGATGCGCCGGAGCGGTTTCACCATCCTCGAGCTGCTGATCGCGATCGCCATCCTGGGCATCCTGGTCGGGTTGGTGGCGGAGGCCGCCGGCGGCGCGTACTGGACGGCCCGCAAGCGCCGCATGGGCGCCATCGAGCAGTCCTTGCAGACGGCCATCGAGACGTACAACCTCCGCAACGGCAAGTGGCCGGGCGCCCTTGAGAAATACGCCACGACGGCCACGGAAAAGCCCTACATCCTGCTGTCCGACGACGAGGCCGACAGCATCTTCAACGAGTTGCTGCGCAAGTCGTGCCAGAAGGGGACGAATCCGTATCTGGATCCCCAGTCCATGTTCGTGGCGCGCAAGACGATCGCCGGGGATTCCTGGAAGCGCAAGGGCGGCATGGACTTCAACGTGGCCATGCGCCAGAAGATACCCGTCTCGCAGCTCACGGTCGGCTACCCCACGTTCAACAAGTCGCATTTCCACCGCTTCACGATCATCTACAAGCCGAGCACGGACGCGGTCGTGGTGATGCACTGCTGCCAGAAATGCGGCGTGACGAGCGCCACCGAGGCCGGCATGTGCACCGAGGAGAAGGGCCAGGGCATCAACGCCAAGTGTCCGAACTCCTGCCACGACTACTGACGGAACGAAACGCGTGAAAAAGGCATTTACACTGCTTGAACTCCTGACGGTCATCGCCATCATGGCGATGATGTCCACGCTTTCGCTGGGCGCCTACCGCGGCATCGTGCGCGGCATGGAGGATCGCGGCGTCATAGCCACCGCGACGCTCATCGTCTCCGCGGCGCAGAATCGCGCGCGTTCCGACCACGCCATCACGGCCGTGCACTTCTACAACGTGCTCACCCAGGAAGGCGACGACACGCCCGGCAAACAGGTCGACTACATGGTGCACGGCGAGGCCGTGGCGGTGCGCGGCGTCGGGCGCTTCACGCGCGTGTTGGGAAACTATCTGGCCGACGAATGCAACGACCTGGAGCAGGAGTTCGAGGTCAAGGATTCCACCGACCCCACGGTGCGCAACCCCGACGCCAAGACGTCCGGCCGGTACGCGACGGGCTTCGCCCAGAAAATGCGGCTTTTCAAGCTGACCACGCTCGACGACGCGAAAGGGGGCGGCAAGAAGCTGCCCTGTTCCAAGGTGCTCATGGCCGCCGTCGTCGGCCCCGACCTCGACCCCGTGGAGGACTTCCATTTCGAGCAGCCCACGCAGCCGGACGGCAAGACCCCGATCCGGCAGATTCCGAACGTGTGCTTCAAGGTCGTCGACGACAACGGCATCCAGTGGCGTGCGGGCGACGTCTACGCGTTTCCGTTCAAGGAGACGGTGATGCCGAACGGCTACGTGTTCGGCACCAAGAACGATCTGCCGACGTCCGCCAAGGACCCCGTCCGTTTCGTGAAGTCGATCGTGTTCGATCCCGACGACACGCAGACGAAGCTCGAGGATTCCGTGCTCGTCCACGCCATCCGCGCCGTGTCGGGCTCAAACGCGGAATTGCGCAAGGTGGGCGAATCGGCCTTGACCACGAGGAATCTGTGACATGAAGCGCGCGCATTCCAGATCCGGTTTCTCGCTGGCCGAGGTGGTGATGGCGCTCGGCATCGTGGCCGTCGCCATTTCGGGCCTTCTGGCGCTCTTTTCGTATGCTTTCAAGGAAGGTTCCCAGGG
>DCIH01000044.1:33218-45785 GCA_002317575.1 Verrucomicrobia bacterium UBA1731 | reverse complement strand
GCTGGGCTTCTGCGCGTCGGTCGCCCTCCGCACAGCCAGCACTCCTATCAACATGCCATTATCTTTGTTGAGTAGATTCCTTTCATTCTACAAGTCCAGCCAAGCTTCGCTTGGCACACCATCACTTTCTCCTTTGTGTTTCAAAAAAACCTGTTCCCGCAACCCCTCACCGTAGAGCAGTTCGTCCCGAACTGCGCAGAGGCGCCCCTACAACTCTCAACTGCGGCGTGCGCGGCGCGCCCGCCCTACCTGAGTTGGCGCGCTGGTAGGGCGGCCGCGCCGCGGACGCCGCCCCTTCACCCTTCAACCCCTCCTCCGCGCGATCGCGTGCGACAGCACCGCGAGCGACTCCGCCAGATCCATGTTCTGCACCATCACGTCCTTGGGCACCGCGAGCTGCACGGCCGCGAAATTCCAGATGCCGCGGATGCCCGCCGCCACCAGCTGGTCGGCGCACGCCTGCGCGGCCGCGTTCGGCACCGTGAGGATGCCGATGCCGATCTTGAGCGTCTTGACGAGCTCGGGCAGATCCGCCATCGGACGCACCTTCACGCCATGCGGACACTGGCCGACGACCTTGGGATCCGCGTCGCACGCGGCGGCGATGTTGAGGTTCTGCTCCTCGAAACCCGTGTAGCCCAGAAGCGCGCAGCCGAGGGAACCGGCGCCCACGAGCACCGCGTCCGTCGCGTTGTCCCAGCCGAGCGCGTGGTTGAGCGCGTGCTGGAGTTCGTGCGCGGGGTAGCCGCGGCGCGGACGCCCCACGACGCCGGACATCGCGAGGTCCTTGCGCGTGAGCACGGGGTCGAGCCCGAGCCTTTCCGCCACCACGGCGCTGGAGACGTGCAGATCGCCGGCGGCGATCATGTCGCGGATGCAGCGCAGATACAGGGGATAGCGCCGAATGGTCGGCAAAGGCAGCGGCATCTCGCGGTTTTGTTCGTTCATGAGGCCCATAAGTATACCACGTTACGTGGTATAATCCGCACCCGAAAAAAGAAGCACGAGGATCGCGCATGAACATGAAGAAACCGGAGATTTTGGCGCCCGCGGGCGATTTCACGTCCCTGCAGGCCGCGCTCGACGCGGGCGCGGACGCCGTCTACTTCGGGCTCGACGCGTTCAACATGCGCGCCCGCGCGAGCGTCAACTTCCGGCGCGAAGACCTCCCGGAGATCGCCGCGCGCTGCCGCGCGCGCGGCGTCAAGCGCTACCTCGCGCTGAACACGATCGTGTACGAGGACGAATTCGACGCCGTGGACGAGCTCATCCGCGCGGCGAAGCCGCACGTGGACGCCTTCATCGTCTCCGACTGGGGCGTCATCGCGCGCTGCCAAAAGCACGGCGTTCCCTTCCACTGCTCCACCCAGATGAGCACCTCCAATTCCGCCGCCGTCCGGTTCCTCGCCTCGCAGGGCGCGGAGCGCGTCGTGCTCGCGCGCGAATGCACGCTCGACGAAGTCGCGCGTATCGTCGCCGCCGTGCCCGGAACGGAGATCGAGTGCTTCGTCCACGGCGCGCAGTGCGTGGCCGAATCCGGCCGCTGTTTCATGAGCCACGAGGCCTTCGGCGCCAGCGCCTGCCGCGGCGAATGCCACCAGCCCTGCCGCCGCGCGTTCCTGGTGAAGGCGGTCGACTTCTTCACGGACGACCAGGGCCACCCGGTCCACGAGTCGGACACCGCCTTCACCGTGACGCCCCACACCGTACTCTCGGCCAAGGACCTCTGTTCGCTCCCGTTCGTGGACAAGCTGATGGCCGCCGGCATCGCGAGCTTCAAGATCGAGGGCCGCGCCCGCAACCCGGAATACGTGAAAACGGTGGTGGCCGCCTACCGCCGCGCGGTGGACGCCGTGGCCGCGGGCGCGTTCACGCCGGCTCTCGCGGACGAACTCGTCGAATCGGTGAAAACGGTGTTCCACCGCGAATTCTCGTGCGGGCTCTACTTCGGCCGTCCCGGCAAGGACCAGTTCACGGACGTGCAGAACTCGAGCGCGACGCAGGTGAAGAAGCACGTGGGCGTGGTGATCGACTACTTCCTCAAGGCCGGCATCGCGCAGGTGCAGATCCAGGACGCGGCGATCAAAGTGGGCGACCCCGTCCAGATCCACGGGCCCACCACGGGCGTGCAGGCGTGCGAGATCGCCTCCCTCCGCCGCGACGACGAAATCCTGGAAATCGCCGAGCGCGGCAACTGGGTCACCTTCCCCGCCCCCCGTTGCCGCGTCGGCGACAAGGTCTTCCTCATCGAAAAACGCTGACGCCTGGCGCTGGGGTCTCGCCTTGCGCGCACCGCGCGCAAAATGATACACTACCGCCCATGGTGCGCGAGCGCGACAAAAATGGCCATCTCAAGGCGGGCATTCGCCTGCCCGGCTGGGATTATTGCAAGCCGTGGTTCTACATGATCACGCTCGTCGTAAAGCGGCGTCGGCCTATTCTGGGCGAAATCGCCGATGGCAGGCTCGTCCCCTCGCCGCTCGGCGCAGCCGTAGCCCGCGCATGGAAAGATCTCGGCCGCGTGTTTCCCCAGGTTGAGCCGTGCCAGTTCGCCGTCATGCCCGAGCACTTCCATGGCATCATCTGGGTGCACGAGCGCCTTTCCTCGCCCCTGGGCGAGGTCATACGCAGTTTCAAGATCGCCTGCACAAAAGCCAATCTCGCGCTCGCCGGGGGCGCGCCGATCCTCATCGACGGCTCAGCGACTTTCTGGTTTCCGGGGCTTTACGACACGATCCTTTTCGGCAAAGGCCAGCTCAAGGCGATGACGCGCTATGTACTACGCAACGCCGAGCGTCGCTGGGCCGTGATGCAAAACCCCGATCTTTTCAAGGTCACCCGCTCGCTCGATTTCAGCACCCTGATCGAAAGCGCACTCGGGGAGTGCGCGGCCGCACCCAACGGGGCCATGCCAGGCGCGCACGGCGCTGGGGTCATGCCAGGCGCGCACGGCGCTGGGGTCATGCCAGGCGCGCACGGCGCGCCGATGTGCGACGCCATCGGCAACGCCTTTCTCGCCGAGCTGCCCAACAAGCTGCTCATCCAGATCTCGCGGCGCGCGACCCCCGGCGAAATCGAGGCCAAGATCGGCGAGGCCCTGCTTTTCGGCAACCGCGGCGGCGCCATCGTCTCCGGCTGCATTTCGCCGGGCGAGCAGGCCGTCGCGCGCGCCGTGCGCGAGGCGGGCCTGCCGCTGATCGCCATCGTGCCGCGCGGATTCGGCCCCTACTTCAAGCCGAGCGGCGCCTACTTCGACGCCTGCGCCGCCGGCAAGTTGCTGATGCTCTCGCCCTTTCCCCAGATTTCGAAACACGACAAGCTCACCCGCGAGCGTTGCTTCGGCATCAACGCGGTCGCGGCGGCGATTTGCGGTAAAGACCCGGCGGCGATCCGCTACAGCGGCAGCCAACCCGGCCAGCTGACACGATAATCTTCCCGCACCGCGCAGAGGCACCCGATCCGGCAGCGCTCTTGTCAACGTCACGGATCATCGTCCCCTTGCGAAATCGCTCGTTTCATCCCGTATTCGCCATTTTTTTTGCATTTCTACACGCAAAAATTTCCACCATTAGATTTCATCGGCATTAAATCAATTTTCTGGATTTTGCAAAGCCGATCGCAACGCTCCACGCCACGGCAGATTTGAATTCTGGCACCGTAGCTGCAAAGATAATCGAAATTACAAGCGAAATTATTCGCTTTGCGGGGACTGTCCCCCAATTATTCGCTTTACGGGGACTGTCCCCAAATTGACCACAGGCGACGCCACCTTGCACGGCGAGGCGCTCAGCGGTTCACGATGAGTGCGACGCCGACGAGGATCGCGGCGAGGGCGAGGCCCTTGCGGAGCAGGTTCGTTTCGTGGAAGAACTTCGCGCCGAGGACGAATGTCACCACCACCGATACGCGCCGAAGGAGCGATGCCGTCGAAATCGGAACGCCCTCCCCCGCGATGCCCGTGAAGTAGAGCCAGTCGGCGCACACGAGGAACACGCCCACGAACGGAATCGTCCACCGCCATTGGAACAGACGCGGGGCGGCTCCCCCAGGGGGTGACGCCGCTCCGCCGGCGTCACCAGTTCGGCAAATCCCGGAAACCGTCGAGTTTGTCGCGCCGGCGGAGCGGCGCGACCCCTTTGCGAAGCCGTCCGCCCGACCCTCTTCGCGTCCCTCCCCGGATGCTCGCCGCCACGCCCACGTCGCCGCGAGCAAGCCGCCGTACACGGCCACGAGACCGATCTGGAACCAGAACTGCATCGCTTCGACGGGCGCGGCCGCCACCTGAAACACGTACTTGTCCCACAGCGCGGACACCGCCGAACAGAGCGCGCCCGCGAACGCGCACCACACGGCCCGGTTCCGGAAAAAGTCGATCCCCTCGTGCTTGCCCGCCCACGAGAAGGCGAAATAGCCCGTGAACACCGAGAGCATGCCCAGTCCCTGCAACAGCGTCGGACGCTCGCCGTAGAGCGGCAACGCCACCAGAAAGACGAGCGCCGGCGCGCTCGCGCGGATCGGCGTCGCGATGGAGATGGGCAGCGTCCGCAGCGCGCAAAAGGTGAAGATCCACGACACCGCCACGATGAGCGCCTTCGACGCCGCCAACGCGAGGATGCGGCCGTCCACGGCCGCGACGCACGCGAGACGCCCCGAAACCGCGAGCCCCAGGACGTACGCGGCCGTGCCGAAGAGCGTCGCGAACAACAGGACGGGCAGCACCGCGTTCTCGCGGACGCTCGCCTTCTTCGCGAGATCGTACAGCGCCAGGAAAAGCGCGCTCGCCAGTATCCAGGAGGTCCAGGTCATCAGGGCGCATCAGCGCGTGAACACGTAGGAACCGGGCGCGAGCGTCTTCGGGGCTTCGCCCGGCAACATCAACGTCGCCGTGGTGTTCGCCGGCACGCGGACGCGGTACTGGACGCCGCCGTCCGCGAGGCACTCCCAGGCGCTCGCGATCTTGCCCATCGGCGAATCGTAGTTCGCCTCGACGCGGCCGAGGCGCCTGTCCGGATGCGGCTCGAGGAAGAAGTGCCTGAAGCCGGGCCGCGTGACATCCGGACGAATCCCCGCCGCCGTTTCGTACAGCCACTGGAGCACGCACCCGTACGCGTAGTGGTTGAAGCTGTTCATCCCCACGTCGCCGAAGCCCTTGTCCTTGGTGTACGAATTCCAGCGCTCCCAGATCGTGGTGGCGCCTTGGTCGACGGAATAGAGCCAGCCCGGGAACCCGTGCTGCAACAAGGTCGCGTACGCGAGATCCGTGCGGCCGCACGCCGTGAGCGCGGGCAGGAGGAACGGCGTTCCCAAAAAGCCCGTCTGCAGTTTGCCGCCGTGCTTCTCCACGTCCGCGACGAACGCGGCCACCGTCTTCGCGCGGCCGGCGCCTTCCACGAGATCGAGCACGATCGCGTACGCATAGCATGTCTGCCAGCGGCACTTCTCGACCAGTTCGCCGTTCGCGTCCAGGAACTTCGCCTTGAACATCGCGCGCGCCTGGCGCTCGATCTCCGCGTACGGCGCGAGATCCTTCCCGAGGGCGCGGGCGGCGTCCTGCATCATCATCGCATCCCACACGAGGTACGCATGCGAGAGGCAGTGCTTCAGATCGTCGCCGTTGTTCGCGAGCGACAGCCAGTCGCCGAAGTCGGGCACGGGGTCGTGCGGCACGGGATCCTGCGCGACGAGCTTCAGGAACCTGTCCATCGCCGCGAAGTTCTTCTCGAGAATCGTCTTGTCGCCGAACATGCGGTACATCACGTGCGGCACCACGATGCCGGCGTCCGACCAGCCGGTGGACGGCCCGAGGTGCTTCGCGGGCGGGAACGGCGCCACGAACGGGAACGCGCCCGTGGGCAGCGACGAATCGACCGCGTCCTCCATCCACTTCGAAAGGAATCCGTACGTGTTCGCGTTGTACGCGCCCGTCGCCGCGAACACCTGCGTGTCGCCGCTCCAGCCCTGGCGCTCGTCGCGCTGCGGACAGTCCGTGGGCACGGAAAGGTAGTTGGAACGCTGTCCCCAGAGGACGTTCGACACGAGCTTGTTCACGTCCCTGTCGCCCGTCGTGAACGAGCCCGTTTCGTCCGCCTGCGCGACGGACGTTACGGGAATCGCCTGCGCGGACACGACCTCGATCGGACCGTCCGCCCGCACGGACATGTAGCGGTAGCCGAAGAACGTGCGCGCGGGCACGTACGTCTCCGCGCCCGTTCCCGCGAACACGTACTCGACGCGCGCCTTCGCGCTGCGCAGGTTCGCGAGATAGACGCTGCCCGCGGGACCGTCGTTGCCGCGCGCCGTCTCGCCGTTCGCGTCGTTCAGCATCTCGCCGAATCGCAGCGTCGCGCGCGTTCCCGCGGCGCCCTTCCAGATCATCTCGGGGACGGCCGCGTGGTTCTGCGCGAAGTCGAACACGATCTCCTCGCCCGGCCCGATCCTGAGCGACTTCGCGCGCTTTCCGATCTTGCCGTAGGAGACGACCTTGCCCGCCGCCGCGTTCGTGACGTAGCCCGTCACGTCCTTGTCGGACCATGTCCAGCAGTCCGCGCAGCCGTGCTTCAGGTCCTCGCGCCAGACGATCGCCGGACCCGTCAACGGACGCATCTCGCCGCGCGCCCACGCGAAGTGCGTCTGGCGCGCGGGCTTCCAGTCGGCCGGCGCGCCGGCCTTGCGCCATGGCGTCGCCACACGCGCGTCGTACGTTTCGCCGCCGAAGAGGGACGCTTCCCGCACCGAGCCCGCGTACGCGGCCTGCCACGACGCGTCGGTGACGACGCGCGCTTCGGTGCCGTCCGCGTACCGGAGCAGCAGAATGCACCCGAACGCGTTTTCGTTCGGCGGCAGCGTCCACGGACACATCCGCGTCCACCACGTGCTCACCACTTCGGCGCACAGCACGTTCTTCGCGCCGGCCGCCTTGTCGAAGAGCGCCGTGACGTCGTAGGAATAGTAGTGGCGGCCGTGTTCGAGCGTCGTGTAGCCGGGCTTCAGCTTTTCGTTCGCGCCCACTTCCGCGCCGTTGAGGTAGAACTCGCCCACGCCCATCGCGGACACGAACCACCACGCTTCGCGGACTTCTTTCTCGTTCGCGAGCGTCTTCACCACCACCGTGGTGTCCGGCTCGGCGTCGCCGCGCTTCGCCGCCACCGTCACGAACTTCGCGTCCTTCCAGGCGTCCTTGTCCCACAATCCCGTCGAAAACGACGCCGTCGCGGGCGCGAGTTCTTCGCCGGACGCCAACCGCACGCGCACGGACCAAACGTAGTGCGCGGCGCTCTTGAGCGCCGGGCCCGCGTAGCGGATGCCCAGCGAATCGGCGGACATAACCCAACCGGAATCCCACGCGGGCGTCTGCGCATCCCGTTCGCGAACGGTCACGCGATACGCCCCCTGCGCAAGCCCGGGCGCGTTGCCGTCCAGCTTCCAGGAGAACGTCGGCGGCGCCACCACGCCAAACGGCTCGCGCAGCTGATTCGTGCGCAGGCCCACGGTGCGCGCGCGCTCGACCGCGTTCGGATCGTCGAACGCGGCGATCGGAATGACCGTGAGGCCCGAGGTGTTCTTCACGTTCACATCCGTGGACGTGGAGCACAGCACGTAGAGCTTGCCCTTGAATTCGCACACCGCGGGGTAACACCATTCGTGCTTGAGGTTCGCTTCGGGGCAATTCCCCTGCTGCACGTAGAACGCGCGCGTGAACGCACGTTTGCCCTTCTCGCTCAACCAGATGACGAGCGTGCGGCGGCCGTACTGTCCGCCGTCCTCCTTCGTGTTCGCGATCAGATAGCGGCGGCCGTCCGAAAGGAGCCCCGCGGCAGGTTTCGCGGGCGTCACGCGAAACGGCAGATTCGGCAACAGTTTCCACGTCTCGCCCTCGTCCAGCGACTCGTGGACGCGCAGGCCGCAGCCGCCGGGCGCGCCGTAGTCCGAGCAGCGCACGAACGCCGTGAGACGCTTGCCCTCGGCGATCAGGCCGGGCTCGGAACACTGGTACGTCTGTTTCGTGCCGGGAACGAATTCGTCCGACACGTCGACGAAGCGCCACTTGCCCGCAGGGTCGGCCGTTTCGCTGATCGCGAGCGTCGGACGGCTCTTCGCCCAGCGCTCCGAGGTGCGCGCCGCGTAACGGCGCCCGGGGATCATCCATTTGCCGTCCGTGCGCGCCTGCATGGCCGCGTTCGGGATGAAGTCCGCGCCCATGAGCCCGACGGACGCGAACGACTCCGTGGCGGGATTCCACTTGAAGATTTCGCAGTCGCGCACGATGTCGGGACCGACCATCCGCGACGCGAAGAGGAAGAGGTCCTTGCCGTCCGAACCGAAGGCCGGCGGCACGTACATGAATTTGCCGGCCGCCTCGTCGGGCTTGCCGTTCGGGTCGCCCACGAAAAGCTTGATCGAGCTCCACGTCTTGCCGGCGTCGTCCGACCAGCGGCCGCGGATGACGGAGTTTCCGATCATCTCGCTTTTCGGACAGTTGTACCAGGCCGCCCAGAGCCGTCCCTTGAACGCGAAGATCGCGTTGTCGTGCAAGTAGCCGAACTGCGCGTCCGGACGCGCCAGCGCCTGCGTCTCCACCACGCCCGGCTTGAACCGTTCGATCGCCGGCACCAGGCCGTCCGCCCAAACCGACGCAAAAGACAGCGCGGCGACCGCGCACGCGAGAAAACCGTTTTTCGTCATCGACATCCCGAAGTCCTTTCAGATTTCGGGACATTGTACCACGTTGCGGGAAACAAGAGGGCGAACGTCCTGCTATTGCTTGGCGTTGAACTGGTTCAAAGCGTCGGTGAACTGTTCCATGTCATGCTGCTGTTGCGCCATGAACACCTGGTGTTCCGCCATCACCTTTTTGTTTTGCAGTTCAAGGTCACGCCTCTCCGATTCGGCGCGCTCTTTGAGCAAATTGACTTCTTTGTCGATTTCCTCGAGTTCTTTCCTGTCCTCTTCCCCGAGGCCTTCGGCTTCGACTTCCCGCTCCATCTCCAACAGCTCATCGTCCAGGGGTTTGTCCGAAACCTCGCCTTGCCGAACGACGGTCTCCTCGGGCTTCCGGCTGTCGCCGACATCGAGGTCCGCATCGGCGTTGACATTTCTGCTTTCGGGCTGGGAATCGGAACCGACCTTGACTTCGGGCTGCTCTTTTCCGATTCCGTTTCTCTTGGCCTTCGGCACCCATTCAACGCCGGCGTCATCAAGCGTCTTCTTGATCATCGGCTCCATCGTCTTCACGAATACATCGTTCCTTTTCAAAATCGCAAGCAGGGCTTCGCGCTGTACCTTGCACTGCTTCCTGCTTACGGCGAAGTTTTCCCTCGTTTCCTTGGACAATTTACCCTTTCCACCGACTCGCCTCATCTCCGACAGGACCTCTTGCTTCAAAACGGCGTGTCGTTTCTCCACGTCCTCGTACTTCGCCCTGGCCTCCTTCACGTCGGCCTTCATTTTCGCCATAATCTCCCTGAGGTCTTTCAAGCTCTGGTGAGCGCTCTCGTCGACGGCCTTCTTGTCAACATCCTTCTTGTCAACGTCCTTCAGGTCTTCGACGGGCTGCTCCTCCTTCTTGTCGACGGGAACATCTATTTTCTCCGGCGACTTTTCATTGATCGGCTTCTGCTCGAGTTCCCCCTTGGGCGCCTCCTTGGACACATCTTTAGGCTCATCCTTGGGCACATCCTTGGGCTCCTCCTTGGGCGCCTCCACCTCGAACTTGGACAGGATTTCCTTGCGGCTCATCACGCTGGTGCTGGACTTCGCGCCCTCGCCCAGGATTTCCTTGCGGCTCATCACGCCCGTTTTGCTTTTCAAACCGGATCCGCCGATTTTCTTGAACGCCCCGCTGTCGATCGGCTTCTGCACGGGTTCCTCCTTGGGGTCCTCCAATTCGGACGACATGTCCTTCATTTCCGTCATGCCGAACAAGGGATCTTTGATGTTCGAATTGCCCATGCCGCTTTTCAGATCCTTGTTTATGTCAAGATCTTGACGGACGACATCCTCCTTCTTCTCGGGCCCGTTGTCGCTCGCCAGCTGCTCCTCGCGCATGCTCTGCGCCTGCTGTTCGGCGAGTTCGACGTCCGCCGTATTCACAAGCGGCTGTTGCGAGCAGCGCTCGGTACCGCGGAAACCCCGCATGTACGCCTGCGTCATGCGGTCGCCCTGGTTCAGCTCGAGCGCCAGATCGTACACGCGCTGCAGCGTCTTCAGATCGCGCTGACCGGAACCGTACTTGTCCAGGAACGCGATCACGTCGGGATGGTTCGCCTGCTGGAGGATCGTCGTCTTGAGCGCATTGATCACATTCGCCGGCACGCGACTGCGGATGGCGTTCATCGACTTGTCCAGCATGGCGGAAACGTTCTTCTCCTGCGCGCGGCCCAGGTTCACGATGGTGCGCGCTTCAAGCGCCTTCAGACCCTGGTCGCCCGTGGCCTTGCCCTTTGCGTCGAGCCCGAGATCCTGGCGCGTCTTCTCGATGAATTCCTGCTCGGCCTTGGACGTGCCCACTCCGCCCTGAAGCGCCTGGAACAGCTTCTCGCGCGTCTCGCGGTTGGCCTGCACGGACGACTTGTCCGACGGCACGAGTTGAATCGCGCGACCGCCGAGGTTGCCGCCCTCGACCTTGCCGCCCTCCTGCGGCATCGCGCCGAGCTGCACGTTCTGGTTCTGTTGCGCGCCCTGCAGCGCGTTGCTCCAGCTGTTCAGATTGACCATGACCGTTTCTCCTGAAAATAATCCGCCTCGCATACGGACGAGATGCGGAAAGGTTACACGATTTCACACCTGCCGTTCAGAACGCGACGACGCGGAGCGTTTCCGGCGGGAGGACGACCTTGACCGTCGCCGTGGCAGCGGGGCCATCCTTTTCCGCCCGCCACGTCCACGTCTCGCCCGTGACGCGCTCGGATGTTGGGCTAAGCGCACCGTCCGTGCGGCGCAACATCACCGTGCGCGCCTCGGACGCGGGGTTGAACACCGTCGCGAAGCATGTGCCGCCGCGTGCGCCGAACTGCTCGCAGACGATTTCCGGATCGTCCGCGGCGAGCACCTGGTTCACGTCGCGCCAGCCGGCGTCCGCGAGTTCGCGCGCGATCGGCAGGTACTTTTTGAAGAGCGGACGGTCCCGGTTGTACAGCGCCGCGTTCTTGAAATACTGGCTCGTCGCCGCGTCCGCGCTGAAGAACCCCGGAAACACGCCGTACGCGAGCGAGCGCTCGAAGAACTTGCGCACGCCGTCGTCCCCCAGGAACGAGAAGTCCGTGTTCATCAGGAAGCAGAACGGCTTCAAGCCCGCCATCTCGCGCCAAAGCAGGAACTCCTCTTCGCTCGGCGGCGTCCACGCGCGCTTGCCGTTCCGCCAGTCGCACCAGTCGGTTTCGCTGCCGAGCACGTCGAGCCACGGCGCGAGGAACCACCACTTCAGCGGCGTGCCGTTCGCCATCGAGAGCCGTCCGCGCGCGTGCACGCGTTCCGCCGTGCGCCGGACGTACTCGTACGCGATCATGCCCTTGAAAATCGCCGGACGCTTCGTCTTCGCGTCCCAGGTGAGGGGCGTCTTCATCCCCGCGAAATGCGCGCGGTTGAAATCGAGCGGCACCGTCACGTACAGTTCGGCGGAATCCACGTATTCGCCGTCCACGCCCTGCGGGAACGGCTTCGCGTGGCGCGCCTCGAACGCCTTGGGCGGGAAGTGCGCGTCCCACGCGCGCCACGGGCCCGGCTGGTCGGGCGCGGAGTTGTAGCACCACACCGCGCCGCGGCACCACGGCAGATCGTGGATGGATCCCACGGGGTTGCCGTCCGCGTCGTGGATGACCGCGTCCGCCCATGCGGCGCCCAACCGCGAACCGCGGTCCTGCGGCAGCTCCTCGAGCGCGCGCAGCCGCGCGCAGTCGGCCTTCGCCTTGCGCACGCAATCCGCGAGCGTGTAGGAATTGGTGGGGCCGTCCATTCCCATCCAGTAGGTGCACGGTTCCGTGTAGTGGAATGTGTACACGCCGTGCGCATCGTCCCAGTCCGGTTCGTTGTCCCCTTCCTTGTACGCGAAACCGAAGTCCTCCCAGCCCGCGACCTCGCTGATCTTCGCGAACGGCATCCAGATGCCCCACTTCTCGACGCGCACGCGGAAGAGGTCCGCATGCTTCGCGCGCCAGTCCGCCATCGCGCCGCGGAAACCGCGCGGCGCCTCGAAGCGCGCCACGCGCAGCTCCGCGCGCGGAACCTCGCGCGTGAGCGCCACGTCGAAGTCGGCGAAGGCGGTGCGCGCGGCGGGATCGCACCCGAAGCGCGCCACCGCGGGATGGTATGGATCGAACGCAAGCGCGAACGCCTTGCCGTCCGCCTCCGCGACGGCGAGCGGCCACTTGGCCACCTCGCCCCGTCCGTACACAGGGGCGCCGACGCCACAACGGCCTGCTTCACCAGGGGGTGGCGTCGCTCCGCCGACGCCACAACGGCCTGCTTCACCAGGGGGTGGCGTCGCTCCGCCGACGCCACCATTATCGGGACAATTTCCAGACAATGTCGAGCTTGGGCACGCCAGCGGAGTGGCGTGCCCCCCTTGTGGAG
>DCIH01000044.1:17259-33165 GCA_002317575.1 Verrucomicrobia bacterium UBA1731 | reverse complement strand
CTTGTGGAGTGGCGTGCCCCCCTTGCGGAGCGGCGTGCCCCCCTTGTGGAGCGGCGAATGTTTCGGCGCCGACCGGCGACAGGCGCCATGTGATCGCGCCCCGGCCCGGAACCGGCCACGCGACGCGCACCGCGAGCGCGCGGTCGTTGGTGGTCGCGGACGCCAGCTGAACGGACCACGTGTCCGCGTCGACGCCCGCGAGCGACGCCTTCACGTCGTGCGCGCGTTCGCCCGTCGCGGCGTCGAGCACCGTCACGGACGGCGCGAGGCGCGGCAGCGCCGTCATGTCGAAGGACCGGAAATACGCGCCCTGTTCGTCCGCGCCGTCGGCGAGCGCCTGAATGTGCAAATACGAAAGCCCGAACTTCGGGCAGCCCGTCAGCTCCTGCGACGCCATGTGGACGCCGTCCACGGACACGAACCCGACGCCCGCGTCCTCGTCCCAGGAAACGACGAGCCGGTGCCATTGGCCCGCGGGCAAATCCGCCGCCGTGAGCGCGCGGGTGAACGGGCTGCGCCCGGGCGCGACTTCGTCACACGGGTTGAACCAGTGGTCCGCGAGCGACAGCCGGAAGCCCGCGCCGTCCACGCGGCATTCGAGCGCCACGCGGCCGCGGCGCGCGGCGGGGAAGTTCCACACGACGCCCTGGCGGTCCGACACGAGGCGCGGATCGCGGATGCGGCACACCTGCAGACACTGCCGCCGCGTGGCGGGACCGGTCTCGGGCTCGCGCACGAGCAACGCGCCGGGCACGCGCTCCCACGCGCAGTGGCCCATGTCGCGCCCGCGCCAGCCGCCGGAGAGCGACTTCACGAACAGGTGGTGCGACACGGCGCCGAGCCCGCGGCTGAAGTCCTCGGAGCGCGCGGTTTCCAGGAGCCAGTCGGGGTCGAACTTCACGAACCGGCGCGCGGCGGCGTTCTGTCCGCACGCGAGCAGCACGGTTCCGTCGTCCAGCTCCAGCGCCTGCGTCTGATGGACGCTCTTGTCATGCTCTTCGCCGAGCCCCGCGCCGAGTTCGCGGAAGTCGCTCGCGTTGCGGACGGGATTGAGGATCAGTTCGCGGAAGCCCTTCCACGTCTTGCCGTCGTCGTCCGAAATCGCGGCGTGCAGCGCGTCGCGGTTCGTGAACACGGTCTCCCATTGTCCGGAGCGCTCGCCCGCGTTCAGCTCCGGGTAGTTCTCGAGCCCGAGCGTCGGGAGCATCGCGGTGTTGTTCCAGATGAACAGGAGCCGCCCGTCGCGCAGACGGAAGAAGTACGGCATCGTGTTCGCCTGCCAGAACGATTTGTCGGGCTTGCCAACGCTCCACGTTTCGCCGCCGTCGCGCGATTCGTAGAACGCGGCGTGTTCGCCGCTCGTGCGCACCGCGATCCGGAGCGTGCCGTCCTTGAGCTCGCACACGGACGGTTCGCAGCCGTCCGAAAACCAGTGCGGACGCTTGTCGCCGGGACTCAGGCGCGCCACGCCCGGCACGGGCGCGAGATCGACGCGCTTCCAGGTGCGGCCGTCGTCGTCGGAAAGGCACACGGTTGCGTGGTAGCGTCCGCCGCGTTCCTTGTCGCACAGGACGTCGCTGAACACGGCCACCCAGCGCTTGCGGGAGGCGAGCGGAATCATCTGGCGGAGTTCGAGGTCGTGCCAGGGCATTTCGACGCGCTCGGCGGCGACATCGCCCGGGCCCTTTTTGGACCGGACGAGCGTCACGGGGCGCATGCCGGTGAAGTAGAGCCAGTCGCCGCTCCAGGGGCTTTGCACCATCGCGCCGGGATCGCGCGCGTCGGCGACGTGGACGGACCAGTTCTCGCCGTCGCGCGAGGCGGCATAGACGCGCTGGACGCGGCCGTTCATCTCGCGACGGCCGTAGTGGCGGATTTCACCATCCGCCGTGCGGCACATGTCGCGCGCGGCGTAGATGGGCGGCACGCCCGTCACGCGCGGCGCCGCCGCGCCGAAAGCGCAAAAAAACGAAAACGAAACCGAAAGCAGAATCACGTTTTTCATCGGGACACTCCAATGGGTCTGCAGTATAGCATATTGGAGCGCCCGACAGAAACGCGGCGTTCTCACCCGAAGATCGCGAATTCTTCGTCCACGTCCTTCTGAATCGCCTTTTCGTCGACGTTGATCGGCGGCTGGGCGCGAAGCGCGTCCAGAAACGCCACCAGATCGGCGTTGTCGCCGGCGGCCGTGCGCAACGCGTCGAATTCCTGGTCCGAAAGCGCGATCAGGCTCTTCTCCAGGCTCGCGTGGCGCGCGAAGAAACCGATGGCAGCGGCTTTCGCGTATTTCCGCATCAGCGTGGGATCCGCCGCCATGCGGGGTCCAAGGCCCTTCTGCTCCATGTGCTGCTTCAGTTTCCCGAGATTGAACGTCAACGCCTCGAACACCAGCTGGCGTTTCCCGGGATCCGACGCCCAGTCCTTCTTCGCGAAGGAATCGAGCACCTGTTTGGACAACACGAAATTCGTTCCGGCCTCGCCGGCGAGCGTGACCTCGCGCACAAAAAGCCCCGAATCCGGGTCGGCCGCGAATTCCGCGAGGCGCTGTTTCGCGCCTTTGACCGGAGCGCCGGGATCGTCCTCGTCCGGCTCGCTGCCGTTGAGGCGCGCATTGGTCACCTCGGTGATGAAGGTCTCGCGCTTCATGTTGGAACGCAAATTGGCCGACTCGCGCAAGTTGCCGAAGCCGAAATTCGCCGTGAGCTTGTCCTTGCCCTTGAGAACGGCGATGCCCAGCGCACGCGCGAAGGACTTCGGCGTCTTCATTCCGGCCTGATTCTCGGCGGTGGTGCCGGCGACTTCCCTGAGCGAGATGATGCTTCCGACAACCTCCTCGGCGATCCTCCGGGCAAACCGCTCCTGCAGTTCGTCGCTGCCTTCGGCGAAGAACACGGTCGGGTCGATGCCGACGATGACCTCCTTCAACACCATGTCAATGGGCTGGCCGTGGACGTCGATGCCGTCGAACATCGCAAGGAGGTCGTCGAGCATCCCGTTGAGGGCATCCGGACCCTGTTTGCAGGCCGCCAATACGTCCGCCTTGATCTGCGCCGTGTTCTGCTCCGTGTTGATACACGAGAAAATGGAACTCGCCGCGTCTTTTGCGATCCTGAACGATCCGGAGGAGAGTTGCGTGCGCAGCTCCGGGCTGTCCGCGCCCGCCATGAGGAACTTGTCCACGTAGTGGATCGGCCGAGCGCCCTCGTCGGGCCGCACGACTTCGAGCGTTTCGATGGCGGAACTGATTTCCGCGAGCTGCGCATTGAGCTGATTCACCGACTCGTCCAGGCGCTGCATGCTCTGCATCAGATTGAAGAGCGATCCCGGAATCTCGACGCCCGTGTTCTGCATGAGCTGAAGCGCCGCGACGAACATCTTGCCGGAGTCGTCGTTCGTGCTCTTCGAGAAGATCTCGGCGAGATCGGTCTGGAGGGATGCGCGAAGCCGCTTGAAGTCCGCCTTGCCCGAGGCGGGAATCAGTTTGGCGAAGTGGTCGAGAAACGCCTCGGGGTTCTTGGCGGTGACATGGGCAAGGATGCACATCAGCTCCTTCTGGTCCTTGGGCGAGAAATGCGACACATTGCCGTAGTCGATCACGGTAAGTCCGAGGTCGGACGTCATGATGTTGCCCGCGTGCAGGTCGCCGTGGAAGAACCCCTTCCCGAACACGGCTTCGTACGTCCACGCGGAGATGAACTTGACGAGCGTCTCCTGACGTTTGGACACTTCCCCGTAGAGCGCGGACAGGCGCTGGCGCGCGACGACGTACTCGGCGAAACTCGTGGTGACATACTTCACGCTGCCGTCTTCGTTCACGACCTTCCTGGCGTTCGAGAGCGTCGCGTCCGTCCGTTTGCCGATGTCCGCCGTGTAGTTGTCGAACGTGTCGCCGGGCGCCTTCTTCAGCACGAGCGTGTTCATCGTGGAATTCACCTTCGAGTAGAGCTTCATGCTCGCCACGTCGGGATCCGAATACAGCGTCGCGCCGGGATCGTACACGGATCCTTCGTTCACGTTGCGCGATTCCACCACGAGGTCGAGTTCCTCGAAGATGCGGTCGAAGCGTTCCTTGAGCATGCCGCCCAGACCGAGCTCCTTGGCCTTCCCGTTGAAAAAGGCCTCTTCGCGCTTGGCGCGGCTCTGCACGTCGGGACGGAGGATCTTGACCACGCACTCTTCGCCTTCCGGATGTTCGGGCGTCTTGACGCGGCACAGGAACGCCTGACCGACGGACGCCGCGCCCAGCGAACGCGTGACGGTGATGCCCTCGATGCGGCCGCCGGATTCGGCGACCATGTCGAGCAGGTACGCGCGCACCGCGTCCTCGGGAATCGGCGCGAGGTTGCATTTGAGATCCGCGACGGCCTGTTGCAGGTCGGCCGGCAGCGTGGACTGCGGAAGACCCTGCATGAGCTTCTGCAGGATCGGACCGGCGCCCTTCAGCAACGCGCCCAGCGCGTCGCCGATGGTCGACTCGGAATTGGAGAAACGCATCACAAGCGACGCCATGCGGCTGCGGTCGATCGGATCCATGCTCGAGAAGTATTCGCCGATCACCGACATCAGGAACTTGCCGTAACCGGCCTGCACGTTGATCTTGCTGCTGTTGGCGAGTTCGTCGAGGGACTTCTTCCACATCGGCTCGTTGGCGGAACCCATGTTCTCGCGGAAGGCCTGGTTGAGCTTGTCGGCGAAGGCGCCCTGCAGATTCGCCAGCGCGGCGTCGGCCGCCTTGGCGAGACCCTTCTGGGCCGTTTCGAGAAAACCGTCCGCTTCGCCGTGCTCGATCCTGCCGAAGAACTCGTCCATCGACGCGCTCTTGCCGAAGAGCTCGGTGAGTTGCGACGACAGCGTCTGCAGCGCGGTCTTGAAGCCGGTGAGCTTGACGCCCTTGTCGCCGGGCAGGTCGAATGTGGCGATCAGGCCGGGGTCGCGCAGGAGCATCTGCACTTCGGCGCGGTGCGCCAAAAGGGATTTGCGCATGATCGCGATGTCGGAAAGACCGCTGCGGCGGTCCAGGTCGTATCCCGTGGTGTCGTGCGGCTGGAGAAGGTCGGCCGCGAATTCGTGCAACTGGCGGATGCGGGCCTGAGCGGGCGTTTCGCCCTTGCGCACCTTCGGCGGATCGGGCACGAACACCTTCCGTTTCATCTCCTGGGTGGCGTTGACCATCTTCTCGTAGAGCTCGAGCGTCCCCTCGGCGTTGAGCAGAACGGCGCCGTCGGTCTTGAGGCCGTCCGCAACGGCTTCGGCGCGCTGCCCGGGCTCGAGATCGTCAAAACCGGGCAGCGAAAGCACCCGCTGCGCGAGCTCGACGATCTTCGCCGTGGGGAGCTGGCTCAGGTCGGCGGTGCGAAGGCCGGCCGCGCTGGACAGGACATTCATCGCCAACTGGCGCGAACGGCTGGACGACGGCTTCGGATTCGCGCCGCCGGCGTCGCGTTGCGCGTCTCCGGCGTTGCGTTGCGCGTCGAGATCGGCGGCGATCTGCTTGTCGAGAACATCCTTCGCGGCGGTCGCGCCGTATGTCGCGACGTCGCCGACGATCGTGTCGTCAAGTTGGTCGAGAAACGCCTTGACGTCCGCCGGAACGGCCACCGCAACGGGACGACGCGTGGCGCTGCCGCCGTGTTTGACGATGACACCGCCGTCCTTGTCCAAGGCGAGTTCGGACCGAACCATCATCACGTCGGCGCTGATGCCGTTTCCCTGGTCCCGCCTGAATGTGATCGGAACGCCGCCGAAGGAAACGGTGGCGCTCTGGCCAGGAGCGAGCCCCGCAAGCGCCGTGCGGATCTTGAGGATGTCCGACTTTTCTGCGGCCGTCGGCACGCATTGGCGCATCACGAACGCCACGGCGCGCGCTTCGGGCGCCGTGGCCATGGCCAAGGGGTCGAAATGCGACCGCCAGTGCGCTTCGCCCTCCGTCTCGTAATTCGTCAAATGCTGGATGTCCGTGTACAGCTTGAGCTGGATCAGTTCATGGGCGGACACATCTTCCTTGTTTTCGACCCGGGTCCTTATGGCATTGGCCTGATCGGCGTGGAGGCCGTGCTCGATGACGTCGCGCATGGTCGTTCCGAACACGCGCAGGCACATGGCGTCCATGCCCTCGCCCTTGAAGTTGTTCAAGGCATAGAGCGCGCCCAGGAACAAGTTGACGCGTTCAATGTCATCGTCTTCCACGGCATCGAGCACCTCCAGCGGCAGACCGGAATCGGTCAGCGCCGACAGGATCTTCGACATGTCGGTCGTGCCGAAACCGCCCTGCGTCTCGCTCTGCTGGCCAGCGAACATCCCCTTGAGCATCAGGTTGATCACGAGGCGCATCCGGCCGGAGACATTCGCAAGATCGATGTCCCCCTTCCAGAGCGAGCGCTCGACCATCGGGCTTGTCATTTCAAGCGTCGACCCGCCCGTGCGCTGAGCGAGGACGTCCTCGATCGTCATCTCGCCGGCGGCGATTCTCCGGCGAACCGAATCCACCAGAAGCATGTCGGCGATCTTGCCGAGACCCGACTTCTGCTCCGGCGTGAGTTTCGCCAGGTCGACGCCGAAGAGGTTGACGCCCTTCGGATAGATGGACTCCTGCCGGACTTCCTCGACCTCCTCTTCGACCATGCTCAGGTTGAGCCGAGCGTCCACGGCGGTCTTCACCATGCCGGACACAAGGGACATCACGTCGGCCGCGGACACCGGTTCGTCGGACGGCGGAAGACCGCGCAGATGGGCCACCACCTTGCCGGTCGCCTCGGTCACCGTGTTGTCGAGCAGCTGCGCACCCGCTTCGTTGAGGCCGTTGAAGTCACCGTTTTCGTTTCGCTCGACGAACTTCTCCGAGCCGATGTGCGCAAGCATGGCGGTTTCGACCAGCGCCGTGATCTGCTTGTTGACGCCGTCCATCGCGCCGCCGTACATCTTCTGGAACGCGACTTCCCTCTCCGTCGCGGCGTTGAGCGCGTCGACGGACTCGAACGCCCCGCCGTTCATCCCGGCGAACGGATTGACGAACGCGCCGCGGATCTGGAATGAAGCGGTTGGCTGGCCGAGTTGCGGATCGCCCCGCCTTTCACCCACCAGGTTCTTGACGAATTTGAGCCCGGCGTTCTCCGACGCCGCCGTGCGGACGTCGGCGACGAACGTCGACACGAGCTCCCCGATTTCCGCGGCGACGGCCCTGGCGGACGATGGCGAGACCTCCTTGCCGTCCGCCTGATGCCGGACGAGTTGCGCCTTCCTGTCGTCGATCAGCGCGCGAAGCGCGTCCGCGCCGGCGCCCAGCATGGCCTTTTCCTTGGGATTCGTCGCCTTGGCGGCCGCCTCGCGGATCATCGCCAGACTCTCGTCCGCGCTCTTGGCGAACGCCGTCTCCACATGGGAAGCGACGAACTGCCGATGCATCGAAGAGAGTTTGCCGAGCGCGGCGTCGAACAGGGCGGCGACGCCATCCGAAAGGTCTACGCCCGCTTTGAACGCCGCCACGACGGCCTGCTCGATCTTGGCGGACTCCGCCTTGACGGCCGATTCGAAGGCGCGCGCGGCGTCCACGTCGCCGACGGCCTGGAAATCCCCGAACAGGGTCTTGGCGGTGTCGTTGAACTGCTTGAACTGGGCCTTGATGTCATTGGCCGCCGTGGAATCGAGCTGCGCGAGTTCGGGGCCAATGCCCGCCGTGACGCCGAACGCCATCAGGCGCTGTTCGGACAGTTCCTGGTCGACGGACGTGATCCGCACGCTCGGCGGCGTCAGGACTCCGAGTATTCCCTGCAGCGAATCAAGGGAACCGGTGAAGGCGTCGAACTTCGCGGCGACGCGTTCCGTGAAGGCGCGGATCTGACGCGCGGCGTCCTGGATCGTGCCGGGCGACACGACGCCGTTTTCCGTAAGCTGCCGGGAGACGGTTCCCTTCAGGCCGTCCATCGTCGCGTCGAACCAGTCGACGTAGGCGAATCTCGCATCCGTGTCCGTGATGCCGTCGAGCAGGTTCAGGAGCGTCTCGTTCAACGACTCCATTTCGCCCGCGAGACGGTCGGCATTGCGCGCGACGAGCGGAGCGTTCGCCTTCGCCTGGCCCAGCAGACGCTCGCCTTCGTTCCGGATGTGCGAAAGCTTCGCCTCGAAGTCCGCCAGATGGTTCGCCTGGACGCCCTTCAACTCCGCGGGCGTCGGACTGCCGTTGAAGGCGATGCCGCGCATTTCGTTCAGGAAGCGGTCGGCAAGCGCGGTGAATTTCTCCTTCACGGACGCCGCGCAGTCCTCAAGAGCCTTGGAACCGTTCCCGACCTGCGTCTGCCACTTCGTGGAAAAATCCTCGATCGCGGCCTTGAACTGCGGCTCGAATGTGCCGATCTGCGCCCGCGTGCGGATGTTTCCCGTGGCGACGGTGAACTTCTCGTACGCCGCCTTGAGTTCATTGACGCCGGACTTTCCGCCGTTTTCGATGTCCTGGTATATCTGCCGCTTCGCGTCTTCGAACACCCTGATCGCGCCATCGACCGCGTCGTCGTCGACATGGGGCTGGCCTTTGAGCTGTTCGAGTTCGGCGAGATTCGCAGCGGCGAGTTTGATGAGCGCGCCGTTTTCGCTTTCGAACGCGTCGTTCGTGGCGACGATCTTCATGAACGCCGTCTGGTCCAAAATCTGGCGCACGTCGCGCGCGGAAAGCGGCTTGAAGCACACGGCATCGCCGTCCACGCTGCCGTCTCCCAGGAGACGGGTGACGACGGTTTCGAAGAACGCCTTCATCCGCGCGCTCGCCATCCGTTCCGCACCGATGTCCTGCGCAAGCGCGTTCAGGAGCAAACCGCGCACTTCGCAATTGCGCTGCTTGTCCGCAGCCGACAGAGCCACTTCGAATTCGCCAAGCGCGCCCTTGGCGGGCACGCTCGAGCATATGGCGCCTTTGTCCGCATCGAACGACACCTGGCCGTTGTCGCCCACGATTTGCGCGGCGTTCCGGAAACTTCCAACATCAATCGCTCCCATTTCTTCGCTCCTCCGTCATGCGGGCATGTCCTGCCCTACGCTTTCCCGTGTCTACGCGCAGACGGCGCCAAGGTTACAGGGCATCCGCCGCACGACACCTCACCGGATCCTCCGGTCAGCGCGTCTCTGGAGGACGCATCGGGTCGCCCGCGGGCATGAACACGACGCCCTTCAGGTCTCCGAACGACACCTTGGCCGTCTTGCCGGCGAAGACGACGTCGCCGCAATATGTCCACGTGCGCGCACCGTCGCGCACGCGCGCGGCAGGCGCGATTTCCTTGCCGTCCACCTTCGGATTGCCGGCCTTGAGCGACGCCGTCTTCACGTACAGACGGTACATGCCCGCGCCGGCCGCCTCCACCGTGCCGTCCGCCGCCGGACTCCAGCCCTTGTGCCCGAGATCCCACGAGGTCGCGAGCACCTTGTCGTGCGCGGCCTTGAGCGTCGGCGCATCGTACTTGAGCACCTTGCGGTCGTAGGTCATGAGGCCGTTGATCTCGACCTCCACGTCCGTCGTCTGCGTGTACACGCTCCCGGAAAGGCCGTGCGTGACGAGGTCCCGCACCTGGTCAAGCAGCTTCAGGTAGTGTTCCTGGTTCGCCAGACGGTTCGTCACCGAACCCGTGGACGCATAGCCCCAGCTGCCGGATTCGTTCCAAAGGTGGCCCGGGACCTTGAGTCCGAGCCCGCCGTATTCGCCCAGGAAGCTCACGCGGCCGCCGCCCGCGCCCGGCATCGCGGGGCCGGGGTACTTGTGCATGTCCACCGAGTCCGAACTCGGCTTGCGGTCCGCGTCGAAGTCGGTCGGTCCCGTGACGAAGCCCGAGCCCCAACCCTTCGTGATGTCCTTGAAACGGTAGCCGCCCTCCCAGTCGTTCCAGCCCGACGGACCATTCACGAGGCGCGACGGATCGTAACGCTTCACCCACCGGAGCATCTCGCGCGTCAGCGCGGCGCCCGGCTGGCCCCATCCCTCGTTGTACGGCACCCACATGACGATGCACGGCGCGTTGCGCAGTTCGTCGATCATGTCCTTCATCTCCTGGCGCGAGAAACCATAGCGCAGCCGCGCGAAGTCCTGGTCGTCGTAGCTATTGCCCCTGAAGCCACTGGGCAGGTCCTGCAACACGGCCATGCCGAGCGTATCGCAAAGATAATAGTAGCGGCGCGGCTCGACCTTGATGTGCTTGCGCATCGTGTTGAAGCCGCACGCCTTCAACGTGAGGATGTCGTGCTTCATCGCGGCCTCGCACGGCGGCGTGAGCAGACCGTCCGGCCACCAACCCTGGTCGAGCGTGGCGAGCGGATAGAACACCTCGTCGTTCAGCGCGAAGCGGCGGTCGCCGTTGCGGTCCTCCACCGTGGACGCCTTGCGCATCGCGAAGTAGCCGGTCGTCTTGTCCGAGCCCAAACGCATTTCGTAACCGTAAAGGTTCGGTTTGTCCGGGGTCCAAAGCTTGAGCGCGCCCGGGATCTTGATCGGCTTGCCGGCCACGCCGCGCGCGATTTCCTTTTCGCCGTCCGTCACGACGATTTCCGCCGCCGCCTCGCGCGCCTTGGAGCTTTCCACGCGGAAGGTCGCCGTCGCCGCGTCGAGATCGACGTCCACCGCGAAGGAGGTGACGTGTTCCTCGGGAACCTCCTCGAGCCACACCGTCTGCCAGATGCCGGATACGCGCGTGTAGAAACAGCCCGCCGGCTTCTCGCTCTGCTTGCCGCGGCCGCCGTAGTGCCAGTCGGTAGGATCCCACACGCGCACTTCGAGCGCGTTCGCACCGTCCTTCGCGAACGACGTCAGATCGACGGTGAACGGCACATTGCCGCCCTCATGCGGCACGTCCGTCACCTCGGCGCCATTGAGGAAAACCTGCGTGGAGAAGTCCACCGCCTCGAAGTTGAGCAGAATGCGCGTGCCCGACTTGGGATGCAGCTCCAGCGTCCGTTTGTAGATCATGCGGTCCTGCGGCGAGACAAGGCGCCCCACGCCGGAAAGCGGACTTTCAAAGCAGTACGGCACGCGGATCTTGCCCGTCGCATGCGTCACGGGAATGCCCGCGGCCGTGTTCGTGACAAGCGCGTAATCCCACAGGCCGTTCAGGTTCGTCCAGTTTCCGCGCACCATCTGCGGACGCGGATATTCCGTCCATGCGTCCGCGGGCGCGCCCGTTTCACACCACGGCGTAGCCAGTTGCGCCGCCACCGCAAACACCAGAATCGCAGTCGTCATTTCTGAGCGCCCTCCTTCTTCGCGTCCTCCTGGGGAATGGCGTTCGGCTTTTCGTCCTGCCGGTACATGCGAATCAACTCCTCGCGCGTGTAATCGCCCGGTTCCTTGTTGACGCCGTTCACGTATTCGCGCGACATGACGGCGTTTTTCGGAAGCCCGGCCTTCCTGTCGGGCTTCTCGGGATCGACGAGACCCATCGTCACCAGCACCACGATCTCGCGCTGCCGACGCTCCTTCTGGGTTGAACCGAAGAGGTACGGACCGATCCACGGTATCTTCCACAGATAGGGTATGCCCGTTTCGATCTCCACGAACTCCGTTTTGGAAAGGCCGCCGATGACGGCCGTCTCGCCCGACTTGAGGGAGAACTCCGTCTCGATGCGCTTGACGTCGATGATCGGAAATTTGGAAGCGGGAATGTCGTCGTCTTCGGTGCCGGCAACCACATAGGGTCCTTCGCCCTGCGACGAGATGCTGCTGAGTTCGCTCACATTCGGCACGATTTTCGCGGAGATGATGCCGTCCTCGGCCACATACGGTTCCACCCGAAGACCTGTTCCCCACCAGAAGAACGATTCGTCGGCGAACATCAGCTTGTCCTTACCGGGGATGACCTGCAGCTTCGCGTCGACGTCCATGCTGTTGTTGTTACCGTCCACCGTCCGCTTGGCGGACATGATCACGTTCGGCCGTTTCGTGGTGATGTCCACGGTGGCCGTCTTGCCGCTCGCCACCACCACACGCGGATTGGCGAACATGCGGTTGTCGTTGTTGAGACGGATCGCATTGAGCATGACGGACAGCTCGGAGGCACTCAGCGTACCCTGGTAGAAATGCCCTCGGGGATTGCCGCCGATGCCGTTCATCGAAAGCTCCGAACTCGCACCCTTGTACAGCAGATCATTCGCGCTCCCGTTTGGCAGCTTGGCGCCGCCAAACCCGGCCTGCATCGAACCCGACACGGACATGTCGTTGAACATGCCCCAGGTGATGCCCAGCTTTTCAATGTCGGTCGCCAGCAGATCCAGGAAACGCGCCTCGACATAGACCTGCTGCGGCTTGCGGTCGACGTCCTTGACGATCTTCTCGCAGGCCTCGACGATCTTGGCCGGCGCCGCCACCGCCACGCTGTGCGCCTCGGGGAATGCCACCGCCGCTTCGTTCACCTTCAGCTGGCGACAGAGCTGGTTGAGCGAATCGGCGACTTCCGTCGCCTTCGCGTACTTGAGCACGAACGATCGCGACGCGAAATCGCCGTCCGCCGCCCCAGCGGATTCCTTGGACGCATCCTCGGCGGCAGAGCCCGCCCAAACGCCGGCCGCGATCACCGCAAACGACAACAACACGCGCTTCATGTCATTCTCCTTTCTCAAACGGGCGACCCGATCAACGGCACCCGGACTTGAACCAGACATTGCGGAATTCGACGGCTCCGCCTTCGGCCTGCAGCGCGATGGCGCCCCGCTTGTTCCCGAGGACCTTCACGCGATTCTGCTCGACGCCGTTGACGCGGTTCACGAGCACGTCGCCGTCAAGATCGACCTCGAGCACGTTCCATTCGCCGAACGGCTTTTCGGACGATTCGTGGCGTTTCGCCGCGCGGCTGATGCCCGAAAGCGGCTTCGTCGGCGTGAACGCGTCGCGCGGCTCGGAGCCCGCAAGCGGCGCGCCCGCCAAGCCCAGCACGTCGCCGGCCGAACCGAGGCACAGCTGGTTCTCGTAGCATGTGGGCAAGAACGTGCCGTGTTCGGCGCCGATGCGCACGAAGACGCCCGAGTTGGGTTTCTCCGTCTTGCGCCACCAGCGGTATTCCACGTGCAGCTTGCCGTTCGCGAAATCGGTCCGCTTCGTGCGCAGATAGCCGAACGGCGTGCCGGTTGAGCGAATGGCACCGTTCACCACGGCCCATGTGGGCTCCGTGGCGGCGTAGCCGCCCGTCACATCCTGGTCGGCGACCGCCGTCCAGCCGGACAAGTCCTTGCCGTTGAACAATTCGACCATCTCGGGGGCGCACGGTTCAACCGTCGCACATCCCGCCAAAAGCAGCATCGTCGCCAATCCCGTTTTCGTCATTGCCGTTTCTCCTTCACCTTTCAACCTTCAACTTTCAAACTCACTTCGTCCATCCCACCGCCGCGGCAGCAGAAACCCGCCGCCAGCCGCGGTCCGTGCGATGCAATTCCTCGAGCGGCGTTCCGGGCGGCAGCGTGGCCACCACGGGTGACGCGTCCGACGGCGCAAACCGGAGCACCACGGCGTGTCCGCCTGCGGGAATATTCGCCGCGTCTTCCGAGCCGCCCACCAGCACGGCGGCGTTCTGCGTGGAAGCCGCCGTCTGCGACACGAACTGCAGCCGCCGCGCCGGCGCCGTTGCGGCCGCGTACCGCTTCGACGACAGGTCGTACCAGTCGAGCGCGGCAGCGGGCGTACGGTTGGCGGCGACCGTCTGCGGCACCGCCATCTGCTGCCATGTGACGGACGACTGCGTACGCGCCGTCTCCTTGATCTCATATTGCTTCAACGCATCCGGCGCGTCCGTCAGACGCGGCAGGACGTTGGTTGGGAAATAGCCGTCGAAAACCAGACGGTACGTGATCGTCACGAGATCGCCGGGATGGACGCGCGCGGGCTCCACGGTCTGAGTCAGCCGGAAACACATCGCGACCGCGCCGGAGAAATCCGCCGGACGCCCCTCCGCCGGCAACGGCCGCACATCCACCCGAAGCGGCGGCAACCGCTCGGCAAAACTGTGCGAGCTGCTGAAGAACGTGTTGGCGCCGCCGCGGCGCGTGGTCTTCATGCCCTGCGCCACCACGTTCAGCGTGGCGTCGAAGGGCTTCAGGAAGCGAACGGGCAGCCGGAACGTGTTGTTGGTGAGCGTCTGGAAAACGCCGTACGCGATGCCGTCGCCCTGCTCGGGCAAACCGCCGAACTGGAGCGACTCGACCGTTTCGCCCGGGCCCGCCTGAAACATGAAGACGAACGCCGCCGGCTGCCCGACCGTCACGGCCGACGGTTCCAGACGCACCGTGCCCGCGGCGGACGCGCACAAGGCGGCGGAGGCGATCACCGCCACGACGGCCAGACGGCGCCCCGCCTTGGCCGCCAGCCAGAAGAACAGGAAAAGTCCAACGAGCGCGCCAAGCACGGACAGCGCGCGCCCGCGAAGCGCCCACTTGAACCAGAACGGCGCCAGCAGCCGCACGGGCGGCAAATCGGCGCGCGGATCGTTCGTGAGCCGCGCGCGCGCGGCGCGCAGACCGCGGCGCGTGGACGGCGTCGATCCCGTGAACCATTCGGCGCGGGAAAAAGCGCGCCACGCTTCTTTCGGCCGCTCCGCCAGCGTCTCGAGCGCGCCCAGATTCGCGTAATGGCGGCCAAGCGTCTCCGCGTTGCAGCGCGTCACGGCCTGGAACCAGAAGCCCTTGCCGCCCGAAATGCGGCGGTCCAGCTGGTCCAGATAGTCGCGGTAGGCGTCCGCGGCCGCGGCGAAATCCTTGGCCTGCACGGCCGACATCGCCTTGGCGAGCGCCCGATCGAGCGTGAAATCGTCCGCGCCCGAGGACGGAAAATCGAGATCGATGCCGTCCGGCATCGGCATCGCGTCGTCATCCGCGTCATCCTCGCCGCCGCCGAGCACCACCTGGGCGCCGGCCTTGATCTGAACGGGGATCGCCTCGGTTCGGACGTCGCGGAAGGATCGCGACGGAATGTCGAAATAGGAAACGGACAACGGCGGGAACTCGACCGTCCCCGCCTCCAGGGCGCGCACGCGCCATATGAAACGCCTGCCGTCGCCGCGCGTCTCCGTCCTGAGCGACGCCGCATCGAGCTTGAACGGCGAACCGCGGAGGAACGGCGCGATTTCCGGCACGCGGACGCGCGACACGTCCGTCATGCCCGAGACGTCCAGCGTGAGCACGAGCGGATCGCCCGCCGTGCATACGTGCGTGTCAAGCGACGCCGACACGACGAGGTTGGACGAGATGGCGCCCAGATAATGCGCGGGCGCGTCGTTCTCCGGCGGCGCGTAGATGTAAAGGGGCGCAACATTGGAGCGGAAGCGCTGTTCGCGCTGTTCGAAAATCGAGAAGAAATCGCCGCGGACGGGCAGCCCGACGGTGACGGGGCCGACCATCGTGCGCCCGGGCTGGGTCGGACGGAACGGCATGCGTGCGATGTAGCGGACGTAATTCGTACCGTCGATCCGCACGACCTCATCCGAAAGCGCGACGGGCGTGCCGCGCTCGAGGAACTCGGCGGCATAGGACGGACGCCCCATCACCCGCCCCGGCAAATCGAACGAAACGACGATCGTCGCCGTCTCGGTCAGAACGACGCTTTCGGGCTCCACGCGCAGAACCATCTTCGGCGTAAAGTTCGCCGCCGCTCCCCAAAGGGGAACGGCGAGGAACAACACTGCGAAAGCGCGCTTCAACGCGGTTTTCCCGTGCTTATTCGGCGCGGACCTTGTCGAACTCGTCCGCGATTTCGGCGGACGGCTTGGGCGTCACGAGCGACACGACGACCGTCGCGACGAACGCCAGCACGAAACCGGGTGCGAGTTCGTAGAGCCCGAAGATCGGATGGGCCGCCACGAGATCCGCGTTCGCCGCCAGCACGAACTTCCACACGAAACAGACCACCGTGCCCACGACCATGCCGGCGATGGCGCCCGCGAGGTTCGTGCG
>DCIH01000044.1:16983-17146 GCA_002317575.1 Verrucomicrobia bacterium UBA1731 | reverse complement strand
AACTCGCTCTGCGTGTTCATCGCCAGGGCGATCGCGACAATCGCCACCACGCCCACCGCGAGACGGGACACGCACAGGAGCTCCTTGTTGGACGCTTTCTTGCGGAGCACCACCTTGTAGAGGTCATTGGAGAAGCTGGACGCCGAAACGAGCAGCTGGCTGT
>DCIH01000044.1:16297-16946 GCA_002317575.1 Verrucomicrobia bacterium UBA1731 | reverse complement strand
TGATCGCCGCCATGATGGCGGAAAGGAGAATGCCCGCGAAGACGCGCACCAGGAAGCCCGAATTGAAGATGCCGTTGATCATGATCATGAACATCTTCTCGGGGTCGTTGCCAACCTGCGCGAGCGTGAGGCCCTGCTGCTTGAGGTAGAGGTGGAACACGAGACCGATCACCGTCGCGGCGCCGAGGGAGATCGTCACCCACGTCATCGCGATGCGGCGAGACCCCTTCACCTCCGCGGGATTGTCGATCGACATGAACCGGACGAGGATGTGCGGCATGCCGAAGTAGCCGAGGCCCCACGCGAGGCACGAGGCGAGACCGATGAAGCCCGTGGCCTTCATCGTGGCGGCCGAGGTGAAGAGCGACTGCAGGTACGGATTGATTTCGTTCAGACCATCCACCGTGGCGGCGAACCCGCCCGCGCGGCACACCACGACCGCCGGCACCAGCACGATGGCGACGAACATGAGCGTGCCCTGGATGAAGTCCGTCCAACACACCGCCATGTAGCCGCCGAGAAGCGTATAGGCCACCACCACAATCGCGCCGATCCAGAGGCAGAGCGAGTAGCCCGTCATCGTCAACCCGCAGAACGACACCGTCTCGGGAATGCCGAAGGTGCTGGTGAAGAGCTTCGCGCAGCTCAC
>DCIH01000044.1:15050-16272 GCA_002317575.1 Verrucomicrobia bacterium UBA1731 | reverse complement strand
GAGGCCGTGTAGAACGTGAAGAACACGAGGATGATGATCGCCGCGATGATGCGGGAGAGTCCCGTGGGATCGCGGAACCGGTTGCAGATGAAGTCCGGAATCGTGATCGAGTCCTTGCACGCCGCGGAGTAACGGCGCAGACGGTGCGCCACGATCTTCCAGTTCAGGTACGTGCCGATCAAAAGGCCGATGCCGATCCACGCCTCGGAGAAGCCGCCCAGGTAGATCGCGCCCGGAAGACCCATCAAAAGCCAGCCCGACATGTCGGACGCCTGCGCCGACAAGGCGACCACCCACTTGTTCATCTTGCGGCCGCCGAGGTAGTAGTCGCCCATGTCCTCCTGTTTGTTCGAGAAGAAGAACCCGATCCACAACATAAGCGCGAGATATCCCGCGAACGCACCCATCACAATCCAATCCAACATGTTCTTCTCCTTACTTCAACTTTCAACCTTCACCATTCAACTTTAAACCTTCAGATCTTCCACCCGCCGATACCGAAGTAACGGCAGATTTCGGACACGAGAATCGCGATCACGAACGCCGGGGCGAGATACTTAACCATCACCACGTACAGCGCCTGCGCCTTGAAACCGTGCCCTTCCTGTTCCACTTCTTCGATGATCGCCTTGGGCGTGAGCACCCAGCCGACGAACACGCATGTCGCCGCCGCGACGATCGGCATCAGCACCGAGTTCGTGATGAAGTCGAAGAAATCGAGGAACTGCTGGCCGAACACCGTCACCTTCGCCCACGGACCGTAGCCGATCGCGGAGAAGGTCGCGAGGAACATGATCAGCGCCGTGGTGAAGAACGTCGCCGCCTTGCGCTCGATCTTCAAAAGGTCACACACGGACGCCACGCACGCCTCGAAAAGCGAAATCGCCGACGTCGCCGCCGCGAACGTCACCAGGAGGAAGAACGCGATGCCGAGCCACGGGCCAACCGCGCCCAGGGTCGCGAACACCTTCGGGAGCGTGATGAACATGAGACCGGGGCCAGCGTTCATCGCCGACTTCACGGCGATCTTGGTGGCGGCCGCCTGATCGCCGCCGCACTTTTCGAGCAGTTCGGGCGTGACGCCCGTCTTCACCGCGAACATGTAGACGACGGGGATAATCATGAGGCCCGCGATCACGGCGATGAGCGTGTCGAAGATTTCGATGCGGCGAACCGACTTTTCGATCGAGTCCGTCTTGCGCATGTAGCTGCCGTAGGTGAT
>DCIH01000044.1:299-15016 GCA_002317575.1 Verrucomicrobia bacterium UBA1731 | reverse complement strand
AGCGAGTAGAACATCTGGCCCATGGCGCCGAGGATCGTCTTGCCCAAAAGCGCGATGGAGAACGCGCCCTGCGAATCGCGCAGGCAGTCCATGTTCGGAACGAGATAGTATTTGAGGCCCTCGCCGGAACCGGGCAGGCACACGACATAGACCGAAATGGCGATCGCCATCAGGAACAGGATCGGCATCATCACGAGATTCGATTTCTCGATGCCGTTCTTGACGCCGAGTATGATGACGCCCGCGCACGCGAGGACGAAGATCATGCCGTAGCCGAACGGCGCGAACGGCGCGGAAATGAACCCGCCGAAGAAATCGCCGGAATTCGCCGCCGCCTCGCCCATCAGGTTGGCGCCCGTCAGCGCCATCGTGCAATAGGCCTTCAGGTAATAGAGCACCCAGCCGCCGATCACGCAATAGTACGGCGTGATCAGGAGCGGAATCACCGTGGCCAAAAGACCGATCACGCCCCATGCCCCGTGCAGCTTGGAATACGCGGTGAGCTGCGACTGCTGCGTCTTGCGACCGATGGCGATTTCCGTCACCATCAACGTGAAGCCGAGGGTGATCACCAAACCAAGGTACACCACGATGAATGTGCCGCCGCCGTACTGCGCGGCCAAATACGGGAACCGCCACAGGTTGCCCAAACCGATCGCCGAAGCCGCCGCCGCCAAAACGAACGCCAACTGCCCGGACCAACTCGCCCTCTTCTGCTCCATCGTAACCCTGAACCTTCTTCTGTTTTGCCGTCAAAAAAGTCAAAGGCCCCGCACGGGAGCCCCTGACTTTCAACGTTGACTTATGACATCAACATCAGACCTTTTGAACCGTCAACTTCCGATTAGAAGTCGTAGTACACCGTGAACTGGAAGCGGTGGTCATCGGCGCTGTTGTCGCCGCTTCCGCCTTCGTTCACATAATCCGTGGTCAGATATGCGTACTCGAGACCGAAGTGGAGATTCGCGTTGAACTGGTAGAACGCATCCACGTATGTGCGGCTGTTGAAGGTGCGGCCGAGGTGATCCCACTCGCCGTCGCCGGCGTACTCGTAGCGGTTCACGTCGGAGTCGGTCGGATCGTCAAAGCCGTAGCCGACCGCGAACGCCCATGTCTCGTTCAAATCGTAACGGAGGTCAACGAAGCCGCCCACGGTCGAAACCTCACGCCCCTTCTCGCCGTATCGGTCAAATCCGACCGTCTGACCGATGCCGGCCTGCACGCCGCCCAGGTTCTCACCCGCGAAGACCTGGCCCGTGAGCGTAAACTTCTCAAGGAACGGAATCGCGGCGGCGATCATGACCAGATCGCTGTCATACTCGTCCTCCGGCCCATTGAACTCACCACGAGCCGTAGGACGGCGACTCTTGTCGCGACCATACATGCCGCCGATGCCGACGAGCCAGCGGCGGTCTTCCTCTTCCCAAAACGCCTTGTGATCATACACCAAAGCGCCTTCAAAGAGACACCAAGAACTCTGCTCGTTGTTCTGGACGCCATCATCGTCGCGGTCGCCGCCCATGCCGGGGCCGTTCTTGACGATACCCACGCGCGCTTCGAGCGAGGAATCGTCCCAATTCCACTTCTTGGTGACGCGAATCTGCGGGCTGCGGCGGTACGGATGGCCCGTGTTTTCCATCCACGCGCCGTCGATTTCGTTCGGCGTGACCATCTTCCAGAGGTGCCAGGTTTGGCCGAAGAGGATCTGCCAGCCCGTTTCCTCGTGATCCATCGCCCACCAAAGGTGACGCACGTGGAAATCGGTGTGGTTGGCGTCGTCGCCGGCAAGGTCGAACTCGAACTTGCCCGTGAACTTCCAGCCGTTGTACAGCTCCGGCGTACCGAAGTTGAAGCCGAGGATCGAGTCATTCACGCTGAGCGTGGATGTCTCGCCGCTGTGGTTCGGGCGCTTTTTGGACACCCAGTCGGTGTACATCGGGGATGCCGTGTATTCGGAGTTGTAGACGCCCTCGAGCACGAGGTAGCCGTAGGGCTGGAATGTGAGACCCGATTCGGTGAGCGGCTGGAAGATGCCGGCCGCCTTGTCGGCCAGGTAGAATTTCTGACCATTGGCCGTTTCCCAAATGCGGCCCGTCCCGTTCGTGGTGGTGCCCTCGTCCATGCCGCGGGCGGCGAAGCCAACGGGCCTGATTTCCGGCGCCGTCGCCGTGACGACGACCTGGCGGTCTTCGAGTTCGGCGATCCTGGCGGCCTGGGCCTTGTTTTCGGCCTCGAGCTGGCTGATGCGTTTGAGAATCGCCTGGAGATCGGCCTGGGTGACCGTATCCGTGGGCGCGGCCTCGATGGCCGCCGCAAAGCTCGTCGCAGCGACGAGCGCTATGAGCACTTTTTTCATTGTTTGCCTTGCGTTGTTGGCTTTCGAAAAGACTTCTTTCCGAAAATGAGCGGTTATGATACCACGTTGCGACCCGCACGTGAAGAAAAAAATGAAAGAAATACAAACGGAAAATTCCCGGAGCCCGGAATTGATTTAATGGCGGTGAAATCTTGTGCGTCGGCCTTTGAGGATCCGCATGTGAAAAAAGCGCTTGCCTTTCGCGCGCGTTTATAATACACTGTCACGCATGTTTTCAAAACTTTCAAGTCTGTTCTCGACCGACATCGGCATCGATCTCGGCACTGCCAACTCGCTTGTGTATGTGAAGGACCGCGGCATCGTCCTGCGCGAGCCCTCCGTCGTCGCCATCCAGGTTGGCACCAAAAACGTGCTCGCCGTGGGCAGCGAGGCACGCGCCATGCTCGGCAAAACGCCGGCGAACATCATGGCGAGCCGGCCGATGAAATCCGGCGTGATTGCCGATTTCGATGTCACCGAGGCGATGCTCAAGTATTTCATCGACAAGGCGTGCCCGCGCCGTTTCATCAAATCGGGCAGCCGTCCGCGCTGGAACCGTCCGCGCGTCGTGGTGGCCGTTCCGAGCGGCATCACCGAGGTGTCCAAGCGCGCGATCGAAGACGCCGCGCACAACGCGGGCGCCGGCGAAGTGTTTTTGGTCGAGGAACCGATGGCGGCGGCGATCGGCGTGGGGCTTCCCGTGTCCGAGCCCGCGGGTTCCATGATCGTGGACATCGGCGGCGGCACATGCGAAGTGGCCATCATTTCGCTGGCCGGCATCGTGCACTCCCGTAGCGTCAGCGCGGCGGGCGACGCGATGGACGAAAGCATCCGGAAGTACGTGCATCGCGTGTACAATCTGCTGATTGGCGAGCGCACGGCGGAAAGAATCAAGAAGGAAATCGGGTCCGCGTTTCCCATGGAAGAGGAAAAGACCATGGAAATCAGCGGGCGCGACATCGTGGCGGGATTGCCGAAAGTGATGACAATCACCTCCGAGGAAATCAGGGACGCGCTTCAGGACACGGTCTCCCAGATCGTGGACGCCGTGAAAGTGACGCTCGGGAACTGCGAACCGGAACTGTCGGCCGACTTGGTCGACCGCGGCATCGTGCTCTCGGGCGGCAGTTCGCTTCTGCGCGGCCTGGACAAACTCATCTCCCAGCAGACCGGGCTTCCCGTGACGATGGCGGACGAACCGCTTTCGGCGGTGGCGGACGGCACGGGCATCGTGATGAGCCAGCTGGATTTCCTCGCGAAGAACAAGACGCATTGATCGTCGGCGGCGATCCTTCCCCGCGGATGTGGAGAAGGACTTGACGAAGAAAACGGGAACAGCGATTGCGTTGGGCGTCCTTGCGGCCGCCGCAGCGTTGCTTTGGATTGCGGGCGGACACGCGCTCGCCGCGGAAGCCGTCTATCCCGCAGAACGCGCGGGCACCTGGTGGCAGCGCAATGTCAACCTCCGTCTCCGCACCCTGTGGCGGCGGCAGAACTACGCCGTCGCGAACGCCAGCCTCCGGCGCGAAAACGACGCGCTCAAGATGGCGCTTTTCTCCCTGACATCCGCAAAGCCCCCCGCCGAAGCGCCGCGGGACTGGATTTCCGCGCCAGTGCTCTCGCGCGGCGGCGTCATGGGCGTCCGCAACCGCGTACGCGTCGGCCGCGGGTCGCTTGACGGCGTGACCCCGGGTGCGGCCGTCGCCGCGCCAGAAGGTCTGGTCGGGCGCGTCTCGCAGGTTTCGCCCCACACGGCCGTCGTCACGTTCATCACGGATCCCGAGTGCCGCGTATCCGTCCAAGTGGAAACGCCCGGCGGTGAACACGGCGCCGTGTTCGGCATCCTCTCCGGCGGCGGCGCCGAAACCGTCGCGTCGGCCGATCTCTCCGTCCTTTATGTCGTAAACCCTCTTCGCGTCCAACATCTCAAACGCGATCTCGTCTTGCCTCCACGGGCCAAAATCGTCACATCGGGTCTGGGCGGGGTCTTCCCGCGCGGGCTCACGGTCGGTTTTTTGACGGACGAGACGCGCGAGGACGAAACCCGACTCGAGCGCACGGGGAAGGTTGTGCCGGCCGTGGACTTCCCCGCGCTTGAAGACGTGTTCATCCGCCGTGAAAACTGAAGTCGCCAGAACAGCGGCCCTTTTGCTCGGGCTGGTCGCATCGGCCGCGTTGCAGGACGCCTCGCCGGCGCTTTGGGGCGCTAAGATCCCCTTCTTGCTGGCATTCGCCTGCGCCGCGGGGACGCCGGCGGCGCTGGCGGCCGGATTCTTCGCGGACGCGCTCGGCTTCACGCCGTTCGGCTGTTCCGTCCTCTTTTTCGCGGCCGCCGGCCTCGCGCTTCGCACATGGCCCGTGCCGACCGTCGCCGCATTGCCGCCGCTCGCGTTCTGCCATGTGGTGTGGTGCTATGCGTGGGGGGCGGATGTGCCGCTTCCGGCGGCGCCGTTCGCCGCCGCGACGCTGGCGGTTCCGGCGGGAGCCGTCTACGGCGTTCTCGTGCCGTTCGTCCGCCGCCATGCGGGACTCGACCGCCGCCAATCCGGCGAGGAGCCGCGCGGATGAAGTGCTCTGCCAGATTCATCGCGCTCGTCGCCGCCGTCTTCGCGGCCGGCTTCACGGCGCTCGTCGTGCGCCTTTACCAGGTGCAGGTCGTGGAGGTTGGCGAATCGCTGCAGGACTTCGGCGCGCAATCGACGCGCATCGTGCAGACGCCCGGGAACCGCGGCCGGATCCTCGACCGCAAGGGACGCGTCCTGGCAGGCGAGCGCATCCGCCGCGATCTCGTGTGCCATCTCGAGGCGATCAGACCCGCGTCGCGCGCCAACGCCGTGCGCGCCACGGAACGCGAAATCGGCCGAGCGACGAACCTGATCGATGTACCGAACCGCGTCACCGCGGAAAGGATCGCGCGTCACCTGAAACGCGAAAGCGCCATGCCCCTCACCGTCCACGAGGGACTCGACGAAATGCGTTTCGCCCGCATCGAGGAACGGCACGACGAATTCCCCGCGTTCTCGACCGAGGTGTGCGCCGTGCGCGACTATCCCTTCGGCACGCTGGCCGCGCATGTGATCGGGCATGTCGGCCGCGAACGCCCCAGCGCCGAAACGGGCGACCAGAAGATCCATTATTTCGACAAGGAAACCACGGGACGCGCCGGCCTCGAAGCGTACTACAACCGCTACCTGACGGGCGTCTCGGGCGAAACGAAAGTGCGCGTGAACGCGCGCGGATTCGCCGTTGACAGCGAAGTCCTGCGCGCGCCGGTGGACGGGCTGGACCTCGTGACGACGCTGGACGCCGAATGGCAGCACGCGCTCGAACGCGAGCTGGCCGGCGTCACGGGCGCCGGCGTCGTACTGGACGCGCGCACGGGCGCCGTACGCGCCATGGCCTCGTCGCCCACGTTCGACCCGAACCGCTACCAGGCCGGACAGCCGGAATTCAACAAGGCCGTCTCCGGCACATATGCCCCGGGCTCCACATTCAAGCCGATCACCGCGCTCGCAGCCCTCGAGAACGGCTGGAACCCGAACACCGTGCTATCCTGCGAAGGCGCGTACATGAAGACGAAATGCACCGCCCGCTGGGGGCACGGTCCGCTCATCCTCCGCGAAGCGATCCGCGAAAGCTGCAACCCGTTCTTCCTCCAGCTCGGCGTGGCCGCGGGCGGAGACGCCGTTCTGGAGATGGCGCGTCGGTTCGGACTTGGGACGAAAACAGGCGTCGACCTCAACGGCGAAGCGCCTGGCAACCTCGAGCCGTGGTCCTTCCAGAGCGCCATGGGTCAAGGTCCCCTCCTCGTGACACCCCTCCAGATGGCCGTGGTGGCCGCGGCGCTCGGCAACGGCGGCCGCGTTCTCAAGCCGTTTCTGCACGCCTCGCCGCAACCTCCCGGGCCCGCGTGCACGCTGGACGTGAAGCCGGAGAACCTCGCCCTCGTCCGTCAGGGCATGAAGGACGTGCTCGACGCCGGCAGTGCGCGCAAGGCGTTCCATCCCCTCGTGGGCGGCAAACGCCGCCGGCTCGCCGTCGATGCCGGCGGTAAAACCGGTTCCGCCGAAAAGTCGTCGGGAGCGGGACGCTACAAGAACACATGGTTCATCGTCTTCGCGCCATTCGATGATCCTGAAATCGCCATGGCGATGGTGGTGGAGCACGGCGAATTCGGCGGCACCACGGTGGCGCCGCGCGTCTACAACGTGCTGAAGCGCTTTTTCGGCGAAACGGAGGATGTGCGCAAATGAAGAAACTCCTCCGGTTGAATGTTCCGATGCTGTTGGCGATGCTCGCGCTGTGCGTAGTGGGCGTGGTGTTCGTCAGATCCGCCGGCAGTTCGCGCGCGTCTCTGATTCTCCAGAACGCCTGGCGCGCGCACGCCTTCACCGCCGCGTTCGGGCTCGGGGTCTACTTCGCGTGCGCGTGCGTGGACTACCGGAAACTCCTGTATTGGACGGCCCTGCCGTTCTTCGGCGTCGCGCTCGTGCTGCTCGTCGCCGTGCTGCTGTTCGGATCGGAAATCTACGGCGGGAAGCGCTGGCTCTGGTTCTTCCAGCCGTCCGAAGTGGCGAAACTCGCCGTGGTATTCCTGCTGGCGCGGTTTCTGCCGCGCGCCGGCGGCGGCGCCAGGGGCCTGGCGGCTGGCCTGGCGGCCGTAGCCGTGCCGGCCGCGCTGATCCTCGCGGAGCCGGACCTCGGCACCGCGCTTGTGCTCGTACCCACCGGCGTCGCGATGCTGCTCGCGGCGCGCATCTGCCGAAAGATCCTCGTGCCGCTGCTCGTGGCCGGATTCGTCGCCGGCGGCGCGGTCGTAGGCGCCGTCTGGTGTGCCGAACACGCGTCCACGCCGGAACGGCAGGCCAAAATCTACCGGAACATCCCCCTCAAACCGCACCAGATCAAACGCATCAAGGTCTTCGTGGCGCCGGAATCCGACCCCTACGCCAGCGGCTGGAACCTGCGCCAGGCGCTGCTGTCGATCGGTTCGGGCTCGATGCACGGCAAAGGCGTCGGCAAGGGCGATGTCAAGTTCCTCGGCTATCTGCCGCCCAGTGTGTCGATGAACGACTTCATTTTCGCGGTACTCGCCGAAGAGACGGGGTTCGTCGGCACATGCGGCACGCTGGCGCTGTTCGCCGTGCTCGTCTTCTCGGCGCTGTGGATCGCGTTCCGATCCGAGGACGAGCGCGGGCGCCTGCTCGCGCTCGGCGTCGCCGTGCTCGCGTTCACGCATGTGTACATAAATGTCGCGATGTCGGTCGGGCTCATGCCCATCACCGGGCTGCCGCTCCCCTTCGTGAGCGCCGGCAAAACGTTTCTTGTCGTCATCATGGCGGCGCTCGGCGTCGTCCAATCCGTCAACATTCACAAAGGAGAAGAAGAACAATGCTGGAAAAATTCCTGAAATGGTTCCGCAAGCCGAAATTCAAGCGGGACATCGTCGTCAACGTCGAGAAACTCGAAACGCGCGTGGCCGTGCTCGAAAACGGGCGTCTTGAAGAATACATGGTGGAACACCCCGAGGAGGAACGCCTCGTCGGCTCCATCTTCAAGGGTCGCATCCAGAACCTCGAGCACGACCTGCAGGCCGCGTTCGTGGACATCGGCCTCAAGAAGAACGCGTTTCTCCACTACTGGGACATGACGCCCGACGCCGACGCGTATCTGGACGACGACGAAGACGCCGCCAAAGGCGGTTCGAAAAACGGAAAGGGCGGCAAGAAGAACCGCCATGCGCGCCTCTCCAACGAAGAGATCGAGAAGCGCTTTCCGCCGGGATCGGAAATCGTCGTACAGGTCACCAAGGGGCCGATTTCCACGAAAGGACCCCGCGTCACGGCCAACCTCTCGCTCGCCGGCCGCTACATCGTGATGATGCCCGGCGAAAAGGTCCGCGGCGTCTCCCGCAAGATCGGCGACGCGGCGGAACGCACGCGCCTGAAGAAGATCCTCGACCGCCTGCTGCTGCCGGACGATGTGGGCATCATCGCCCGCACCGTCGGCGTCGGGGCGAGTCCCAAGGCGTTCGCCCGCGACCTGCGCAACCTGCTGGAATCCTGGAACGAGCTCAAGGGGAACATCAAGAACCTCCGCACGCCCTGCTGCGTCTACCAGGAACCGGACCTCGTCGAACGCGTCGTCCGCGACTGGCTCACGGAGGATGTGGACGCCGTGATCATCGACGACGAGAAGTCCTACGACGAACTCAAGGATCTCACGGCCAAGATCTCGCGGCGCGCGAACAAGAAGCTGAAACGCTACGACGGAACCGCCAATGTGTTTGAACACTACGGCATCGAGCGTCAGCTCGAAGAGGCCTTCCGCCGCCAGGTTCCGCTCAAATCCGGCGGTTATCTCGTGATCGACGAAACCGAGGCGCTCATCGCCGTGGATGTGAACACGGGCCACCACCGGGGCGCCGGCAACCAGGAAGACGCCATCCTCGAGGTGAACCTCGAAGCCGTCGACGAAGTCGCCCGCCAGCTCCGTTTGCGAAACATCGGCGGTCTGGTGGTGCTCGACCTCATCGACATGAAGAGCCGCAAGCACCAGAACCAGGTCGTCAAGGCCCTCAAGTCGGCCCTCAAGCGCGACCGCGCGCGGACGAATGTCTTGAACATCTCCGAACTCGGGCTCCTCGAGATGTCCCGCCAGCGCCAAGAGGAATCGCTTCTATCGATGCTCACATCCACATGTCCGATCTGCTCCGGGCATGGCGTGGTGAAGTCGCCGCTCGCGATTTCCATCGAATTGCAGCGGAAACTGACATCACTGCTGAAGAAGGCCGACTCGGAAAAGAGACCTTTCGTGCCAAAGATCGTGATCGCGCCGGCCGTCATGCAGCGCCTGCGCACCGAAGACGCGAAGATCCTCGCAGACCTCCAGTCGCGATTCAACACGAAGCTCACCTTCGTCGCCGAACTTCACCGGCACCCGGAATCGTTCTCGATTCTCGACGCCGAAACCGGGAACGTGCTATACTCTTCATCCGTCAACCGACAGAATGCCTAACGCCATGAGAAACTCGCCGCTGATCCTCGCCGTCGCCTGCGCCGCCACCGCCGCACAGGCTCAATTTCTCTCCGAACTGTCCCGGCCAACACCCGTCACGAATGTGATGACGATCGTCGGCGGCAATGTCCAGGCCAACCGCTACACGGGTGCGTTCGCCGCCACCGGAAATGTGTACGCGACCCAGTCTCCCTATCGGTTCTGGTCCAACAGCGTGTCGCACGGCACGAACGGCGTCTACGACCTCGGTTCGGATCTGGAGCTGACGACCTGCACGAACGGCACCGATCATCTCCATTGGCGCATCACCTCCAAGTCGCCGTTTCCCGCATATGTCCCGAACGGCACGATCCGCTACTACGACCACAAACGCGAGAACCCGGAATCGCCCTGGTATCTCGCGTTTCAGGACGAAAAAGGCCTGCTGATCAAAAACGCATGGCTCCTCTTCGGCGAAACGCCCGTGTTCTGGATACCCTACTGGTACCATCCCTTGGACACGAACTACGGCTGGCGGTTCCTGCCCGGCTACTGCTCGCGCTGGGGCGGCTATCTGCTGGGCGGATACGTCTACGACATCGTCAACGAAGGCGTTCCCGACGCCTATTCGCTCGGCGGCGGAACATACGCCGACATCCGCACCGAAAACGGTCTGGCCGTCGGGCAGTCGTTCCGGTGGAATCTAAAGGACTTCGGCAAGGGCAAGATCCGGGCCTGGTACGGCTGGGACGACGACTATGACCGCTACGACAACCATTGGAACGACCACAAGCGCAACTGGAAGAACTGGGGAAGCGAAGTCGACCGCGAACGCTACCGACTCCATTTCGAACACGCCGCCGATGTCACCGAACGCGATGCGATTCGCGCCCAAGCCGACTTCCTTTCGGACTCGCACGTCCTGTCCGACTTCTTCAACCGCGGCCCCTACCACTACGAGACGCACCCCGTCAACGAAGTGTGGTACGAGCACCGCGAAAACAGCTGGGCATCCGGCGTATCCGTATCCGGTCCCGTCAACGACTACTACGGATCCGTCGCACGCCTGCCCGAAGGCTGGCTGATGGTGGAACCCCAGCCGATCTTCGACTGGCCCGTCAATTACGAATCCGAAACGCGCGTGGGATACCTCAACCGCACGCCGGGCGAGACGGCGTCGGCCGATCCCGTTTTCCGCTATCGTCCCAGTCTGGGCGAAAGCGGAAAGGGCGCCGACTATCAGGCCGTACGCGCCGACACCTACCACCGCATTTCCGCACCAATGAAGTTCGAGGATGTGCTTTCCTTCGTTCCGCGCGCCAGCTACCGTGCCACGCATTGGACGGATTCCGGATCCGAAGCGTCGGGCTACATGTCCGCCTCCGGCGACGCCATCACCCGCCACATCGCCGAATTCGGTTTCCAGGTTTCCGCCCGCGCCAAAGGCTGGCTTGACGACGAATGGCGCCATGTGTTCGAACCTTATCTCGACTACTCCTTCCAAGACGTGTCGCTGACCGGCAACGGCAGCAGGAACCGCTACTACGCGTTTGACGCCTACGACCGTTCCACGGAATGGCTCGACCAGTTCGGCTTCGAAGGACGCGGCCTCACCTGCAACTGGCACGGCATCCGCCCCGGCTTCCGCAATTTCTTCCAGCGTTTCGACGAACGCACCGGACTGCGCACCGTGCTCGACACTGATGTCTACGCCGCCATTCCGTTCATCGACGAAGGATATGTCAGCGATCGCGATCTCCGCCACGCCGGCACATTCCGCGGCTACGCGCGCGAACCGGAAGACGGCAACTACTCGCGCAGGGAATGCGTCGTGCCCGGGTTCCGCGTCCGCTACACGCCGAACGAAAAAACCTCCGTCTCCGCCCGCATGGAATACGACTGTGACAACGAAAAGGTGGCCTACGCCGATCTCATGCTCCGCCACCACATCACCGACACATTCGCCTGGTATGTCGGTTACACGGGGCGCGACTACCGCATCTGGGACTATGTCGGCGTCCGGCCCGACCGCCAATACGAAAACGGCACATCCGACCGCTACAACTACGAACTCGACAACCTGCTCTCCATCGGCTTCGAGCACGATGTGTGCGACTGGTTCCATTGGTCGCCCTTCATTCGCCACGACTGCCGCCGCAACGAGTCCGAAGAAGTCGGCGTATGGTTCGACTTCCTCACAGACTGCCTGGGATACCGCGTGGAGTTCTCGCACCGCGACGCCTGCCGGCGCATCGACGGATCGACATACGAATCCGACACCAATGTGGCGTTCTTCATCTACCTCCGCGCGTTCGGCCCCGGCTCCGTGCTCGACCTCGTGAAGTTCTAATCATGAACAAGGCCGTTCGCGAAATGACGCCCTTCCTCGTGATGGACGTCCTTGAGAAAGCGAAAACGCTTGAAGCGAAGGGCGTTGATGTCGTGCACCTGGAGATCGGCGAACCCGATTCCGATGTGCATCCGTTCGTCGTAAGCGCGATCAAGCGCGCCTACGACGAACACCGAACCCACTACACCGATTCGTTCGGCGACCTGGAACTGCGCGAGGCCGTCTGCCGCCTCTACAAAACGGAGTACGGCGTTGAGGTAACCCCCGACCGCGTGCTCGTGACCTCGGGATCGTCCCCTGCCCTGCTGCTCGCCTTGCAGGTACTGTGCGATGTCGGCGACGAAGTGCTCGTGTCCAATCCCGGCTATCCCTGCTACCGCGATTTCGCACTCGCCTGCCACGCCATGCCGAAGGACATTCCCGTGTCGGCGGAGAACGGCTTCCAATTCGACGCCAAGGATGTCGCGGCGGCCCTTTCGCCGAAATCGAAGGCGATCTTCGTGAACTCGCCGATGAATCCTGCCGGCACCCTGGCGGACCCCGAATCGCTCAAGGAACTCGTGAAGCTCTGCGACGCCAACGGCACCACGATCCTTTCGGACGAAATATACCACGGGCTCGTCTACAACGGCAAGAAGCCGCACTCGATCTTGGAATACACCGACAACGCCTATGTTTTCAACGGCTTTTCCAAGCGCTTCGACATGACCGGACTGCGGCTCGGCTATCTGATCGCGCCCAAGAAACACCTGCGCGTTCTGCGCATCCTGCAGCAGAACCTGTTCATCTGCGCCGGCTCAATCGCGCAACGCGCCGGGCTCGAAGCGATCAACCTCCAGCTCGGCTCATCCGCCAAGGCGCGCGAGTTCCAGCGCTTCCAATCGGCGAAATGCGCCGAATACGACGCGCGCCGGCGTTTCATGCTCGACCGTCTCTCCGACCTCGGCTTCGATGTCAAAGTGGAGCCGGAAGGCGCGTTCTACGTCTTCGCCGACGCGCGCCGCTACACGCAGGATTCGCTCAAATTCGCGTTCGATGTGCTGAACCGCGCGCATGTGGGCATCACGCCCGGCACCGACTTCGGATCGCGCGGCCAGGGTTTCATCCGCCTTTCCTACGCCACGGGCATTCCCCGACTGCGCGAAGCATTCAACCGCCTCGCCGAGTTCTGACGACGCACCGCGGATCGCGCGGGCGATGGCGCGGCACCTGGCGATTCAGGCGAGAACGACTTCAGGCGCCTTGCTCCTGTTGATCGCGGAGCGCGGCGGAGAGCGCGAGCATGCGTTCGTTGAGGTCCTCGAACGTGACATCCGTGGAATAGACGTCCTTGTAATATGCGTAGGCCTTTTCGTAGTCGCCCTGCGCTTCGGCGCACAGGCCGAGCTGATAGACCACCTTCTTCTTCAAGTCGTCCATCGTGGGAATCTGGTCACGAGCCGTCTCGAGCTGCATGACGCCCATGTCGACCTGGCCCTTCTGGACGAAGCACATCGCAAGATAATAGAGTGCGGAAAGGCGCTCCTTCGGACTCTTCTGCGCGAGCTGGAGGTGCATTACCGCTTCGTCGTAATAACCATAGGTATAATACTGGATGCCGAGCTCGTAGCGAAGGTGCAGGTCATTCGGATAACGTTCCACGCGCGCGGCGAGGTCGTCAAAGACGAACTGGTTCTTCTCCATCTCCAGCTGGTCGATCTCCTCCTGCGGACGCCCCGCGGCCTTGGCCTCGTCGATGCGGGACTGGAATGCGGACGTGCGCATCTGCGAAAGCATGCGGTCGAGTTCCGGATCCATCGAATTCACGCTCATGGCCTTCTCGAGCGTGGCGACGGCTTCGTCGAAGCGTTTGTTCTGCGCGTAGATGCGCGCAAGCGCCCGGTAGTAGTTCATATTGCCGGGCTCTTTTTCGATCTGCGCGAGTTTCTCGGCGATCAGGGCGTCCGCGTCGTCTCCGATGACCACGGCCTTGTTCTGCTGATCGAGCTTCTTGGCCTGTTCCTGGTCCTTGATGAGCGCGCGGAAACCGCCCTTCTGGCCGGCCGCCGCGGTCCAGCCCGAAGACATCGTGGCCTGGGCTTCGGCGTTCTTGAACATCGTCATCACGCGCTGGTCGCTGGGGTTCGACTTCGCCAGCTTCTGGTAGGCATCGCGCGCCTTGTCGTAACGCTTGGCCTGCGTGTAGTACTGCGCGACGCGCTCAAGCAAAACCGAATCGTCTCCGCTGCATTCGTAGGCGGCCTCCACGGAAATCGCGGCGGCTTCGGGATTCCCGGCGGCCTCCGCGGCGCGCACCGCGACGTCCACGTTGCCGGCGTCCAGCGGATTCACGCACAGGAGCTTTTCGGCCTCGGCCATCGCCTCGACACACTGCCCCTTCTTGATGAGACCGGCGATCTTCTGCTGCGCGATGAAATTGGACACTTTTTGCAGTTTAAGTTGCAGGGCAGACGGCGGATTGCGGCGGAACTTCGTCACTTGCGCGGTACGCAACAGACGACGCGTCTCCAGCACATCCGGCGAAAAGGCGAGCGACTGCATCAGCATTTCGACGGCCAAGTCGAACTTGCCCGCCTCCAACGCCTGCCGACCCCTGTTCGCGAAATTCTGCGCCTTCTGCGCAATTGCGTCATTAGCCATCTCCGAAACCCCTCCCAAAAGTTAGAGGGAAGTATAGCACAAGGTTCGGAAAAAGAAAACGAAAACCGACCCGCTTGCGCGGATCGGTTTTCGTCCGGGCGGCGTTGACGCCGCAGGCCCGTTACTTCTTGAAGCTCTCCTCGACGGCGACAGCGACCGCCACGGTCGCACCAACCATCGGGTTGTTACCCATGCCGATGAGGCCCATCATCTCGACATGCGCCGGTACCGAACTGGAGCCCGCGAACTGCGCGTCGGAATGCATGCGGCCCATCGTGTCCGTCATGCCATAGCTGGAAGGACCGGCGGCCATGTTGTCCGGATGGAGCGTGCGGCCCGTACCGCCGCCGGAGGCGACGGAGAAGTACTTGCGGC
>DCIH01000044.1:0-153 GCA_002317575.1 Verrucomicrobia bacterium UBA1731 | reverse complement strand
CGTTGTCCGCGCCGTAGCAGCGGACATTCGCGCGCGGTCCCTTGGAGAACGCCTTCTTCTCGACCACCTTGACCTTTTCGGTCTTGGGGTTGAACTGCGTCTTGCAGTAGGTGAAGCCGTTGATGCGGGAGATGATGTACGCGGCGTCCTTGC
>DCIH01000108.1 GCA_002317575.1 Verrucomicrobia bacterium UBA1731 | reverse complement strand
TTTGCGGCGGCGACGTGGATGCGTGGCATCGACTGGATCAATGTGCCGACGACGCTTCTGGCGATGGTGGACGCCTCCACGGGCGGCAAGACGGGCTGCGACCTGCCCGAAGGGAAAAACCTCGCGGGCGCGTTCCACGCGCCGCGTCTCGTGGCGATCGATGTCGATTTCCTGCGCACGCTCTCGCCGGCGCTGATCGCGGCCGGCCGCGCGGAAATGATCAAGCACGAGGCGATCGGCGGACTCGTGTGCGACGCGGACATCGCGTCCATTCCCACGGCCGCCGAAATCGCCGCCAATCTGCTGGTGAAGGTCGGCATCGTGCGCGAGGATCCGTTCGAGAAGCTGGGACGCCGCATCCTGCTCAACTGCGGCCACACCGTGGCGCACGCCGTCGAGAAGCTCACGCATTACCGCGTCTCGCACGGCGAGGCCGTCGCCATCGGCTGCGTCGAGGAGGCGCGGCTCGCGGTGCGGCTCGGTCTTGCGTCCGCGACGTGGCCGGACGAACTCGCCGCGCGATTCGCCGCCGCCGGATTGCCCGTCGCTTTGCCGGAAGGGTTCGATTTCGAAATGCTCAAGCCCGAAATGCGCGGGGACAAGAAACGCGCGGGCGATGTGGTGACCTTTGCGCTGCCGTGCGGCTGGGGAGACGTGCGCGGCGTGGCCGTCGATCTCGGCGAAAGGGCGGCGCCATGACGACGCTTGCGCCCGGTCCGCGCGTCGGCGAAATCGTCGCGCCGCCGTCCAAATCGCATGCGCACCGTTTGCTCATCGCGAACTTTCTCGCGGGGGACCGAGCCGCGCTTGCCGACGCCGCCGGCGATTCGGCGGATGTGGTTGCCACGAAGCGCTGTCTGCGCGCGTTGGCGTCGGGCGATCCCCGTCCCGTCCTGGACTGCGGCGAAAGCGGCTCCACGCTGCGCTTCCTCGCACCCGTGGCGGCGGCGCTCGGGCGGTCGCCCGAATACGTGCGCCGCGGTCGGCTCGCGGATCGTCCGTTCAAGGCGTATCCGACGCTCGCGGCGGGCGTGCACGAACTGCCGGGCGACGTGTCGTCCCAGTTCGTGACGGGGCTTCTCTTCGCGCTGCCGCTTCTGGCGGGCGATTCGCGCATTCGTTTCACCTCGCCGCTCGAGTCGCGCGGCTACGTGGACATGACGGTCGCCGTGTTGCGCGGCGCGGGCGTCGTGGCGACCGAAACGGAAGACGGATACGCCGTGCCCGGCGGACAGCGCTACCGTGCGCAATCCGCCGCCGTCGAAGGGGACTGGAGCGGGGCGGCGTTCTGGCTTGCGATGAACGCGCTCGGAAGTTCCGTGGCGGTGACGGGCCTGCAGGAGGATTCCGCGCAGCCCGATCGCGCGATCGGGCCTATGCTCGCGGCGTTGATCGCGGGGTCGGATCCCGTCGTGCTCGATGTGTCGCAGTGTCCGGACGTGTTTCCCGTGTTGACGGTGGTGGCGGCGGCGCGTCCGCGCCGCACGACATTCACGGGCGTGGCGCGCTTGCGGCTGAAGGAGTGCGACCGGGCGGCGGCGATGGCGGAAACGCTTGACCGTTTCGGCGTGCGCGCCGAAAACGGCGCTTCGGAATTCGTCGTTCACGGCGTCGACGGCCGCCTCCGCGGCGGCGGTGCGTTCCGTTCGTTCGGCGACCATCGCGTCGCAATGTCCGTCGCCGTCGGCGCGACGGTCGCGGACGGCGTCGTTTCGCTCGACGACATCGCGTGCGCGGCGAAGTCCTATCCCGGTTTCTTCGAAATCTTCGAATCAAGGAGGTCGACATGAGCGACGTGTTCGCATACATCATCGCGCTGGGCGCGGCCGTCATGATGCCGGTCATTTTCTTCGCGCTCGGCTGCTGCATGGGGACGGGCGTTGGCAAGGCGCTCAAGTCTGGCTTGAAGGTGGGGGTCGGTTTCGTGGGGCTCGGCGTGGTGACCGGTTTGCTCACATCCAGCCTCGGCCCCGCGCTCAAGGGCATGACGGAGCTCTATCATCTCAATCTGCCGTATTTCGATCTTGGTTGGCCTGCCGCCGCGGCCGTCGCGTACTCCTGTGCCGTGGGCGCGTTCATCATCCCCGTGTGCCTGGGCGTGAACGCGGTGATGCTTCTCACCAGGACGACGCGCACCGTGAACATCGATCTCTGGAACTACTGGCATTTCGCGTTCATCGGCGCGATGGTGTTCTTCGCCACGGGTTCTCTCGGATGGGCGTTCTATGCGGCGGTCGTCCTCTACGCGATCACCCTGTGCATGGCCGATTTCACCGCGCGCGGTTTTCAAGGCTATTACAAGGACATGGACGGCATCTCCATCCCGCAGCCGTTCTGCCAGAGCTNNAGCTTCACGCCGTTCGCCGTGGCGACCGGCTGGTTGCTGGACCGGATTCCCGGCTTGGACCGGTTGGACGTCGACGCCGAGGGCCTGAAGCGGAAATTCGGACTGTTGGGCGAGCCGCTCTTCCTGGGCGTCGTGATCGGATGCGGCATCGGCGCGTTGGGGTGCGATTCCCTGGCTGCGCTGAAGGCGGCGGAGCCGAAGATCCTAAAGCTCGGCGTCACGGTGGGCGCGGTGATGGAGCTCATCCCGCGCATCACGGGGCTTTTCATCGAAGGTCTCAAGCCCATCTCGGAGGCGGTTCAGGCCAAACTCATGCGCCGGACGAAGGGCGCGGCGTCCACCGCGTTTTCGATCGGCATGTCGCCGGCGGTGGTGATCGGCCATCCGACGACGCTCGTGGTGTCCATTCTGCTGATGCCCGTCGTTCTTTTCCTCGCGGTGGCGCTGCCCGGCAACAGGTTTCTGCCGCTGGCGTCGCTCGCCGGCGTGTTCTACCTGTTTCCGTGCGTGCTGCCAATCACGAAGGGGAGCGTGCTCAAGACGTTCGTCGTCGGTCTGGTGGCGCTTCTGTGTGGACTCTGTTTCGTGACGGACCTGACGCCGGCGTTCACCAAGGCCATTGCGGCGGCGAAGTGCGACGGCATCGCGGTGCCGGAGGGGTTCGAAGGCGGCGCGGCGCTCGATTTCGCCGGTGCCGTCTGGTGCTGGCTCGCGTTCCATCTCGTGGTCACCCTCAAGTGGGTCGGCGCGGTGGCGTTCGGCGTCCTAGCGCTCGCGATGTGCGCGGTCAACGGTCGTCGCATTCGTCGGGGCGCATGATCCTTCGCCGCATTTGCCGCGTGCGAAAAAAGTTCATCTTGGCTCTTGATTCCGAAATCGGGTTGTGATATACTCCTCGCCGTTTTCACCTCATGGGGATATA
>DCIH01000032.1:16847-16972 GCA_002317575.1 Verrucomicrobia bacterium UBA1731 | reverse complement strand
CGCTCCGCCGGCGTGACCATGGTCGGAACAGGATGCTTGATCATTTCACGAACCGGATGGCGGCAAGGGTCTGCCGCCTCAAATCCGTGACATCACACCATAAATTTTACCTCGGCATTAAATCA
>DCIH01000032.1:12777-16699 GCA_002317575.1 Verrucomicrobia bacterium UBA1731 | reverse complement strand
GATGACATGGATCAGTTGACGGCGCTTTCGCCTTTGGACGGTCGATACGGCAATAAAGTCGACGATTTGCGCGGCGTTTTTTCGGAATACGGCCTCGTCAAGCGTCGTGTCGCCGTCGAGTGCGCGTGGCTGAAGGCGCTTTGCGCCAATCCCGAAATTCCCGAGGCGAAACCGCTTTCCGACGCGGAAAATACGCTCCTTTCCAACCTGGCCGAAAACTTTTCCGTGGCCGACGCCCAGCGTGTCAAGGACATCGAAAAAACGACCAACCACGATGTCAAGGCCGTTGAGTATTTCATCAAAGAAAAGATTGCCGGAACCTCGCTTGAATCGCGCGGAGAATTCGTCCATTTTTCGTGCACGTCCGAAGACATCAACAACATGTCCCACGCGCTTATGCTGCGCGACGGCTTGACGGTTTTGCGCGCCGCACAAGATGCGGTAACAGATAAAATTGTTGAAATGGCGCATGAATTTGCAGATGTGCCGATGCTCGCACATACGCATGGTCAGCCGGCGTCTCCCACGACTTTAGGCAAGGAGCTAGCTGTTATCGCAGCCCGACTGAAACGCCAGCAGGATGAGATTGACCGCATCGTGCTGCCGGCGAAGATGAACGGCGCCGTGGGCAATTTCAACGCACATCTGAGCGCCTACCCCAATGTGGATTGGGAAGCGCTTTCCCGTACCGTCATCGAGGGCTTCGGGTTGCGTCAGAATCCTTTCACCATCCAGATCGAGCCGCACGACGGCATGGCCGAACTGTTCGACGCCCTGCAGCGCTGGAACACGATACTGTTGGATTTCGACCGCGACGTGTGGATGTATGTGAGCTTCGGCTACTTCAAGCAGCGCACGGTCAAAGGCGAAATCGGATCCTCCACGATGCCGCACAAGGTCAACCCGATCGACTTCGAGAATTCCGAGGGCAATCTCGGTCTGTCCAACGCCGTCTTCGCCCACCTGGCGCGCAAACTCCCCGTTTCGCGCATGCAGCGCGATCTCACCGATTCCACCGTGCTGCGCAACATGGGCGTCGCATTCGGCTATGCGCTCGTCGCCGTCAAATCCACGCTCAAGGGACTCGGAAAGCTCGAGCTCAACGAAACGCGCCTTGCGGACGACTTGGACCACAACTGGGAAGTTCTGGCGGAACCCATCCAGACCGTCATGCGCAAGGTCGGCATGGATCACCCCTACGAGCGCCTCAAGGAGCTTACGCGCGGTCGACGCGTGACGGCCGAAATCATGCGCGATTTCGTCACCGGGCTCGATCTTCCGGCAGACGACAAGGCGCGCCTTCTCGCCATGACGCCGGCAAGCTATGTCGGTATCGCAACAAATCTCGCGAAGCGCATCTGACAGCCGTGTGGAAGCACGCTGACATATGCGTTTTACCGGAAGAAGCGGCGATCTCGCCGCTTTTTTCATTAGTAGATACCAAACACCCGCGAATCTAAAATTTTTCCTTTTCCGCAAGCCGTTTTTTACCTAAACAGACCTGTTCACAATTCGTGCACAAATATTGACATTTAAACATACATACTCATGGGTCAATTAGTCGAAAGTGCAGTTTCACCCGCATAAACAGGGAACGAAAACGATTTTGGGCTTTTTCTTTATAACGCATAACGATAATATACGATATTTGAAATTACTGTTGATAAACAGTATTCTGAATGGTCAGGATTCAACTACTTGTGAACACTCATTACTCTCTAATCATCGTTGGTGGCGGACATGCCGGAGCCGAAGCTGCTCTCATCTCGGCACGCATGGGTGTTGATACGCTTCTTGTGACCGCCCGGAAAGACGCCATCGCAAGAATGCCTTGCAATCCATCCATCGGAGGATTGGCAAAAAGTCATCTTGTTGTTGAGTTGGACGCGCTCGGCGGCGAAATGGGTTTCAACGCCGATCAAACCGCGCTGCAGGAAAAGACGCTCAACACCAGCCGCGGTCCAGCCGTCCGTGCAACCAGGGCGCAATGCGACAAGCGCCTTTACACCGAAAGGATGCAAAAGGTCGTCTGCGGACAAAATCGACTGACCATCCTCGAAGACGAGATTTTGGCCATCGTCACGAAACCAAACGAAGCCGGACAATCGTGCGTGTCTGGCGTTACCACTCGAAATCACGGAACCTTGTCCGCAAATCATGTTGTCGTCACAAGCGGCACCACACTGCGCGGCAAGACCTTCATTGGTCATGAAATGACGGAATCGGGCGGCGATGGCCGGCCGGCCGTGAACGAATTGAGCCAATCCCTCGAATCGCTTGGATTCAAATTGACCCGCCTGAAAACCGGAACGCCGCCCCGACTCAAGGCATCCAGCTGCGATTTTTCCTTGTGCACACCTCAGTATGGCGAAACGAACGCTCCGTTTTTCTCACTTCAAAGCAAGCATCCTCACTCTTCAGAAAAGCAAAAGACATCAAATGTTGTTTCGGAATGTTCCACGTGGAACATTCCAAACGGCCTTGAGGCTCTCAAGGGAGATGTATCAAGGATCCAATCATCGGAATCAGAAACACCATCTGAACAATGTTCCACGTGGAACATTCCGAATATGCCGTGCTATCTGACGCATACCACCGTAAGAACACATGACATCATACGCACGCATTTAAAGGATTCCGCTCTGTACGGCGGTAACATCGTTGGTACGGGTGTGCGGTATTGTCCGTCGATTGAAGACAAAATCGTGCGCTTTCCAGACGCCACGGGTCATCATGTCATGCTTGAACCAGAGGATTTGAACGGTTCCATCATCTATCCGAATGGTCTATCCTGTTCTTTGCCTCGGGCTGTGCAAGAAGAAATGGTTCGTTCCGTTCCGGGCCTTGAACACGCGGAATTTCTTGCATACGCATACGCCATTGAATACGACGGCATTGATGCTCGAGAATTGAAACACACATTGGAATCGAAGCGCATTCACGGACTCTATTTTGCCGGACAAATCAATGGTACAACAGGCTACGAGGAAGCCGCCGCACAAGGCATCATGGCCGGCATCAACGCCGCATTTTCCATTCTCGGTCAAGAACCGCTTGTGTTCAGTCGTCAGGATTGCTACATCGGCGTGATGATTGATGACCTCGTGACGAAAGGTACGGATGAACCATATCGCATGTTCACCAGTCGTGCCGAGCGCCGGCTGATCTTGCGCCAGGACAATGCACGCTACCGTCTGATGGAAGCAGCCGACCGCATCGGCGTATTGCCCGCGAGCATCCGGGAAGAAACGCGCGAATACGCCAGACAGATATCAAACATCGAGTCCGAACCAAATCTGCTGAAGCAGATTCTCCAAACTCCAAACTCCAAACTTCAAACTTCAAACTCCAAACTCCAAACTTCAAACTTGTCCCCCGATGTGATTGAACAGTTGAGCATCCGTCACCATTACGCTGGATATGTCGAACAGGAACGGATTGCCGCCGAACGCGCAAAGCGCGATGAAGAGAAAAAGATTCCCGATTGGATAGATTACGACCAGTGCACCGCGATACGGTTTGAAAGTCGGGAGAAACTCAAACGGTGGAAACCCGAGACGCTTGCGCAGGCAGGCAGAATACCGGGCGTCAATCCAGCGGACATCGCCATTCTGTCCGTGATCATCAAACGCGGACATATGTGATTATGCGTAATAGTTAAAACATGAACGAAACATGCGCATGCACGCCCCCGGAAAATTGATTTAATGCCGATGCAATTATTTCGTTTCACCGAAGGTCCAAACGAACATTCGCGCCGGACCATGCCTTTACGTTTTCGTCCGATTTGATATACTTGGCGGAATTATGAAAAACAAATTGTTTTTGGTGGCTGCCGTCGTTTTGGCGTCAGTGGGTGTTTTTGCCTCGGAAGGGGCGTTTCCGGCGTATCCCAATTTCGGACTGCCGCGCGTCGAGGAGA
>DCIH01000032.1:12403-12753 GCA_002317575.1 Verrucomicrobia bacterium UBA1731 | reverse complement strand
CCTCGTGCTGCAGATCGGCGTGATCGTGTTCGCCGCGAAACTGGGCGGCATGGTGGCGTCGCTGTTCAAGTTGCCGAGCATCCTGGGTGAACTGGCGGCCGGCATCGTGATCGGTCCGTGGGCGCTGGGCGGCATCGGCATCGGGGACGGCATCTTCAAGTTCGGCCTTTTCAACGGCGGCGCGTTGCGGGCGATGAACGCCGCCGCCTCGGGTGCGGCGCAGGCGATGTTCGGCACGACGGCCGGCAATCACGTGATGTTCGACGCCACGAGCCCCGCGCTCTACGGTTTTGCGACCTTGGCGTCCGTGGTTCTCCTGTTCCTTTCGGGACTCGAGACGAACCTCAAGA
>DCIH01000032.1:0-12373 GCA_002317575.1 Verrucomicrobia bacterium UBA1731 | reverse complement strand
CTCAAGTATTCGTTCGTCGGCCTGATGGTGGGCGTCGGCGGCGTGGTGTTCTCGTTCGTGTTCGGCGACCTGTGCGCCGTCTACCTGCTGCCGAATTTCTTCCCGCAGACGTTCGGTCATCTCGCGCAGATGCCGCTTGCGCAGGCGATGATGGACGCGGCGCCGATGTACATGGGCATCATGTCCACCGCCACCAGCGTGGGCATCACGGCGCGCATCCTTTCCGAACGGAAGAAAATGGATTCCGAAGAGGGCGTGTCGATCATGGCCGGCGCCGTCATCGACGACGTGCTCGGACTGATCGTCCTTGCCATCGGCAACGGCGTCATCGCCGCAACCATCGCCGCGAAAGCGAACGGCGGCACGGCGTCGGCCGGCGTCAACTGGGCGGCGATCGACATGGTCGCCGTCAAGGCGTTCGGCGTGTGGCTGGGCGCCACGCTGATGGGCGTTCTGCTGGCGCGCAAGATCTCGTGGCTGCTGAAGCTGTTCAAGAATCCGCAGGCCATCGCCATCCTGGCGTTCGGACTTTCCATGATTCTCGCCGGCTTCTTCGAATACATGGGTCTGGCGATGATCATCGGCGCGTATGTCACCGGTCTCGCGCTCTCGCGCACGGACCTCAAGCACATGATCCAGGAAACGCTTCAGCCCGTGTACACGTTTCTCGTGCCCATCTTCTTCTGCGTCATGGGCATGATGGTGGATGTTTCGGCCCTGTGCTCCAAACCGGTTCTCGTCTTCGGTGGCATCTACACCGTGCTCGCCGTTCTTGCAAAAGTGATCGGCTGCGCGCTGCCGTCGTTCTGCTGCGGCTTCAACCTGCTCGGTTCGCTGCGCATCGGCGCAGGCATGGTGCCGCGCGGCGAAGTGGCGCTCATCATCGCCGGCCTCGGCCTGTCCAACGGCTTCCTGTCGCAGGAGATTTTCGGCATCGGCATTCTGATGACGCTCATCACCACCGTCATCGCGCCGCCGGCGCTGGTGGGTCTCTTCATCCCCAAGGCCGCGGGCATCCGCCACCCCAAGCCGAAGAAGGAGGAAAACAAGCCCATGATGTTCGAGTTGCCGAGCGGACAGGTCGCCGAGATCATGGCGCGCAAGCTCGTCGAGGAGTTTCGCCAGGAAGGTTTCATCACCATCCTGCTTTCGCGCGAACCGAACAGCTGCATCTGGGAGATTTCCATGGACAAGATGGAACTGACGCTCGTGCGCGAAGACAATGTCATCCAGATCCATTGCGAAGCCGACGAAGTCGCGGTGGTGAGCCAGGCGTGGATGGAAGTCGTTTCGCAGATGCGCGAACTGGCCCGCGCCATTTCTAAGCCGATGGACGAGAAAAACGCCATCGCGAAGTTCATCGACCGTTCGTGCGAAAACGACAACATCACGCCGGCGAAGGTTCTCAAGAATTTCGTCATGATCCCGAAATTCCGGGCCGACTCGAAAATGGAGGCGATCGATCTGCTCGTCAAGGCGACCAAGGAGGCATTTCCGAAACTGGTCGGCGACATGGAGGAAGTCAAGAAAGCCGTTCTGACGCGCGAAGAATCGATGCCAACTGGTCTCGATCACGGACTCGCCGTTCCCCACGGCCGAACGGACGCCGTCAAGGAAGTCGTCGGCGCGCTGGCGATTGTGGACAACTCCTCCAATCCGAACGGCACGATCGCCGATTACGAAACCATCGACCATTCCGTCGTCCAGGTCATCGTGTTGACGCTTGCGCCGCTCAAAGAGCAGTCGCCTTATCTGCAGGTGCTGGCGAACATCAGCAAATTCCTCCACAACGGCGACGGTCTCCAGAAACTGCTTGCGTGCAAGAGCGAAGAAGACATGCTGAACCTGTTTAAATAGTTATGCACAGCACTTGTGCATAACCTGTCGACGTGTTGGCATTTCTTGTTCTACGTTTTTCAGGCGAAACGTGGTTGAATATCGGCACGTGATTTAAGGACAGCAACATGACCACAATGCCTGAAGAAGACAATCCGCTCCGCGCGTCGCTGTGGGACACGGCCTTGGCCTTGTACCGCAGCACGCTGAAGACGCAGGAAGACGTTTCGAAGTGGGATCGTTATCTGAGCATGATGACGACCCATGAATTGAAAGACGGAAACGTCTTCGAAATCGGCGTCAAGGACGACTACTCCGCGGAATACTTTTCGAACTCCTATGCCGAAACGCTGCGCGTCGCGCTCTTGCGCGCCGGCGCGAACCTGGAAACGAAAGTCGTTTTCAAAGTGGACGCCGAAGCGGCGAAGCGCGAAAGGGAAGCCCGCAAAAAGGCCAATGCCGCCGCGCCGGCGTCCGTCGCCCAGCCCGTGCGGCCCGCCATTTCCTCCACGATGCCCTTGAACGGCGAATACACGTTCGAGAACTTCGTGACCGGTCCGTCCAATTCGTTCGCGCACGCCATCGCGCGCGCGGTGGCGAAGGATCCCGGCGGCAAAACGAACAACCCGTTCTTCATCTGGGGCGGCGCCGGTCTCGGGAAAACGCACCTGATGCAGGCCATCGGCCATTATGTCATCAAAGCCAATCCGTCCAAGAGCGTCTGCTACATCACGTCGGAGATGTTCCTCAACGAGTACATCAACGCGATGTCCAACAAATCGCTTGACGCCTTCCGCGCGCGCTACCGCCATTTCAATCTGCTGCTTCTCGACGACGTGCAGTTCATCGGCGGCAAGGAACAGATCCAGGAAGAGTTCTTCAACACCTACAATTCGCTGATGGATGTCTACGGCGGCCAGGTCGTGATGACGTGCGACCAGCCCCCCGTCAAGCTCAACGGCTTCAAGGAACGTCTCATCACGCGCTTCCAACAGGGCATCGTCATCGAAATCGAATCGCCTTCCTACGAAACGCGTCTTGCCATCCTGAAATCGAAGGTCCGTCACACCAACCAGCCCGTGCCGGATTTCGTCTTCAGCTACATCGCGGAAAACATCGATTCCTCCGTGCGGGCCATGGAAGGCGCGCTCAATCTGATGATGAGCTTCATCGAGGCCAATCCGGAAATCGCGCTCACGCCGCAGATGACCCGCGAACTGCTCAAAAACCTCATCGAAACGGAAACGCAGATTCGCCGCCTGTCGGTCGACGAAATCATCAAGGCCGTCTGCCAGAGCTACAATCTCAGCATATCGGACATCCTCGGCAAGGACCGCACGCAGCCCTTGGCCACGGCGCGGCAGGTTGCGATGTTCCTTTCCCGGAAACTCACCGGAAATTCGCTTCCCGTGGTGGCGGATCATTTCAAACGAAACCACACCACGGTCCTCCACGGCATGAGCGCGATCCAGAAACGGCTCGACGTCGAACCCGATCTCAAGTCGATCGTGCTCGATATCACCGCGCAACTCGGCCGGAAACCCGGCGAAATCTTCGAATGACAAGCCGTTCACAACTTGTCAAAACCCATGTCACAAGACGGACGGTCGTGAACAAGTTGCGAAAGCGTCGGAAAGATGACATGCGAAGTCAACGCGATGACGTTCTTTTCTGAACAGGCCGGATCGCATTTGACCCGCATGAAAAGGGAACAGAAACGAGTTGTGCCAATTGTGAACGTATCTGATAATACTTTATAAAATTCTTTACTACACTATATCAATAGTATACAATAGGCGGACAAATCGAACCAAAGGGAGTTCAAATGAAATTCAAGATCATCCGTTCAAAGTTTCTTGAAAGTCTGAAACGCGTCCAGAACATCGTCGCCGGCAAGGGTTCCCTGCAGATCATCCAGAACGTGCTTCTGGAGGCGAAGGACGGCAAGCTCTATCTGACCACTACCGATCTTGATGTTTCGATCCGCAGCGTCGTTCCCTGCGAAATCAGCGAACCCGGCGCCACCACGCTTCCCGTGAAACTGCTCGCCAACGCCAGCGCCAAGCTCGCCGAAGGCGCGATCGACGTCGACGTCGACGCGCAGGACCGCGCGGAGATCTCCGCCGGCAGCGCGATGTTCAAGCTCCCCGGTCTGCCCGTCGCCGATTTTCCGCCGCTCCCGACCGACACCGATTCCTTCGCGTACGTGCTGCCGCAGGCGACGCTGCGCGAAATGCTGCGCAAGACGTCCTACGCCACCAGCCAGGACGAAACGCGCAAGACGCTCAAGGGCGTCCTCGCCAGTTTCAAGGAAGGAAAGCTCACGATGGTCGCGACCGACGGCCGTCGTCTCGCCCTCGTCGAGCACGATGTGGAATTCCCGGCCGACGCCGAACGCGACATCGTGCTTCCCGGCAAGGTCGTCGCCGAGCTCCAGCGTTCGCTCACCGGCGACGGCGACGTGAGGATCACCATCGAAAAGAGCCAGGTCGCGTTCAACCTCGGCGATACGCAGATCTACTCCAAGCTGCTCGACGAAGTGTATCCCAACTACCGTCAGGTCATTCCCGATTCCTGCAACGAGCGCGTCGTGGTCGACCGTCAGCTGCTTCTGGCCGCGCTCGACCGTGCGAGCGTCATGAGCATGGAGGAAACGAGCTCCACGCGCCTCACGTTCGAGGAGAACCAGCTGCTCGTCGCCGCCAACGCGGCGCAGGTCGGCGAAGCGAAGGACGTGGTGCCGATCAAGTACGGCGGCGGCCGCATCGAAATCGTCTTCAATCCGTCTTATGTGATGGACCCCCTGAAGGCCATCGACGAAGACGAAGTGACCATCGAGCTGACGAGCGGTTCCAAGCCGGCCGTCATCCGCTGCTCCGTGCCGTTCCTCTACGTGATGATGCCGCTGCGCATCGGCTGACGCACCCATGAACATCTGGCAGGACAAGGATTTTCCGATCGTCGTTTCGGTCGCGAAAACGCTGGCGACATGGACGGAACGGGAACTCGTCGCGCTTGGCTACAAAATTGTCGACCGTTCCGAAAATGTGGTGGTCGTGCGCGGTTCGCTGCGCGACGTGTTCAATCTGAATCTCCGGCTGCGTACCGCACACCGCGTGCTCGTGCCGCTTCTGCGCGGCCGTTGCCGTCACGTGCGCGAACTGTACGACAAGGTCGGTTCCCTTGATTGGGAAAACCTCATCGAGCCGGACGGTTATTTTTCGGTCGCTTCAGTCGTGCACAACGACAGCGTGCGCGACACGCGTTTGCCCGCCCTCGTTACTAAAGACGCGGTGGTGGACAAGATCCGCATGAAGACGGGTCGGCGCCCCGATTCCGGTCCCGATTACGACAAGGGCACCAGCGTGTTCGTCCATTGGAACGAAGACACCGTCATCATATACCTCGACACGTCGGGCGCGCCGCTTTCCAAACGCGGCTACCGCAAGATTCCTGGTTCCGCTCCCATGCAGGAGACGCTTGCCGCCGCGTGCATCGACGCGATGGGTTGGGACGGCACGCGTCCGTTCGTCGCGCCCATGTGCGGTTCGGGAACGCCCGCCATCGAAGCCGCGCTCAAGGCGATGAACCGCGCGCCCGGTTCGCTCCGGTCGCATTTCGGGTTCATGGGCATCAAGGGTTACAACCAGATGATTCCAGGCGAATCCGCGCCGCGCGTGGCGCCGCGTCAGCGTTTCGGCGCTACGCCCGAACAGATCTGGAAGGATATGGTGCAGGAAGCCGCGGAACAGGAAAAGCGCGACATTCCCGCCATCATCGCCACGGATCTGTCGCCTGAAGCCGTCCATAACGCGGAAACGAACGCACATGCCGCCGGCGTGTTCAACAAAATAACGTTCGCCGCCTGCGATTTTGCCGCCACTGACATTCCGAAGGTCGACTCTGGGACCTCCCGTCCCGGCATCTTTGTGAACCCCGAATACGGCATGCGCTTGGGCACGGAAGAGGAGCTCAAACCCCTCTACGATCGCGTGGGTCAATTCTTCGCGGATGCGTGCAAGGGTTGGACTTGTGCACTGATTACGGGAAATCCGACGCTCGCACAAGTCGTCAACCTAAAATATAAACACCGCATACCGCTTTATAACGGCCCTATTGACTGCCGTTTGTTTATTTACGAGTTATAAACAAGATATTAATAACCTGTTTATAACCTTGTTGTTTATATTTCTGTTGATAAGTGTTTATAAATAGGGCTTGTTATAAACAACCCGAAAGCGTATAGTACCGCCCCGTGCAAAATCTATCGAAAGAGATCTGTCTTCAGTTCAAGACCGCCCGACGCGATCTTGGGCTGACGCAGTCGCAGCTGGCCGAGAAGGTCGGTTGCACACAGGCCGCTCTTTCGATGTTCGAATCGGGCAAACCGACGAAGCTTTCGGAAGAGTTCGTGAAGAAGGCCGCCGCCGTGCTTGAAATCGATCTGGCGAAGAATCCCGCGCCGGCGGTGGTGTCGATCACGGCGGCGTTTTCGGAAGGCGTGCTGGGTTTCTGTCCTGATCCGGAGTGTCCGTCGAATTTTCCGTATCTTGTCGGCGGCCGGTTGGTGTACCGTTCGCACCTGGCGGCGGGGAAGCATTGCGCGCATTGCGGGGAGTTGCTGGAAAAGCGTTGCCCCGCGTGCGGTGCGCCGCTGAACGAGGGCGCGTGCTGCGCCGCATGCGGTTCGGGTTACGTGACGCCAGCGCTGGACGAGTCCGTTGATGTACGTCGTTACGTGGCGGAACGCCAGTCCGCCATCCGCGCTCTCGCGTAAAATGGTTTCCACCCGTAGAGCAGTTCGTCCATTCAGGGGGTGGCGTCGCTCCGCCGACGCCACCAAGTTCGTGACTTTCACGATCTTATTACGGGCATGTTGACGCCGGCGGAGCGGCGTCAACCCCATGTAGAGCAGTTCGCCCCGAACTGCGGATCGGTGCCCCCAACCTAACGAAAGGAAACATCACATGATGCTCAACAGACGCGAATTTGTGAAAACGGGCGCGGCCGCGGGTCTGCTCCTGGGACTTCCCGTCGTCACCGGATGTTCCTCCACCGTCGACGCGTCCGCCAAGGTGCTCGTCATCGGCGGCGGCGCGGCCGGCATTTCCGTCGCGGCGCGCCTTAAGCGGCGGTTGCCGAACGGCAAGATCACCATCGTCGATCCCGCGGAAAAACATTTCTACCAGCCGGGCTTCACGTTCATCGGCGCGGGCATCTGGCAGGCGGACGACGTGTGGATGAAGGAAGCGGACCTGATGCCGTCCGGCGTCACGTGGGTGAAGGATGCCGTGGTCGCCGTGCTGGCGGACAAAAACATCGCCGTCACGAAAAACGGCACGCGTCTCGACTACGATTTTCTCGTGCTCGCGCCCGGTCTCCAGGAGAACTGGTCGCTCGTGGAAGGCATCACCAAGGAAACGCTCGGCGTCGGCAACGCGCATTCGATTTACGATTGGCAGGGTTCCGTGAAGACATGGTCCGCCGTTCAGGCGTTCGTGAAGAACGGCGGGAAGGGCGTGTTCACGGACACGTGGACCAAGCACAAATGCGGCGGCGCGCCGAAGAAGATCTGTCTGCTCACGGAAGAACTCGCGCGCAAAGCGGGTACGCGCGGCAAGGCGACCTTCACCTATTTCACGGCGTCGAAGGAACTGTACGACGTGCCGCACTACACGCCGCGTCTGGAGCAGATCTACAAGGAACGCAATGTGCCGATCCGTCTGAACAGCAAGTTGACGGGCGTGGACGTGCAGACGAAGAAGGCGTATTTCGAGGACCGCGTCTCGGGTGAGAAGTTTACCGAGGATTACGACTTCCTCCATTTCGCGCCGCCGCAGAGCGCGCCGGATTTCGTGCGCAGCTCGGGACTCGGCTGGACCGAAGGGAAGCTTGCGCGCGAAGCGTGGGCGATGGTGGACAAGAAGACGTTCGTCCACAAGACGTTCAAGAATGTGCTCGCGCTCGGCGATGTCGCCGGCATTCCCACGTCGAAGACATCGGCGGCGATCCGCAAGCAGGCGCCGATTGCCGTGGAGAATCTGCTTGCGCTCATCGCCGGCAAGGAGCCGACGTGCGAGTACGACGGCTACGCGGCGTGCCCGATCATCACGGACAACGGACACGTCATCATGGCGGAATTCGATTACGACAAGAAGCCGGTTCCTTCCTTCCCGTTCAGCGTGATGGACACCTCGAAGGAGCTCCGCAGCGCCTGGTGGCTGAAGATGTACGTCCTAAAGCCGATGTACTTCCACTTGATGCTAAAGGGTCTCGCGTAAAGGGCGCTTCCCATGTAGCGGTGCGTCCCGCACCGTGTAGAGGCGTCCTCAAGGAGGTGGCGTCGCTCCGCCGACGCCACCAAGTTCGTGATAATCACGATCTTATTACGGACATGTTGACGCCGGCGGAGCGGCGTCAACCCCATGTAGAGCGGTGCGTCCCGCACCGCGCAGAGGTGCCCCCAAGCACCGCACCGCGTCCATCAAAAATGCTATAATGCCGCGCATGAAGAAGATCGTCATCTGCGGCGCGCGCTCCGGAAGATATCCGCTGGAAATCCTCGCGCGCGAGCCCTCCTGCGCGCTCACGGTGCACGCCTACGACGCGTATCAGGCGCGGAAAATCCGCGAAGACCTGCGCACCGTGGGCGCGTCCGCGGAAATCCTGCTCGCACCCAATCTGCCGCCCGACCGCACCTGGGACCAAGGTCATTTCTTTGCGGACCCCAAATTGATGTCGAACGAGCTCCAGCTCGACTGTCTCCAGGATCTCCTGCTGCACGTGCCCTCGGGCAACGTCGCGGGCGTGGACAAACCGACGAAGAAGAAAATCCTGTCGCGCACGCGCGATTTCAAATGTACCTGGGAAGCGTCCGTACCCGGTGGCGAAAAGCATTCGTTCGTTTCCTACCCAGGCTGCTTCTGCCACCGCCGTCCGGACAACGGCGGCCTCGCCCTCGCGGAGGTCGTTGCCAAGGACATTTTAAAATTTCAGGATTCATGCCCGGTCACGCCGTCGGAGCGGCGTGACCCCCTTTGTGCGGCCCGCTCCAGGGGGTGGCGTCGCTCCGCCGACGCCACCGGATCTTCCTCAGAATTCGACAAAGGTCCATCTTCGACCCTCAACTTCCTCGACATCGGCTGCGGCTGCGGCTTTGTCGGCCTGCTCGTGGCCAAATCGGTTTCAAACGCCACTGTCCATCTGACATCCGTGGATAGCCATACGCGCGCGATTCAGGCGACGACCGAAAACGCCCAGGCGCTCGGCGTCGCGTGCGACGCGGTGCTCTCGGATGTCGGAACGCCGCCGGAAACGGACGGCACGTTCGACATGGTGGCGATGAATCCGCCGTATTACGGCGACTGGTCGATCGCGGAACTCTTCTTCGCTACCGCGAAACGCGCGCTGAAGCCGGGCGGCGTCTGTTACGCCGTCGCGAAAAACGAAGCGGGCCTGCGCAAGGAAGCCGAAAAGCATTTTTCGAAAATAGCGACCATTCCCCGCCGCGGCTACGCCGTGCTGAAGTGCACCCCGTAAGGCGACATGTGCTATACTTCCCGGCATTCCAACCCATATCCCAACGCCCCACTCAAACTTCAAACTTCCCATGCTTGCCATCATCGATTACAAAGCGGGAAACCTCACGAGCGTGCGCAACGCGTTCGCGGCGCTCGGCGCGGAAGCGACCGTGACGCGCGATGCCGCCACGATCGCGGCGGCGGATCGCCTCGTCTTCCCAGGCGTGGGCGCCGCCGCGAGTGCCATGGCGAATTTGCGCGCGCTCGGACTTGAAACCGCCGTGCGCGACGCGGTCGCTTCCGGCAAACCCTTTCTCGGCATCTGCCTCGGCATGCAGATTCTTTTCGAGCATTCCGAAGAGGACGGCGGCGTGGACACGCTCGGCATCCTCCCCGGCCGCGTGCGCCGTTTCCCCGACATGCCCGGTTTCAAAGTCCCCGAAATCGGCTGGAACCAGGTCAACCTTCAACTTCAAACGCCCTCGGAGTACTACTTCGTCCACTCCTACTACGCGGAGCTGAATCCGTACACCGTCGGCGTCACCGAATACGCGGGCGTGAAATTCACCGCGATGGTGAAAAAGGAAAATCTGCTGGCGTGTCAGTTCCATCCCGAAAAATCGGGACGCGTCGGACTCGAACTTCTGAAAGCGTGGCTCGCATGTTGACCAAACGCGTCATCCCCTGTCTGGACGTTCGCGACGGCCGCGTGACGAAGGGCGTCAAATTCAAACACAATGTCGACCTCGGCGATCCCGTGGAGATGGCCGTCGCCTATTCCGAAGGCGGCGCGGACGAGCTCGTGTTCTACGACATCACGGCGTCCGCGGAACGCCGCCCCATCGACATCGGCATGGTGGAGGCCGTGGCGCGCGCCGTGCGCATTCCCTTCGCCGTGGGCGGCGGCATTTCGACGCTTGCGGACATGGAGCGCGTCATCCTCGCCGGCGCCGAAAAAATCTCCGTCAATTCGCTGGCGGTCAAGAATCCCGAAATCATTCGCGAAGGCGCGGCGGCGTTCGGTCGCCAATGCGTCGTGCTCGGCATGGACCCCGTGCGCAATGCGAAGTGTCCGTGCGGTTACGAAATCACCACGCGCGGTTTCCGCGAGATGACGGGCCTGGACGCCGTCGAGTGGGCGAAGCGCGCGGCCGATTTGGGCGCGGGCGAAATCGTGGTGAACTCCGTGGATGCGGACGGCACGCGCGCCGGCTTCGAACTGGAAATCACGCGCAAGATCGCGGACGCGGTGAATGTGCCCGTGGTGGCGAGCGGCGGCGCCGGCTTGCCCGCGCACCTCGTCGCGGCGTTCAACGAAGGCCATGCGGACGCCGCGATCGTCGCGGGCATGGTCCATTCGGGCGATTTCACGATCGCCGAAATCAAAAAAGAACTGGTGGCCGCCAACGTCCCCACCCGCATGAGCTGGTGACGGATGCACCCCTCAGTCCCGAACTGCGCAGTCAAGCGTAAATGAAAACGGAAAATGTCAGAGCGATCGTCTCCCTCGGTTCGAATGTGGAACCGCGCGCGGAATATCTGCAGCGCGCCGTGGAGGCGCTCGGGCATTTGCCGTGTACGCACTTGGTGAAGGAAAGTTCCGTCATCGAAACGGAACCAGTCGATGTGCCCTCGGAATACAAGGATCAAAAATTCCTCAATCAGGTCGTGGTGCTGGAGACGGCGCTGTCGCCCTTGGATTTTTCACGGCGCATGCACGCGATCGAAGACGCGCTCGGGCGCGTGCGCACGGTGAAGAACGGACCGCGCACGATCGACGTCGATCTCATCGATTTCAACGGACTGAAACTGGACACGGAAGAGCTCACGCTCCCGCATCCGCGCGCGAAGGAGCGCGCGTTCGTGATGGCTCCGCTGAAAGAACTCGGCCTCGAATTCTGAAGAGCTCCTTCCCGGAGGTGGCATCGCTCCGACCGCCCACCTGGAAAAATCCTGTGCGGAGCTTCACATATACCGAAATGAAAAGGAGAAGCACAACATGCAGATTCTGAAATGCGTGTTTCCGTTCATCATCGTTGCGACAGCCCTGCTGTTCCAGGGGTGCGCCACGCCGCCGCCGAAGGCGAGTCCCCAGCCCGCCGCCGCAACGGCGCCGGCAAACGCCGCTCCGGCGCCCACACCCGCACCCGAGAAAAAGGCGCCCCCGCCCGCCCCCCAGAGAAGCGTTCAAAGAAGAATGAGCAACGACGCCCTGTGGGACGCGGCCATTGGCATTGAAGGCATTCTCAAGTTGTTTTGAGGCGGGTGACGTTGGCGCCGTGGAATGTCGCCAACCCCGCCGAAACATGTTTCGGCTCGGCACAGGAGAAGCGGCGCATCTCGCCGCTTCTCCTGATAGGGCGCCTCGGAAGCGGCGGAGGCGCCGCTTCTCCTGATAGGGACGCGCTGAAGCATCTGACGGCTCGGCACAGGAGAAGCGGCGCCCTCGCCGCTTCCGCCTCCAAATCCGAAATTTCCGAAACTTGATATTATCTTGCCCATTTGTTAGAATGGTTGCTCATTTTTTACAAGGAGTAGTGCAACTATGGCAGTATTGGGTCAAGGAGCGGTCTTGATGATCGCGGGCATGGGCATCGTCTACGTGTTCCTCACGGTGCTCATCATCGTCACGAAAATCTCCATGAAGGCGATCGGCAACTTCGATTCGATCCTGCCGCAGGACGCCCCCAAGAAGAAAGCCGCCCCGAAGGCCGCCGGCAGCGACGACGAAAACGTCGCCCTCGCCATCGCCGTCGCCCTCGGCTGAAACTAGAAGCGCTAGTTGTTCTAGTCAAGCTAGAATCTAGAACTGCTAGCGCCGCTAGAATATCTAGAAACGCATCTTAATCACTAAGGAAAAAGAAAAATGGCCAAGAAAAACGTCAAGTTCATGCTCACCGCGTTCCGCGATGGTTTCCAGTCCGTCGTGGGCGCCCGCGTCCTCTCCAAAGACTTCCTCCCCTGCGTGGAAGAATGCTATGCCGCTGGCGTCCGGTGGTTCGAGGCGGGCGGCGGCG
>DCIH01000029.1:36645-40458 GCA_002317575.1 Verrucomicrobia bacterium UBA1731 | reverse complement strand
ACCACTTGTTCCACAGCGGCTTGTTCTGGTCCATGTCCCAATAGTGCGTGATGGAGTCGCCCAGCCAGACGACGTTCGCGTCCTTGAGTTTCACGGCTTCGTCGGCGCGGTAGCGCTCGGGGTTCCACCACCAATGCTTGGGGTCGTCGGACGGCGGCAGATACTGGTCCGCGATCGTTTTGTGCGCGGGGGCGTTGGTGACGGCCGGTTTCGTTTCGGCGCGCGCGAAGAGGCCGACGCCGCACAGGATTGCGGAGATGAGCAAGGTGGTGCTTTTCATGTGTTCTTTTTCCCTTTCGGTTTGCGGGCGCGGCATTCGCCGAGGCCGCGATCGTCGGACAGCTGGCGCTCGCGCCTGTCGAGCGCGTCGCACATGGCGCCGACCGATCTCAGGTCGGACAACGCCTCCTCCGGAAGCTTGCCGGCGGCGACCATCTTCACAAGCAGGACGAGGAACTCGCGCCATGTCATCTCCGGATCGTTCGCCGCCTGGGCGAACCGCGCCTCCTCATCCCGCGTCACTTCGCACGGCCGCGGGACAATGCCGTCCACCACGCCCATGAATTCCAAATACGACCTGGCGCGGTCGCCGCGTTCCAGCGGCACGCCATCGGCGCCCACGCAATCCGTGTCGGACAGGATCCTGAAGGTCTCGCCGTCGGCATCCGGGATGCCCCTGCACCGCATGTAGCGCCGCGCCTCCTCGCGGGACATGAGCGGAATCGTCTCGCCATCCGGCGGGCATGGCGGACAGTCGGGCCCCACCATCTGGGCGAGCGCAGCCACCAGGCGCTCGTCGTAGCAAAGTCCCGAAAGCCCCCCTTCGTGCGCGTTTATCCACGCCTCGTCCGCCCGGACGAAACTCTCGCGCGGGCGTATCTGGGCGAAGCCGTACATCTCGGGGCGACTGATGTGGTCCATGTGCACGAAAAACGTGCCCTCGACCGTCTCCACGTCCACATTGATCCACTCGCCCCTGTTCACGAGCCGCACAATTTCGGGCAGCTCGTACCTGATGAACCTTCTCGTAGTGATCTTTTCCGCCGTCATCGCATTCCCCTTTCTCAGCACGCGCCGTTCCGCTTCATACGAAGAACTTCAGCTTGCGGACCGCCTTCACGAACGCGGTCCGGGACTTCATCCGCACGCCCATGAACTCGTAGACCCCGTCCACGAGGTGGAGCGCGTCGACGATTTCGTTCGCCGTGATCGGCTCGCCGCGATCGGCGCAGCGCGCGAAGACGGGCGAAAGATCCTCGTCGCCCGAAATGGCTTCCGGGTCCGTGGTGAGGGGACACAGCTGCCACGGCAGTTTGTCGAACGCGGCGAACGCGTCGGCGCGGTCACGGAACCGTTCCGAATACAGCTCGAATCCCCGCGTCGTCCGCGGGGAGTCCGGCTCGGACAATCCAAGCATGTTTTTCTTCATGGCTCCCGCCTTTCGTTTGGAGCGGAGAATCGCGCGGAACGGGGCGTTCGCCCCTGCGGACCCGCGCGCCAATCCCAACCACGCAAAAGGTTAGCACAGGCGTGAAACCGTTTGCAACAGTTTTACGTGCCAATCTTTTACCCCACGCGCTCCTGGAGCTTTTCGAGCAGCTTCCGCAACACGCCGCCGTCAAACCGCCGTCTGCAAAAAATGCAAAACAGGTCAGACCTGTTCTGCAGCGCGCCACTCCGCCGATGTAACCAAGGGCGGAACTGGATCGAGAAATTCACGAACTCGGTGGCGTCGGCGGAGCGACGCCACCCCCTTGAGGACGCATCTGCGCGGTGCGGGACGCACCGCGCTACTGTTCGGGGCGGCGCTACGCGAGCAGGCGGTTGAGGCGGCGGCGCAAGTCGCGCCAACCCGGGAGGCGCTCGTCCATGAGCGCGTAAAACGCGGGACCGTGGTCGTGCGCGCGGAAGTGCGTGAACTCGTGCACCACCACGTACTCCACGAGTTCCCGCGGCGCGCGCGCCAGCTCGGCGTTGTAGGTGATCACGCGTTTGCGCCAATGGCACGAACCCCACAAGGTCTTCATCCGGCGCAACTTCCACGCAACGCCGGGTTCACCCACCCGCGCCGACCATGCGGCATTGAGTTCCGACAGGAGCGCCTTGAGCCGCACAAGATCCTCAACCGTGATCGGCGGACGCTGAACCGCGCCGCGGGCGAGCACGCTCGCGCGCGCTTTCAGCACCCAATTCCATTTGGACAGGAGGAACGCCTCGCCCTCGTGCAGCGTGCCACCCCACCACGGAATGGACAGATGGACGCGGCCGTCCGATCCGATGCGCACGTTGATGCGCCGCACGCGCTTGCGCACGACCTCCACCGGCACGCCGTTGACGAGATTTTCGCCCGTGTGTAGCACACGAATCCCTCAGAGCGCCGTCGCCTGCACGGCCGTGACGGCGATGGTGTTCACGATGTCGGCGACGCTGCAACCGCGCGACAGATCGTTGCACGGCTTGGCCAGACCCTGCAGCACGGCGAAACCGCCCGCGCCGCCCAACCGCTCGCCGATCTTGTAGCCGATGTTGCCGGACTGCAGATCCGGGAACACGAGCACGTTCGCGCGGCCCGCGACGGGACTTCCCGGCGCCTTGATCGCCGCCACTTCGGGCACGAGCGCCGCGTCGAGCTGCAGTTCGCCGTCCAGAAGCACCTCGGGCGCGAGCGCGTGCGCGATCTTCGTCGCCTCGCGCACCTTCGCCACGAGTTCGTGTTCGGCACTTCCCAGCGTGGAGAACGACAGCATCGCCACGCGCGGCTCGGCGACGCCGCACAGCGTGCGCGCCGTTTCCGCCGTGGAAACGGCGATGTGCGCGAGCTCCTCGGCCGTCGGGCACGGATTCACCACGCAGTCGGCGTACAGGAGAAGACCGTCCTCGCCGAGCGACTTGTTCGGACAACCGATGATGAACGCGGACGAGACGAGCTTGACGCCGGGCTTCGTTTTGACAATCTGCAGCGCGGGCCGGAGCATGTCGCCCGTCGAATGGACGGCGCCGGAGACGAGTCCGTCCGCGTCACCCGTCTGCACCATCATCATGCCGTAGTACATCGGATCGGCGACGCGCTTGGCGGCGTCTTCGTACGACCAGCCCTTCGCCTTGCGCAATTCGTACAGCGCCGCCGCATACGCGTCCGCCTTCTCGCGCATCCGTTCGGGCGTAAGCAGAATCGGTTTCGCCAGTCCCTCGCGCGCGACGATCTCAGCCGCCGCGACGGTGCGCGGTTCGTCGCCCTCGGGCAGCACGATCGTTTTGCCGCCCGAGCGCGCCTTCGCCCAGATTTTCTCGATCACGTTCATCTCGCACCTTCAACTTACAAATCAATTCCATCGAAGCCGTTCCACACGTTCTTGCCGGCGTAGGTGCGCGCCTTCAGTTCGCCGCGCAGGACCTTCAGCGTGGGAAGCGCCATCGCCTCCTGCTCCATCTCGCCGGGATAGGTCGCAATCGGCGCGATGAAACCGCAGCGCGTGCGGATGCCTTCGACGACATCCGCAAAACGGACGAGTCCGCCCGTGAGCAGAATGGCGTCCACCCGGCCACACAGCACCGCGGACATTTCGCCGATCATCTTGCACACCTGGTAGATCATCGTGTTCCACACGAGCGTCGCCTTCCTATCACCCTGTTCGACGAGCCCGTGGATCGTATCGGAATTGGCCGTACCGAAGAGATCGACGAACCCGCCCGAGCGCGCGCATTTGAGCCGCGCCTCCTTGACGGAATGCGCCTCGACCCAGTCCAGCAGCTGCCGCACGGGGACGGACCCGATGCGCGTGGGCGTGTAGGCGCCTTCGCCGTCCGCGCCCA
>DCIH01000029.1:24081-36638 GCA_002317575.1 Verrucomicrobia bacterium UBA1731 | reverse complement strand
CCCATGTTGCCGTCCACCATCCGGCCGTGGTCGTGCGCCGCGACGGTGATGCCGCCGTCCACATGGGCGACGATGAAATTGCAGTCCTCGTAGCGCTTGCCGAGCTTCGCGGCGTGCGCTTCCGCCACGGCCTTCTGGTTCAGCACGTGGGAATGGCCCGAACGGTAGATTCCCTTGATGCCCGTCAGACGGGCGTAATCGCAGAATTCGTCCACATTCGTGGGGTTGAGCGTGTACGCGGGCTTGCCGTACTGGCTCGCGAAGCGCCACGCGAGCATCACGCCGAGCTTGGCGGGATGTTCCGACCCGTCCACGCCAAGGACGGTGTCGTCGAACAGCTTCTGGTCGATTTCCGTGATGCCGCCCGGCTGCGTGCAGGCGCTGCCGCCGCGCCCCACGTACGCGTCGATCTCCACGGGGTCGACGCCTTCGGCGCGGAGCATGTCCAAGATCACCTTGCGGCGAAACGGCAGCTGTTCGTTCACATGGGAGAACTTGAGCAGTTCGGATGCATCATGGAACAAACTCTTCTCGAACAACGACTTTTCGTCTTCGAAGAGACTCACCTTCGTGGAGGTGGACCCGGGATTGATCACCAGTATCTTCATCTTGAATGTCCTTAATCAATAACGGTCGGTTGCCTTTGACGGATAGCGTCGGCGTTGGTGGCGTCGGCGGAGCGACGCCACCCCCTTTCCGTCACAGGGGGTCACGCCGCTCCGTCGGCGTGACCATCGCGGGCACGCGCATGTTCTTCAGGATCGGCGCGAGCTTCTTGCCCAGGAGGAAGAACTTGCGGTCCGGATACCAGAAGACGGGACCGTCCTTCTCCACGGTCAAATCCGCGTACATCGCAAGATCCATGCGCGCGATCTTGACGCCGCCGTTGTCCATGATCTTCGCCGGCTTCGAGAACCAGATCGGCTGGTGCGCGCCGGGACGGAACTCGCCCTTGAGCAGATAGAGCGGATTGCGCCAGTTGAGGTCCGTGCGCGGACGCATCCCCCCGCGGCGGCCCGTGCTGTTGTGGGTGAAGAGCACGTATTCGTTTTCGGAGACGCGGAACATCGGACTCGGACTGTACGGATGCTCCACGCCCGCGCCGCCGTCCTGGTAGCGGAGCATTTCGCACGGCCGCCACGTCTCGCCCTTGTCCGCGGAAACGGAATACCACACGTGGCCTTCGCACGCGCGGAACACGCACATGAGCCGTCCGTCCGGCAGCTCCACCACGGCGGGCTCCTCGCCCGAAGGACGCGCAGGATCGGTGTAGAGCGGCGCGCGCAGGCCCTTCTCGCCGCGCGCGAAGTAGGTCGCCTTCAGATCCGCGGGCGCGGGGTCGTCGTCGATGTTGTCGAAGCGCATGAACTCGCAGCCGCCCGGCGCTTCCGGCCACCACGTGCGCGGCGCGGGGTTGGCGTCCGGATTCTTGTAGTTGTGCGAAAGCGCCATCAGCACGCTTCCGTCCGAAAGACGGTACGCGTTCTGCCACGGGAACAAACTGACGGGCTTCGCGGGCGTGTTCAGGTCGAACCGCGGATCGTGCGGCTGCACGAACGGCGCCTCGGGGCTCCAGGTTTCGCCGAGGTCGTCGGAACACAGCACGTGCATCTTGCCCGTTTCGTGGTCCGTGCCATCCCCGAGGTGCTTCGCGTAGAGAACGTAGATCCGTCCGGACTTGGAGACCGCGGCGGCGGCCCAACTGCCCATGTTGCGGCCGGTCTTGGGGTCGATGGGATCGTGCAGGATGCACTTCGGCGCGGACCACGTCTTGCCGCCGTCCAGGCTGCGCGAGAAGACGGGACGCTGCGTGAACGTGCCCTCGAACGCGCTTTGCGTCCACAGCGCGCACAGGGCGTCGCGGACGTGGAACACGTGAAAATGCTCGTTGCCGTGGTCGTCGTGGCCGCTTTCAGCGAACGGACGGTACACGACGTAGTCGGGCTTCGTGCGCCTGATTTCGCGGTTCAGGAACGCGTCGTCCAGCATGTACGCGGAGAGACCCTCGTTGACGACGCTTTTCCACACGTCGTTCGTGAGCGGCTGACCGAAGAAGTTGTAGAGATAAAGCCCGTGCGCGCCGCGCGCGTGCATCGCCTGCGCCCAGCGCTTGTATTCGGCGAGCCGCGCGAAGCGCCGGACGCCCTTCTCGGTGACGCCGCTGTCCGTGCCGGCGATCACGCGCACCTGGCCGTCCGTCCAGTCGCGCCAGGCGTCGAGCGGCAGTTCGAAGTCCATCGTGTCGAACATGTTGCAGGGGATGATCGCGTCCACGAGCTTCTCGCGCGCCCATGCGTCCACGGCGAAGCCCATCTTCCGCGCGTCGACGGGTCTTGGCAGGAGGCGCGCCGCGATCTTCACGGGGTGGCCGCGCTTTTTCGCCGCCGCGTCCGTCGCTTTGCGCACGTCGCGCATGAACGCCGTGAAGATGGGCGTGCATTCGAGGGCCTTGTCGGACGGGAAATAATGCGGGAAACGGATGAGGTCCAGTTCGACGCCGTCCACGTCGTAGCGGTCGAGCGCTTCCCAGATGAACGACAGCATGCGGTCGCGCACGGCGCGGTACTGCCAGTTGAGGCCGTTCGTCCAGCCGTTCTCCCGGGAAAGGCGGTATTCGGGATGTTCTTTCCAGAACGTGCACGGCATGGGATTGCCGGGCGTCTGCGTGCCGTGGATGTCGTTCATGCGGAACGAAAGCCACGGGCTGATCTTCTTTTCGCGGCAGCGGTCGATCCAGACGGCGTACATGTCCATGCCGTTCGCGTAGGCGTCCCTGAGCGTCTTGAAGCACGCGCGGTGCTGCACGGCGGGATCGTCCAGCGAAGCCCAGATCGGCTCGAGCGTCTTGGACGGGAAGAACGCGCGCTGGTAGTTCACGTTCATGAAGTAGTGCGTGACGTGACCGTGCGCGATCTCGTCGATCCAGCGTTCGCACCCTTCCTTCGTGAGTTTGAAGTCGGCCGGCAGACGGACCTCGGACAGCCCCGCAAGTTCGTTCGGCTTGCCGTCGGTCGTCTCCTCTTCGACGGCGGAGGTGTAGGACGGGAAATGCAGCGCGTCTTCGTTGAAGATCAGCGGCTCCGCCGAAAAGGCACGGGCCGCGACGGCGCAAAACGCCGCGCAAAGCGGCAACAGAACGGACGTTTTCATTCGGTCATCTTCTTCTGCAGCCACTTCGTGCGCATCTGCGAGATCCGGTACACGACGTTGAACATGTCCTCGCCGCAGGTGTCGTAGATTTCGTTCACGTCCGCGTCGGACATGTCCTTCTTGATGCGGGCGGACGCCTGGGCGAGCCGATCGGTGAGCGGCTTCACTTCGGCGCGCCAGAAATCCTGGTCGCCCAGTTCGGGATCCTTCCAGATTTCCGCATAGCCGTTGGATCGGCTGGACATCGCCGACCAAAAGGCGTTCTTCGCGGCGACGAGCAGACGGCGTTTGATCGCCGTCAGGGCCGCGGCGTCCACGCCCGTGAACGTCAGCTCGCCGAAGCTCGAGCGCTGGTGCACGGACACGGAACCGCCCCAGCTGAGGCCGCCGTGGCACCAGTTGAGCGCTTCGAAGTACCACGCCGGGCTCTTGGACGGAATCGACGCGAAGGTCGAGGACCACGGGATCGACACGAGCGTCGCGGCGCCGTCGTCGAGATAGAGGTTCGTGTACAGGAGGTTGCCCTTCTTCGTGTTCACGTTGCGGTAGCCCGTGCCGTTGTCGTACATCGTCACGAACGAATCGTCCGGCTTGCCGCCTTCGCGCGGATCGAACATGAAGCAGTGGTAGGCGTCGTCGATGCCGGTGGCGAGGTAGGTTTCGTACCCCGGCACGCCCGCGAGGCCCGCCTTCACGTCGGCCATGTTGTCCAGATACGCGCGCAGCAGGAGCTTGACGCCCTTGTCGTCGCAGAACGCGAAGAGCTCCGTGGGACGGAACTTCTCGCCTTTGTCCGTGGTCATCTCGCGGCCCAGAATGGCGGAGTCCGTCTCGATGAGGAACTTGAGGTTGTCGCCGTACTTGCGGTTCAGAAGGCCCTTCGGCGCGTTCTTGTACGTGTCGGATTCGAGGATGCCGCGGATGTCGCTCGGCGCATCCTTCCACCAGAAGCAGTCGAGCTTCGCCTGGCCGCGCGGCGGCACGAGCTTCTCGCGCGCCGCCCAGATGGTCTTGGCGCCCTTTTCGTCGCCGGCCCTGAGGAGATCCTTCGCCTCCTTGGCGAGCATCTCCGCCTGGCCGACCTTGTCCTCCGCCTTGCCGAGCGCGGCGTAGTACGCCGCGACGGCGGCGATGCGGCGTGCGGGATCCACGCCCGCGTCCCTGAAGGCGATTGCGCGCTTCGCGGCGTCGACCTCGTTGAGCTTGACCTTGTTGGCGGGATCCTTCGCGAGTTCGAGCACCTTCTCGCCGTAGAAGGCGGCCTTCGCCTGGCAGGCGACGTCGTCGCCGGCCCACGCCACCATCTCCATCGGCGTGAAGCGTTTCGCCTCGGGCGCCTTTTCGTTCGCTTCGAGCATGAACAGCCGGTAGCGCGGATCGCGCATCGCCTTGCGCGGATTGTTGCGCACGTGCCAGCCGAGCGTCCAGTCGCGCACCTTGCGGTAGACGTTGATGGACGGATAGTTCTCGTCCATCTCCTTCGCCTTCGCGGCGAACGCCTTGGCGTACGCGTCGAAGTCGAGCTCGGCGATGAACGGCAGGTAATCGTTCACCAGCGCGTTCTGGCGGCCGATCGCGTTCTTGTGCTCCTTGTCGACGGACGCGAAGTTGACGCGGAAGTAGTTCGCGTCCTTCTTGACCTCTTCCTTCTTCTTGTCGTCCTTGGGTTCGGGCTTTTCGAGGCGCATCAGCACGCGCAGCGACGTGCGCGCGGCTTCGGCGGCCTTTTTGTCGTCCTCCGTGAGACCGGGCAGCTTGAACGACTGCTCCATCGCCGCGAGCGCGGCCTTTCCGTCGCGCGTCGCCTCGAGGTGCATCTGCGCGATCTGGCGGATGGCCGCGATCTTCTGCGCGTTGAGCATGACGCCGTTGGTGAGCGCCGTTTCGTACAGCGCGCGCGCGGCGTCGATGTTGTCATGGAAGTAATTGGCGAAACCGCCCTTGAAGTCCTTCTGCTTGAGCGCGGAAGCTTCCTTATCCAGGGCCCTCCAGGCGTCCACGGACGCCTTCTGCGCGGCCTTGGCCTTCGCCTCGGCGGCCTTCTGTCCCGGCGTCTGCTGATCCGCGAACGCCCCCAAGGCCGCAACGGCCATCGCACCGAACCACATCGTCTTTGAAATCGTTTTCATATTGTCAGTCCTCAACTTCGAACTTCGAACTTCAAACTTCAAACTTCCCCGCTCACTTCCCCAGCGCCTTGCGGAGCTTGAGCGCGTGTTCGATCAATTCGGCGCGGACCGTGTTCAGGTCGGCGCTTTCCGGCTTCAGCAGCGCGATGTAGTGGAGCGCCTTGCGCGCCACGATCACCGCGTCTTCGTCGCCGGACTTCTTCGCCTCTTCGGCGAGCTGCTTCACGTAGGTCGCGTAGCGGATGTCGTCGCACGCTTCGCGGAAGCCGGCGTACTCGATCGTCTCCATGAGGCCCTGTCCGTTCGCGAGCGAAATGACCATCGGCTTGTAGAGCTCGTAGGAACGGTCGTTGAACCCGCGCGTATCGAACTCGTAGTTGAAGCTCATCGTGAGTCCGTTGAGCCAGCCGAGAAGACCGTGCTGGCGGCGCGTGTACTCGGGGTTCTCGCTGCCCGTGTGCTGGGACGCGTAGAAGCCCACGGGGCCGACGCCCATCTCGTACCAGGGGCGGGCCTGCTCGTACGCGTTGTCGGGCGCGCCCGCCATCGGGTAGAAGCCGTACGCGTAACCGCCCTTCGTGAGCAGCGGCTCGTGGCCGGCGCAGCCGACTTTGATGCCGTACTGCTCCCAATAGCGGAAGGCCTCGCGGTGGCAGGTCACGAAGGCCGCGTCCTGCTCGTCTCCGTGGCCGCAGAGGATGTTGCTGTGGCCGAGCGTCTTCAGGTAGAACGCATGGCAGCGGTCCGCCGCGTCCTTGTGCGCCATGAGCTGGTCGTAGCTCATGCGGCCACCGAAGTTGAGCCCGAACCACGGCGCCATGATGCTGCCGAACACGACGTCGAGCGGATAGCCGATTTCGCGGAGCATCGGCACGCACCACGCGTTCTTCTCGTCGATGGACGGCGCATGGAACACGGAGTGGTCGTAGAGGGACTGCATCCACGCGCGGAAGTACGCCTTGTACTTCTGCTCGTCGCCGCCGAACATCTCCTTGGAGCAGTGCGGCATCGCGCCCATCACCGAATGCATGTACGGTTCGTTCAGATTGCGGTAGCCGCGCGGCATCGGCAGCTGGAACGGCAGCACGCGCGCCGCGAGCGGAATCTCCGCCAGCTTGGCGCCCTGGCGGGAAACCGTCACCTTGCCCTTGTAGACGCCGGGCTTCTGGTTCTTCGGCGGATGGATCGTGAGGAAGAACTGCTTGAACGCGTTCTTCTCGAGCTTCACGGGCAGGAGCTTCGCGGCGTCGTTGAAGCCCTCGTTGAAGGCGTTGAACGTGCCGTTGACGTGCAGGTCCTTCGGCGCGGAGATCCACACATACGACGTCTTGCCGTCCTTGCCCTTCTGGCGCGCCCAGTTGCCGGGTTCGTCACCCGTGCGCACGTCGACGAGGTTCTCGTCGTGCAGCAGGAGTTCGGGCGTCAGCTTGAGACCGCCGTCGGCGAAGTAGCTCACCCAGCCGTTGCCGTTCTGGAACCACACCTTGACGACGCGCAGGTCGTTCGGAAGCGGGAAGTCGACCGTGAGCTGGACGTTCGTCATGTCCTCGAACGCGAAGAGCTCGAACGAACAGGACTCGAATTCGTCCTGCGCGAGGACGCAGCGCACGACGCCGCCGGCTTCGCCGTCCGCGGGATACATGTCGGCGATGCGCATCACGTCGCTCATCGCGGGCACGGCGTACCACGCCACCTGGCCGGGCGTTCCCTTGAAGTCCGCCTGGACGCGCTTGGCGTTTTCGGGCATCAGTTTCGCCGCGCGCGCCTTCTGGGCGTTGTACACGGTGTTCGCCGGGTCGTCCGCCGCCGTGGCGCAAAACGCCGCCGCGAAGGCCGCCAGGGCCGTTGTCGTCATCCTCATCGTCTCGTCCTTTCGTTCATTCGTGAAACCCCAAAATCCGACGCGCCCGATTATACACGCCGCGGCGCCGGAAACACAACCCCGCCAATTGGCGGGGTCGCGGCGGAGACGGCGCGGAAACGCATTCCGCGGCAAGGCGTCAGAGCGCGCCGCCGATCAGGGACCCGAAGGATGTGATGGGCGTCGTGTCGCGGTAGTTGTCGATCATCTGGCGGACGTCCTTCATCAGCGCGTTGAGCTCGTTGTACAGCTCGGCGTCCGTCGTCAGCTTGCCGATCGTGCCCTCGCCGGCGGCGATGCGCTGCGCCACGGCGTCGAGGTTTCCGGCCGCGCCTTTCATGCGGGAAAGCAGCGCCGAGAAATCGGCGGCCATGGCCGCGTCGGACGTGAGGCGCGCGGCGAGCGAATTGGTGTTGCTGAGGTTTTCGGAGAATCTGGCCACATTCGCGAAGGAGGCGCGCACGTCCGCGACGGCGGCCCGGGCTTCGGCGACGGTCGCCTTGAGGTCGGCGTACACGGTGTCGTCCGCGGAAAGCAGCTTGCCGATCGTGCCCTCGCCGCGGTCGATGCGCGCGGCGACGGACTGGACGTTCGTCATCGCGGAGCGCGCGGAACCGACCGTGGCCTTGAGGTCGTCGTAGAGCGCCGGGTCGGCGGACAGGAGCTTGCCCAGCGTACCCTCGCCGCGCTCGACGCGCGCGGCGACCAGCCGCACGCATTCCGCGGCGTTTTGGAGATTCGTGAAAATGCCCTTCATGGCGCCGTCGCCCGTCAGGTCCCTGACGCGCCGGGCGATTTCACCGAGATCGCGCATCCAGTCCGTCGGCGGTTCGCCGACGAACGCCGTCGTCGACAGCGGCAGCAGTTCGCCCGAGCCCTCTTCCAGCGCCAGATAGTAGCCGCCCAGGAACGAAAGCGGCGTCACGGCGATGCGGTAGCGTTCGCGCAGCTGGACGGAGGGATCGACCTTCAGCGTGAGCCGGATGGTCCCGGGCGCGAGCTCCACGTGCTCGACGGTGCCGACCTTCATGCCGCGGAAGACGACGTTGTCGCGGTCCTTGAGGCCGCCGATGTCCGTGAAGGTCACATGCATCGGCACCTTCTTGCGGCCGGACAGCACGTCCACGCCGGAGATGACGATCGTGAAATACGCCAACAGCGCCAGCACGACCACCATGAACAGTCCGACGATCGCCTCGGAAAACACGTCTTTCTTCATCTTGCTCATACGTCTTCACCTTTCGCGGAAGCGATAAACTCCCGCACTTCCGGAACGTCGCTTTTGACGAAATCCGCCGGTTTCGCGTCCGCCAGCACATGGCCATCCTTCAGCATCAGGACGCGGTCCGCAAAGGACATGGCGCCCAGCACATCGTGCGTCACCACCACCGATGTGATGCCGCGCGTGGCGTTCAGCCGCTTGATGAGACGGTGGATGGTGGAGGACGTGACGGGGTCGAGCCCCGATGTCGGCTCGTCGTAAAGCACCACATCGGCCTGGCACACCACCGCGCGCGCAAGGCCCGCGCGCTTCACCATGCCGCCGGAGATCTCCGCGGGGTATTTATCGGCCGACTCCGTGAGCTCGACCGCCGCGAGCGCGTCGTCCACGCGCCGCGCGATCTCCTCTTCGGAAAGGTCCGTCGTCTCCCTGAGCGGCAACGCCACGTTCTCCCACACCGTGAGCCACGCGAGCAGCGCGCCGCCCTGGAACAGATACCCCACGTGCGCGCCCGGCGCCACGGTCACGGTGCCGGAGGTTGGCTCCAGGAGCCGGACCACGTGCTTGAGCAGCACGGACTTGCCGGTGCCGGACGGCCCCAGAAGCGCCACAATTTCGCCTTTCGCGACCGAGAAGCTCACGCCGGAAAGGACCTCCTTCCGGCCAAAGCGCTTGACGACGTTTTCGAAGCGGATCACGGCAGGAAGTCCAGATAGAAAAGCCGGGTGATCACGTACCCGAGCGTGAGAATGAGCAGAAACGAGATGATCACGCTGCGCTGCGTGGCGCGGCCGACGCCCACCGCGCCCAATGTCGACCGGAACCCTTCGTGGCAGGAGACGGCGCCGATGACGAGGCCGAACACGGTCGCCTTGAGCAACCCCACGTACACGTCCTTCACCGTGGCCATGCTCATGGCGCTCGCCATGTACTGCGCGAATTCGACGTTCAGCTGCGTGTAGCCGACGAGTCCGCCGCCCATCACGCCCAGCACGCACGCGTAGAACGCCAGCACGGGACTCATCGCCACCAACGCGACCAGCCGCGGCGCCACCAGGTAGCGGACCGGCGGGATGTGCATGATCTCGAGCGCCGCGACCTCGTCGTTCACCGTCATCGTGCCCAGTTCGGCGGCCATCGCGGACCCCACGCACGCGGAAAGACAGATGCCCGTCACGAACGGCCCCATCTCGCGCACGAGCGTGAGCATCACGGTGGCGCCGAGATACGCCTCCTGGCTGAAACGGCACAACGCCAGCCCGACCTGAAGCCCCAGGATCATGCCCGTGAACAGCCCGACCACGGTGATCACCGGCAACGTGCGGATGCCGGTCACGTACAGCTGGTCGATCATCGTGCGCCGGGAACCGCGATGCGCCAGCACGTGGGGCGCATACGCCATGGCCTCCGCCGCCAGGCGCACGCAAAGGCCCACGCGCGCCAGAAACGCGACGACATGGCGCCACAAGGCGTCCACGCAACCGCGCGGTTCGTCGGCGTAGATGGGTTCCCTGGTGATTCTCATTGGACGTGGATTATAGCAAATTCCGTTGATTCCGTGCACCTCACTTTGTTATACTACCGACCCATGAGGGGCAGTGTATCCAGACATGTGTTTTGGGCGGGGCTTGCGGTTGCGGTTCTGCTGGCGGGATGTTGCTCCGTCGAAACGGCCGACATCCCGGCCGACGGGAAAACATACCGCACGATCGACGGATCACGCCCCCTCGCGCACGCGGTCGCCTCAAATTACGGGTGGTATCTGTTCAACACCTGCCCCATCGTGACCGGCAATGCCGATGTCGACAGCCCGGTTCCGTGGTCGTTCTTTTCCGACGACGTGCGGTTCGATGTCCTACAGGAGCATCTCGTCAAGCTCGCGCAGACGCGCCATGCGCAACTCCACGAAATCAACCTGACGCGCAACGAATCCATATTCTTCGACATCCCCGGCCTCGGCATTCCGTTGCCCATTCCCTACCTCATCTGCTACCACGAGAAGCAGATTTCGGCGATTTTGGCGGAGGATGCACCACAAACGGCCGAAGAGGCCAACGCCCGTGCCGTGGCGCGTCTGCTCGACGAACTCAACGACGGAGAAAGCCGGAAATGACGTTGCACGCACACATGTTGGCGTTGGCCGCCGCCATGTTCGTGGCCGGATGCGCCAGCACGCGCATCACCGAGAAATTCGACGGCGTCAAGGTCGACGACGGCGCCGCGCCCGAAGCGGTGATCGAGATCGAGAATTCGAGCTGGCTACTGCTCGACTGCATCCCCATCGCCAGCGGCGACCCCGAATATCCGAACATGAACTGCTGCCGCTGGTTCACGAACACGGCCACGCTGAAGACAAACCTCCAGCTTCTCGACGAAGAAATGAAACGGCGTGGCGCGACGCGCTGCGTCAACGTCACCAGCCGCTGGTCCGACGAGAAAGCGCTCATCATCCTGTTGGCGCGCCGTGCGTACCACACCTCGGCCGTTATCCTGAAAGATCCAAAATGAGAATCGCCGCATCCGTCCAGAAACTCGAACCGTACGTGCCGGGCGAACAGCCGAAGGCGCGCGATGTCGTGAAGCTCAACACGAACGAAAACCCCTATCCGCCCTCGCCCGAGGTGTCGAAGGTGCTCGCATCGTTCGATCTTGACCGTCTGCGCCGCTATCCGGACCCCAATTTCACCGAAATCCGCCACCGCCTCGCCGAAATCTGGAACACGGTTCCGGAACGGATTTTCGTCGGCAACGGTTCGGACGAAGTGCTCACGCTCGCGGCCCGCGCGTTCGTGGACGACCACGAGGCGATCGGATCCTTCGATCCGTCCTATTCCCTGTACAAGACGCTCGCCGCGATCCGCTGCGTCCCCTTCGTCGGTTCGCCGCTCGCGGAGGACTTCGCGTGGGCCGAACCCGTGCTACGCGGCGAAAACGGCGCACCCGTGGCGCTCTTCCTGCTCACGAACCCCAACGCCCCCACATCCGTCGCCTACCCGAAGGCGAAAATCGCCGCATTCGCCAAAACATTCCCCGGCGTGACGATGGTGGACGAAGCGTACGCCGATTTCGCGGACGAAGACTGCGTCGATCTCGCGACCGCGCCGGACAACCGCAACGTCGTCGTCATGCGCACCCTTTCCAAGAGCTTCTCGCTCGCGGGGCTCCGGCTCGGCTACTGCATCGGGCCCGCGGATCTGATCGAGGCCCTCTACAAGGTGAAGGACTCCTACAACGTGGACGCGATCGCGCAAGACGTCGCGCTCGCCGCGCTGTACGACCTGCGCTGGATGAAGGCCAATGTCGCCAAGGTGACGGCCACGCGCGGGCGCGTCAAGGCGGAACTCGAGAAACGCGGCTGGCAGATGCCCGATTCCCAGTCCAACTTCCTGTTCGCCAAGCCGCCGGCCAAAGCCGGCGAAACCGCGCACGAAACGGCGGAACGCATTTTCGACGCGCTCCGCGGCCGGCACATCTATGTGCGGTACTTTAGGGGCCCGAAGACGGGGGACCGTCTTCGGGTTACGATCGGCGACAACGCCGACATGGACCGCCTCCTGCAGGCCCTCGACGAAATCGCCTGATTTCAGCACTTGGGCAAGGCGGTTGAAACTTCCAATCTTCAACTTTCAATTTTCAACCAAGATGAACCCGATTTCAAAACCCGACTTCATGCCGGTCGACGAGCTGCGCAGGATGCAGCTCGCGAAACTCCAGAAACTCATTCCCTACGAATACGAGCGCGTGGCGCTCTTCCGCCGCCGGTGCGACGAAGCGGGCGTCAAGCCCCGCGACCTCGTGACGCTCGCCGACCTCGCGAAGTTCCCCTTCATGAAGAAGACGGATCTCCGCGACGAATACCCCGTGGGCCTCACCGCGGCGCCGCTGAAGGAAATCGTCCGCTTCCACTGCTCCTCGGGCACGACCGGCAAGCCGATCTGCATTCCCAACACCAAAGGCGACGTCGAGGTGTGGGCCGACGCCACGGCGCGGTGCCTGGCGATGTACGGCCTTACGGACGAAGACGTGCTGCAGGTTTCCTACGGCTACGGACTTTTCACCGGCGGCCTCGGGCTCCACTACGGCGGCGAAAAGCTCGGCTGCGCCGTGTTGCCGACTTCGGCCGGCAATACAGAAAAGCAGCTGATGCTGATGAAGGACTTGGGTACCACGGCGATCGCCTGCACGCCCAGCTACT
>DCIH01000029.1:16969-23981 GCA_002317575.1 Verrucomicrobia bacterium UBA1731 | reverse complement strand
GAACCGTGGACGGACGAGATGCGCGCGAAGATCGAATCCGAAAGCGGCGTCGTCGCGCACGACATCTACGGGCTCACGGAAATCTCCGGTCCCGGCGTCGCCGGCGACTGCGGCTGCGGCGGCCTCCACGTGTGGGAGGACCACTACTACCCCGAGATCGTCGATCCCGAAACGCTCCAGCCGCTTCCGGACGGCGAACAGGGCGAACTCGTGTTCACGACCCTGGACCGCTTCGGCACGCCCATGGTGCGCTACCGCACGCGCGATTTGACGCGGCTCCGTCCCGGGGTCTGTCCCCATTGCGGGCGCACGATGCGCGTGATGGACCGCGTCTCCGCGCGGTCGGACGACATGCTCATCATCCACGGCGTGAACGTGTTCCCGAGCCAGATTGAGACGGCCTTGTTGCGCATCCCCGAAATCGCGCCGCACTACCAGATCGTCCTGACGCCCACGGAAACGCTCGACCTCTTCGAGATCAAGGTGGAATTGACGCCCGAGGCGTTTTCGGACAACATCCGCGCGCTCGAAACGCTCCGCAAGCGCGTCTTGGCCGCCATCAAGCAGATCATCGGCCTCACGCCGAAGATCATCCTGGTGGAGCCCAACACGCTTCCGCGTTCCGAAGGCAAGATCAAGCGCGTCATCGACAACCGCAGGAAGTGAGGCGACGGAAATGAACATCAACCAGATCAGCATTTTCCTCGAAAACCGGCCGAAGCACCTGTCGGAGATCTGCCGCACCCTCTCGCAGGCGAACGTGTCGATCGTGACCTTGTCCCTCGCGGACACCGCGGACTTCGGCATCGTGCGCATGATCGTCTCCGACCACGAAAAGGCCCGCCAGGCCCTCACGGCCGCGGGCCACGTGGTGAACGTGCGCGAAGTCCTCGCCGTCACCGTGCCGGATCGTCCCGGCGGCATGGCGGAGATCATGGAGCTGCTCGACTCGGCCGGCGTGAACATCGAGTATTCCTACGCCTTCGCGTTCCACCACGGCGAAAAGGCCGTGCTCGTGTTCCGGTTCGATGACAACGCCAAGGCCGCCAAGGTGCTCGAAGCCGCCGGCGTGCTCACCCTGAACGAACGCCAGATCGAAGAATCGGCCAAGTGATGTCCTCGACCCAAACAGGAGAAGCGGCGCCCTCGCCGCTTCGCGCGCCGCCAAAAAGCGCGGCGCGCCTTTTTCTCGGTTATCTTCTTTTCGCCATCCTCTGGGCCGCCTTGCGCCTGCCGTGGCTGTCGTCTGACGGCGGCATTTCCTTTCTCTGGGAATACGGGTTCAACGCCACGGACGAGGGTTACTACCTCTATGGCGGCAAGGCGAAATACCTGTGGGGCGCGTTCATCTCGGCGATCGGTCCCGAAGCGTTCACATTCGGCCATTCCGCGCTCACGCATCTTCTGGCCTATCTGGGACACGTCTTCTTCGGGCTTTCCGCCTGGGCGTGGCGGTTGCCCTTCGTGGCGATCAACTTCGCCGCGTGGTCCGCGCTCTATTTCCACGCCGCGCACCGCACGCGCGCCCGCACGGCCTTCGTCCTGTGCGCGCTCTTTTCGCTCGTTCCCACCGTCATTGCCTACGAACGCGTCGCCGCCAACGACGTGCTGGTCGCTTCCCTAACGGTGCTCGCCTATGTGCTCGCCGGCGGACGAACCGTGGCGCGCCTCGCCGGCGCGGCCGTCTGCGCCGCCGCCATCGCCTTCGTGAAACCCAGCGTGTGGCTTCTCCTGCCGATCGTGTTCGCCGGCGTCATGCAGACGCCGAAGACGAACGCAAAATGGAAAGATGCGGCGTTGTTCGCGGGGCTCTTCGCGGGCGCGTGGCTCGTCGGCCACCTGTTCGTGCGACTGCTGCTGCTGCCGGACGCCGCGGCGGCCGGCGTTTCCGTTTCGGAACTGCTTCGCCGAACGACCACGTTCAATCCGATGATTCCGCCCCTATTCCCGCTTTCGGCGCATTTCAAAGCGGTTTCGGCCTTCCCGCGCGATCCCGGATGCGTGGCGCTCGGCGCGACCGCCGTGATGATGACGGCGTTTCCGCTGTGGGCAGGCCTCGCCCGCGTCTGGCGCCGACGCTTCGACGGCGTCACGCTGTTCTTCTTCGCCGTGCCCTTCTACGTCCTGTCGGCCGCGCTCGTGAACAATGTCTACACGCACTACTTCCTGCCGGCGCTCATGCTTCAGCCCGTCCTGTGGACGCTTTTCGCCACCGCGGGAACGGGCGACCCCATGCCCCAGACAACGCAGCCGACACGGCGCGGAAACGACCTTCTCGCACAACTCGCCGACATCGCGTTCACCGTCGTGTTTTTGGCGGCGTGGGCGGCGCTTGTCATGTCGCACACGCCCAGCGAAGCAAGTCCCTACTATTCGCGCATCTACAACACGCTTTTCCATCCGATGCCGAAACACAACGTATGGTTCTTCACGGCGCCCTACGCGCTCGTGTTTGCACTGCTCTCCTCGGCCGCGTTCGCCACGCTCAACCGCGTCCGCCGCCGTGGAACGCTCTCCGTCCCCGCCAATGTGCCGGCCGCCGGCCCCGTGTTTCCGTCCGCCCTGCTTGGCTTCGGCGTGGCGCTCGCCGCCTTGCCTGCCTCTTGTCTGGACGGCACCGCCGTCCACCCCGCCGGCCGTTATCTGGCGACGATGTTCGTTTCCGCCCTGGCCTGCCATCTTTTCTTCTCGGACTTCGCCGGCTCCCGCGTGTGCCGCATCCTGCCGTTTTTGCTTGTCGTGCTCGGGCTGAACGCGGCCACGGTCTGGCCCACGGCGCTGCGCGAACTGCTCGCGCCGGGAACGCACGTCAAGGCGCAAACCGCCGCCGCCGTCGCCAAGCTCGTGCCGAAGAACGCGCTGGTGGTGGGAGAACGAACAAACGACCTGCTCATGTCGGCGCCGATCCAGACGGCGACGACGTTCCCCACGGCGGGCGATCCCGTGCCGGTTCTCGACGCCGCGCGCAAACAGAATCCCGGTCGGCCCGTCTACATGCTCATGCCGATGAATCCGCAGAACTTGAATTACCGCAAGATCCTCGAGCAGGACCGCTACCAGCTCGTGAAGGTCAAATGCTTCCGGTTGCCGTCGTTCAAGGACGGCAAGCCGGAAGACGTCTGGCTCTGCCATGTGATCGACAAGGCGCGCGCGGACCACCGCTGACGCCGGCGGAAACCGTCAGCGTTCGACGTGGTAGGTGCCGGCGGCGTACAGGGACGACTTCTCGTCGCCCGGCACGAGGACCATCGCCGTCGCGCCTTCGGGAACCGTGAAGTCCCAGATCCACTTCGCGCCTTCGTAGCGCCAATGGCTCTTGACGAGACCGGCGGCGCTCTTGTATTCGGCCTTCACGAAACCGAGACGGCGATCGGGCACGGGCGCCATGCGGATCAGCTTGAACCCGGGGGCCGACGGATTCGCGGCGATGCCGGCCGCCGTCTTGTAGATCCACGCCAGCACCGCGCCGTAGGCGTAGTGGTTGAAGCTGTTCATGCCCACGGGGCCGAAACCGTCCTTCTTCACGTAGCTGTTCCAGCGCTCCCAGATCGTGGTCGCGCCCTGGTCGACGGAATAGAGCCAGCTCGGGTTCTTGTGCTGAAAGAGGAGCGTGTAGGCGACGTCCGCCATGCCGTTTTCCGTAAGCACATCCATGATGACGGACGTACCCAGGAAGCCCGTCTGCAGGCAGTCGCCGTGCGCGCGGAAGTTCTCCTTGAGCGCGGCGACCGTCTTCGCCTTCGCGTCACCCTCAACGAGACCGAACTTGAGCGCGAAGAGCGCGGGCGTCTGCATGTCGCGGAATACGGGCAGGATCATGCCGTCCGGCGCGTTGAAGAATGTCTTCTTGAGGAACGCCTTCGCGTCCGCCGCCATCTTCACGTAGGGCGACGCGTTGCGACCCGTGGCGTTCGCCATCTGCGCCATCATCTGCGCGTCCCACATCCAGTAGCACGCGCCGAGATAGTTCCAGTAGACGCGCGCGTCGGCCTTGGCGGACCACTTGCCGTCGATCTTCTCGAACGCGCTGCCGCCGCAGCTTTCAAGCTTCTCGAAGCTCACCCAGTCGCCCCACTGGTAACCGCCGTTTTCGTCCTTCGTCGCCTCGTAATCGTACTTCGTCGCGTTGACGCGCGCGATGTACTTGGCCATGGCGTCCCAGTTCTCGTCGATGATCGCGCGGTCGCCGAACTGTTTCCACACCTGATAGGGCACGATCACGCCGGCGTCCGCCCAGCCGAAGCGCATCGGCTCGTTCCCGTACTGCGCCCGCGGCGCGACGCCCGGAAAACCGCCCTTTTCGTGCTGGTTGTCGCGCATATCGCGCATCCACTTGTGGAAGAAGCGGCTCGTGTCGGCGTTGAAGGAACCCGCCTCGACGAACACCTGCGTGTCGGCCGTCCACCCGAGACGCTCGTTGCGCTGCGGACAATCCGTCGGCACGGAAAGGTAATTGGAGAGCTGCCCCCAGTAGACATTCGCGATCAGGCGGTTCACGTCCTTCGATCCCGTCTCGATCGAGCCGATCTCCATGCCCTTCGCGATGGACGTCACGGGCACGCTCACGAGGGCGTCGAACGCCACGTCTCCCGTCGCCGTGATCGACACATAGCGGTAGCCGAAGAATGTGAACGACGGATGCCAGGAGACGAAATCGCCGTCTTTGCCGAATGTGTAGACCGCACGCATCCCGGTCTGCGGCATGCGCAGGTTTTCGCGGTAGACGGAACCCTCGGGACCGTCGTTGCCGCGCGCCCGCGCGCCGTTTCCGTCGTTGAGCATCTCGGCGGGTTCGATGACGAGCGTCACGCCTTCGGCGGCCTTGGCGCGGAACGCCGGAACCGCGGCGCTGTTCTGCCCGAAATCCAGGACGAGCGCCTCGCCGGCGCTCACGAACAGCTTCTCGCCCGCGGCGAAAACGCGCGTCTTCTTCACCGTGCCGTAGACGGCGTTCGTCGGATTCGCGACATCCTTCGCCCCTTCGACGCCCGCCCAGGCGTACGCCTCGACCGGCTTCATCGCCAGATCCCAGCGCAGGCACACCTCCGCGCCGTCGCTGGGCAGCACCTCGCCCTTGAACTCTTCGTTCTTCACGCAGTCGGACGCCTGGGCGCCCGCGAACGCCGCCGGCGTCGCGGCCGGATCGGCGATGCGCGCATCGTAGACCTCGCCCTCGAAGATCGACGCGTTCTTGACGGGCCCTTCGCCCACGGCGAGCCAGTCGCCCGCCTTGGTGCCGAGCCATTCCGTGGCGCCGTCCGCGTAGACGAATTCGACCACGCCGCGGAACGCGCTTTTCTTGCCGTGCCAGTTCACGATCTTGTCGCGCCACCAGCCGGACGACACGGCGGCAGAGAACATGTTCTCCGCGCCCGCGTCCCGGTTCACGAGATCCGTCACGTCGTACGTGAAGCTGCGGCGCGTCTTTTCGACGTGCGTGAACCCGGGCTTGAGGAAGTCGTCGCCCACGCGCTTGCCGTTCACGTACGCCTCGTAGACGCCGAGTCCGCTCGTCATCCACGTGGCCTTCACGATCTTCTTGGGATTGACCGCCTTCTTCATGAAGTAGGCCGTGCCGTCGGCCGCGCGCTGGTGCCGCCAGTAATCGTCCCCCGCGGCGACCTTCGCGCCGGCGAACGAAATCCACTCGCTGGCCGCCCAGGCCTTCGCGTCCAGCGCGGCCACGCGCGAACCGCCCTTCGGCTCGGGATCGCATCCCGAAAACGCAAACGCCGCCAACACCACCGACAATGCCGTCAACTTGTTCATCTCAATCTCGATCCTTTCGTCTTGTCAAATGCCCGACACCGCATCACGCCTGCGCGTTCGCGGCGTTCCGTTCGCAGATCCCGAAGAATTCGCCCACGCACTTCTCCGCGAGCGCGACGTCGGGCAGCACGAGATCCGGCAGCCGCGAGAACGGAATCATCTCGACGGTGAACGTGCCGGCGTAACCGCACGCCGCGAACGCCGCGAAGACGGCTTTGAAATCGACCTCGCCGTCGAGGAGCGAATCGCCGAAGCCGTGCAGCGTGCCGGCGCAGTCCTCCCCGCGCCAGTTCTTGATGTGAACCGCCTTGATGCGCTTCGCGCCGAGGATTTCGACATAGTCCTGCGCGGGCGCGTACAGCAGGCAGTTGCCGATGTCGAAATACATGCCCACGCGGTCCGACGCGAACTGGTCGAGGAAGAGCTTCCATTCCATCGGCGACAGGAGGAAGCGCATCCAGACATTCTCGAGCGCGATGTTGACGCCGAGCTTCTCGGCCGTCGGCAACAGCTCGCGGATCGACTTCGTGGCGTTCTCCCACACCGTCTTGTAGGGAACGACGGGACGCGACGGATCCCATGTCACGTGCGCCGAACCGGGAATGACGAGCACCGTCTCCGCGCCGATCCAGGCGGCGATCTGGAGGTACTTCTTCGTGAAGGCGATCGCCTGCGCGCGCTCGGCCTCGTCCGCCGCGCCGAGATTCATCGCCCCGTAGCAGCCGGTGGCGAGCGTCCTGAGGCCGACGCCCTTCACCTTCGCGTAGGCCGCGATTCTGCGGCATTCGTCCTCGGAGACGTCGACCGGCAGGCAGTCGCCCACGGTCAGCTCGACGCCGTCGAGCCCCTGTCGTTTCGCGAAGTCGATGAATTCGTACGGCGTCTTGTTCGGACCGAATCCGCCGAACACCCAGTAGTTGAGAGCTTTGTACATGGTGAGTAGAATGTTGAAGTTTGAAAGTGAAGGATCAGATCTTGACGGGTTTGCGGGTCGTGGCGGACTTCTCCTCGGCGAAGACGATCTTCATCGTGTCCGCGACGGAGTCGAGCGTCTGGTACTTTTCGGGCTTGACGCCCTTGCGGACGCAGTCGACGAAATAGGCAAGTTCCTGGTGCCAGCCCGTGGGGCCGTTTTTGATGTCGAGTTTCGGCGTCGCCTTCTTGCCGTTCCTGAGGAACACATTGAAGCCCGTCGCGTCGAGTTTGAGCGTCGCCTTTTCGCAGACGATCGTGAAGCTCATCT
>DCIH01000029.1:16020-16942 GCA_002317575.1 Verrucomicrobia bacterium UBA1731 | reverse complement strand
CCTTCGCCTGCTCCCAGCCGCCTTCCGCCATCACGAGACGGCCGTCGCCGAAATCGTAGGTGGTCACCACGTGGTCGATCGCGCCCTTCGAGCAGACCTGCATGCCGACAGCGCTGACGGCCTTCGGTTTGCCGAAGAAATAGTTCACTTCGTCCGTGTCGTGCACGTGCAGGTCCAGCAAAGCGCCGCCGGAAATCTTGCCGTTCATGTACCAGTTCTTCCACGAGTTGCCGTCCACCCCGGGCGAAATGCGCTTGAACGTCGCGGTGAGCATCTTCCCGGCCTTGCCGCTCTTGAAGTACTCGTAGGCGGCGCGGTATTCGGGCCACGCGCGCACGCACAGCCCGACATTGAAGAAGCCCTTCGCCTTCTTCGCGGCCGAGACGATCTTGCGCGCCTCGTCGGCCGTGCGGCAAAGCGGCTTCTCGCAGAACACATGTTTGCCCGCTTCGAGCGCGGCAATCGCGATCTTCGCGTGATCGGATGTCGGCACGCAGATGTCGACCACATCCACGTCCGCCTCGCGGACGAGCTTCAGCGCGTCGTCGTACACCGCAACGCCGGAAAGATCGATCGGCTTGGAGTTGTCCCCGCCGCCGATGTTGCCGACCACTTTCGAGACATCGCCCTTGCGCTTCGCCGCGTCCACGTCCGCGAGCGCCACGACGCGCGCGTTCTTGAGTCCCCGGTAGATGCCCCAGTGCGTCGTTCCCATGAACCCGAATCCGATCAACCCTATCTTGACTTCTTTCATGCGCCACTCCTTTTCCATGTGCGCCATTTTACCATTTTCCCGGCGAAAACGGCCACGCGTTTTCAAAACACACAACCCCTTGCCTTGCCGAGGGCTTTTTGATAAAATGTGACAACTTTTTTCAAACCAAAGGAGTAGTTGAAATGTCAGGTCACAGCCACTGGGCGA
>DCIH01000029.1:15693-15991 GCA_002317575.1 Verrucomicrobia bacterium UBA1731 | reverse complement strand
AGCGCGCGAAAGGCGCGGCGGATGCCAAGAAAGGCAAAATCTTTTCCAAGCTCGGCAAGGAAATCACCATTGTCGTGAAGGCCAAGGGCGGCGACCCGAACACCAACCCCACCCTCCGCACGCTCATCGCCAAGGCGAAAGCGGCGCAGATGCCCAACGACAACATCGACCGCGCCATCAAGAAAGGCACGGGCGAGCTCGAGTCCGCGGCGCTCGTCGACGCGCAGTACGAAGGTATCAAGGGCGGCGTCGCGATCGTCTGCACGGTTCTTACGGACAACAAGAACCGCGCGGCGGC
>DCIH01000029.1:6317-15672 GCA_002317575.1 Verrucomicrobia bacterium UBA1731 | reverse complement strand
AACGTCTTCAAGAAGAACGGCATCGAGCTCGCGAAGCCCGGTTCCGCCTCGCGTCTTTTCGACAAGCTCGGCCAGATCATGATTCCCGCGGCCGACGGCGTCGACGAAGACAAGGTGATGGAAGTCGCGCTTGAAGCCGGCGCCGAAGACGTCGTCTCCGAAGACGGCGGTTTCACCGTCAAGTGCCAGCCGGCCGATTTCGTCGCCGTGACGGAAGCCATCAAGGGCGCCGGCATCGCGATCGACGAAGAGAATTCCAACATCGGTCTCGTTCCGAACATGACCGCCCCCGTGAGCGACGTCGCCGCGGCCAAGGCGATCAACAAGTTCGTGGACATGCTCGAGGATCTCGAGGACACGCAGGACGTGTACACGAACATGGAAACGACCGACGAAGTGGACGCCGCGCTCGAAGCCGAGGGCTGAGTGAACTGCCACTTCATGGGCATAGGCGGCGTCGGCATGGCCGGCGTCGCTTTTCTTTTGAAGAAAGCCGGCCATGCCGTGACCGGTTGCGACGGACACGCCTCGCCGCGCACCCGCTGGCTTGAGGCGAACGGCATTCCCGTGGCCGTCGGCCACGACCCCGCCCATGTGTCGGATGCGCTCGAGCGCTTCATTGTGACGCCTGCCGTTCCCGCGACGACACCCGAGCTCATGGCGGCGCGCGCGGCGAAAAACAGCTCCGTGAGCTACCGCGGCGAAGTCCTGGCGGAACTCTTCAACGCAGCGTCCTGCGGCGTCGCCATCTGCGGCACGCACGGAAAAACGACGACGGCCACGTTCGCCACGCGTCTTCTGCGGATCCTCGGCGCCGATCCGTCCTGGTGCATCGGCGGCGAAACGGGGACGGACCCCGTGGCCGGCGCGGGCACGGGGCCATTCGTAATCGAGGCGGACGAATCGGACGGCACGCTCGCGCTGTACCATGCGAAAATCCTCGTCATCACCTCGCTCGACTACGACCATCCGGACCATTTCAAGACCTACGCGGACTACCTGGCGTGCTACGAACGCGCCGCCGCGCAAGCCGGTACCGTCATCCGCGCGGAAACGCTCACGGACGACGCCTGGCCCGAGCTGCGCACGCTCGTGCTGGGCGCGCACAACGTCAAAAACGCACTCTGCGCGATTGAGATCTGCAAGACGCTCGGTTATTCCGCCGAAACCATCCGCGCCGCCCTTCCCGAAGCGCTTTCGCAGCTTCCCGACCGCCGTTTCCAGCAGATCTGGCCAACCTCTGAAGGGGGTGGCGTCGCTCCGCCGACGCCATCAGATCCCGATTTCACCGTCATCACCGACTACGCGCACCATCCGCGCGAAATCGCCTGTGCCGTCGAAATGGCCCGCGCGCTGCATCCCAAGCGTCTGCGCGTCTTGTTCCAACCCCATCGCTACACGCGCACAAAGGCGCTTAAAGACGACTTCGTCTCCGCGCTCAAGTCCGTGGACGAGCTTGTGCTCATTCCCGTCTACGCGGCCTTTGAAAAGCCCGTTCCAGGCGGCGACATCGCCGACTTGTACAAGGCCTTTCGCGACGACGAAATGGGGACAGACGAAATGGGGACAGACCCCATCCAAATGGGGACAGACCCCAAAAAGTGCGAGTTTTCACAAGAAACAAGCACAAAACTTGCAAGAAATGCTTTGGAAGCTTGGCGACATGTGTTTCTCACGCATCAGGACGGCGACCTCGTGATGCTTTTGGGAGCGGGTGACATCATTGGTCTCGTGCCTCGCGTTTTGCGCGACATGGAGGGATCTCGGGGTCTGTCCCCATCGATGTCGGCGGACGACGCGGGCGATTTGAAAAAGGTGATCTACCTCGGCGCCGGATCGAATACCTGGAAAAGCGACTTGACGACCGACGAGGTCTATGTGAAAACGCAGGGGCCCGCCGCGCAACCAGGGGCGACATTGGGCATTCCGTGGATGGCCGGCATCCCCGGCACGATCGGCGGTTGGGTGAAAATGAACGCCGGCGCCTTCGGGCATTCCATTTCCGAGGTTGTCGTGCGCGTCAACGTCGACGGCGTCTGGAAAACGGCGGCGGAATGCGGCTTCGACTACCGCCATTCCGAAATCGACGGCGAAATCCAGGACGTGGAATTCGACCAGGCGAAAATCGCGGCGATCAAGGCCGAGTCCCCTTCCGCCGCCGACTATCTGGCGAAGCGCCGGAAGTTCCCGGCCGGCACCAAAGGCAGCGTATTCAAAAACCCGCCCGGCGAATTCGCGGGACGATTGCTCGAGGAAGCCGGCGCCAAAGGCCTGCGCGTCGGCGGCGCACGCGTCTGGGAAGAGCACGCGAATGTCATCGTCGCGGAGCCGAACGCCACGGCGTCGGACGTCCTCGCGCTCGCGCGCCTGATGGCGGCACGCGTCCTCGACCGTTTCGGCGTGACGCTCGAACCCGAAGTGCGCGGGTTGCTGACCCGTTAGAAAACCATTGCAGTATTTGCGCCAAAAGCGCATAATAATCGGCCATGAAAAACGCACTCGCCATCGTCCCGCTTATCCTGCTTTCCTTCGTCGCAGGATGCTTCACGTTCGACAAATCGGAATTCCCGGAAACGAAACCCTCCGCATTGCCGAGCACGGCCACCAACGTGACGGCCACCATCCAGGGTTTTGACGCCACGCTCACGGAATATGTGCCAGTCATCGGCTACAGCACCGTGTACGTGCCGGGTCATGTCGGCCACCACCATGTCCATCCGGGCCATTACGAGACCGTGCAGACGAGCACATACGTGCCTCAGGCCCGTCCGGACGAAGCGTTCAAAAACCGCGCGCTCGGCATTCTCGAGGAATGCGGCTACCTCACGCGTTCCGCCACGCCCGATTTCGTGATCAGCGTGACATTCTCGGGCCCCGCGAAGACGGATTCCGAGATGTCGGCCGAAGCCGCGTGGATCCTGCTTACGGCGTTCATGTGCGATTTCGACGCGCAGACCTGGGGCGCAAAGCTCAAGATCTACGACAACAAGACCGGGCGGCTCGTTTTCCATAACGACTACTCCCAGCACTATGAAACGAAGGTCTTCAGTCCGATTCCCCTTTTCGGCATCGCCGGCTGCCGGGAAACGACGGGTAACTACATGCAGAGCTGGTGCTTGACGGCGCTCACCGACCGCGCGATGGCCGACGCCACAGCGTTCCTCGCGAACGCGCTTGCCGCGCCCGTCAAGAAGTGACTTGCCTCAGCCACGCGAGTTCGCGGCGCCGCATCGTCCGGTAGTCGCGCTCCGCATGGTCGTCCGCGCCACTCAAGTGGTCCATGCCGTGGGCCACATACAGGAGCAGTTCTTTCGCCTTCGGCCAGCGCGCGGGGCACGCCCGCATCGCCTGGTCGACATTCACAATCAGTTCGCCGTAAAGGCCCTCGGGTTCGCCGGGCATCGCGTCGTACGCCTGCGTGATCACATCCGTGGCGCCGGCGACGTCCATGATCGCGCGATGCGCCGCGTCCGATTCCGCGTCATGCACCAAGTTCACCACGATTTCTCGCCAAACGCCGCCGACGCGCTTCGACGAACGCATCGCGAACGACGTGGCGGCGACCTTCAACGCCGCACGCGTCAAACCGAACGCCTTCGGCAGGGAACCGACCACCACGACGTTCATGCGCGCGCTCCCGCGGCCGCGCGGATCTCGTCCGCCGCTTTTCCGAGCGCGTCGCCGTCGGATGTCAAAAGCGCCATCGCGTCGTCCAGCCGCGTCACGGCGGCTTTCCGCGCGGCGGAATCGTCCAGCCACGCCCGCAGCCGCTCGGCCACGGCCTCGGGCGTGAACGCCTCCTGAAGCAGTTCCGGCATCGGCGCTTCCGCCGCCGGCGCACCCGCAGCACCACGGGACTTCTCCCAGATCACGTTGGCGAGCCCAATGTAGTGGACGCCCTTGATGACGCGCCGGGCGAACCACGCCAAGAGCGGCGACACGGCGTACACGAGCACGGTGGGGCAGCGAGCCAGCGCCGCCTCCAGGGTGGCCGTGCCGCTCGCTACGGCCGCGCAATCGGCCCGGCGCAGAAGATCCCGCGCGCCGCCGCGCTGCACCCGCACGAACGGCAAATCGCCGGGCGCCTTCATGATCAGCGTCGGCAACAGCGCCTCGGCGCGCGCGTTGGCGGCGGGCACCACGACTTCCAGGTCGTCGCGCTTGCCCAAAAGCGCCAACGCCGCCAGGAGCCGGGGCATGTTCCTCCAGATTTCACCCATTCGGCTGCCAGGCAACAGCGCCAGGATTTTCTTGCCGGCGGGCTCGGCTACCGCACCCGCGGCGGCCGCACGCTCCTGCGCAAACACGTCCACCATCGGATGCCCGATGAATTTCACGTCCAGCCCCGTGCCGTCGAAAAGCGCCGGTTCGAACGGGAAGAAGCACAGCAGTTTGGTGAGCGACGCGGCCACCTTCGGAATGCGCCCCTGATGCCACGCCCAGACCTGCGGACACACGAGGTGAACGGCGGGAACGCCCAACGACTTCGCGTACGCGGCAAGCTTGAGGTTCAACCCCGGATAGTCCACCGTGACGAGCACGTCCGGCCGCCATTCCGCGACGGCCCGCTTCATCGTGCGCGCCACGCGGAGAAAATAGAACAGCTTCTTGAGAACGGGCCAGAAACCCATCACGGCGAGATCCGCCGTCTTGAAGCCGTAGTCCGCGTAACCGCGGACCTCGGCTTCGGGCAGACGCGCCTTCAAGCCCTCCGCATAGATGAGGCCGGATTCTTCACCTGCCAGCAGAAGGACTTTCATGCACATCCCCTTATGCGCCGTGGCGGCGCATCTGGCGCGTCACCGGCACGTCCACCACGTCCGCCGAAGCGGCCACGGGCGCCGGCGTGTAGCGCTTGCGGATGTACCACATCTGGACGATCGAGAGCACCTGCGAAAGCGTCCAGTACAGGGACAGCGCGCTCGGGAACGAATAGAACATGAACAGCATCATCGCCGGCATCATCACCATCATCATGCGCTGCTGGTTCTTGTCGCCCGCCGACGGCGTGAGCGCGCTCTGGAGCGCCATCGTCGCCGCCATCAGAATCGGCAGGATGTTGAGACCGCCGAAGAACGGGAACCAGCTCGTGGCGCCGAGCGCTTCCGGCTCGGACAAGTCGACGATCCACAGGAACGGCGCGTAGCGCAGTTCGACCGCGGAGCGGAGCACCGTAAAGAGCGCGATGAACACCGGAATCTGGATGAGCATCGGCAGACAGCTCGCGGCGGGATTCACCTTGTTGTCGCGGTACACGGCCCACGTTTCCTGCTGCAGACGCTGCGGATTATCCTTGAACTTCTCCCGGATTTCCTTGATCTTGGGCTGGATTTCGCTCATCCGGCGCATGGAAACCGTGGACTTGTGCGTGAGCGGCCAGAAGACGAGTCGCACGAGAATCGTCAGGAGAATAATCGCGATGCCGTAGTTCGGAATCCAGGAATGGAAGAGGTTGAGCACCCACACCATCGGATAGCACACCCAGCGCCACATGCCGAATTCCATCACGTCCTTCATGCCGAGGTCCCACAGGAGGTCCTGTTTCTTGGGGCCGAGGTAGAACGTCATCTCGTTGACGGCGCCGTTGCAGCCGGCGAATTTGGCGCTCGCCGACACGTGGCGGAGCTTGTATTCGGCCATGTCGGGAACGCGCGACACGACCGCGTCGAAGCCCGAAATCGGCAACGTCGCGGACGCGAGCGCCGAAACGAAGAAGCGGTTCTTGACGGCCAGCCATTTGGATGGCGACGGCACGGCCACCGTCTGCACCGCGGGAATCGCCGTGGCGTCCTTCTTGCCCGAGCAGCCGCCGACGCCGGCGACGAGGTAGCTCTTCAGAGGATCCTCTTCGCCCCAGTGCTTCACCTTCTGCTCCTTCGCCACGGGCGAAGAGACGAACGAGTCGATCGACAGGAGTCCGTTCTTGGAGGCGTCCATCGGCATCGCGCCGAGCGACACCGCGTAGTCGGAGCCCCACGTCTGGGACGTGCCGAAGGCGTCCTTGAGCGAAATCCGGTAGTCCTTGCCCAGCGTGATCGTGCGCTCGAGCGCACCGAACTTGAACGTCACCGACGATTCATCCTGACGGACGATTTCGTAGTCGAGCCCGCGAACCAGGTTCGCGCCGCCCGTGATTTCCAGCGCCGGCGCCTCGGAGAAGTCGAGCCGCACTGCCGGATTGTCGGCGGAAATGGCGCCGGGCTTCTCGGCATAACCGAAGAACGTGACATCCTTCACCGCCGCGCCGCGCGTGGTGAGCGTAACCGCCATCTGCGCGTTGGACAAGACCACCGTCTTCTCGGGGGCTTTGGGCGCCGCCAGCTCGATGGAGCCGCCCTCCTCGAGCTTTTCGGTCTGCGCCGTCACGACGGCCGGCGCCGCGTTCGAGACCGGCGCGACCGCCGCCTCGACGATGTTGGTGGCCGCGACCGCCGCCGCCTCGCGCGCCGCTTCGGCCTGCTTCTTGGCGTCGCTGATCGAATGCCACAGCCAACCCGCCAGCGCCAACGCCAGCACAATCGAAATCAATTTGTCGCTCTTGTTCATCTTCGAACCTTCAACCTTAAACCTTCACTCTAGAAAATCGTTCTTCCACTTTCCCTTCGGCGGCACGGGATCGTAACCGTGCGAACCAAAAGGGTGACATCTGAGCAACCGCCACGCTCCCAACAAAAACCCCTTCAGCGCGCCATGGACGGTGAGCGCCTCGATCATGTAGTTGGAACAGCTGGGCTCGAACCGGCAACAGCCGCTGAAGAGCGGACTGAGGACGACCTGGTAGGCGCGGACGAAAAGGACGAGTATTTTCGAGAGGCCCATTTCAGTTCCTTCATCACATCCGCCGTTTTTTTTCCGGCCATGGACGACCTGCCCACCAGAACCCAATCGCAACCCTCGGGCATTTCGTCGTGCAGCAGACGGAACCCTTCGCGCAGAATGCGTTTGGCCCGGTTGCGGTCGACGGCGTCGTGAAAGCTCTTCTTTGAAACGACGACGCCGGCCTGACGACCGGCGCCCTCGCCCGAAAGTATCCACGCGGTGAAGAGATGGCCCTTCACCACGCGCCCCCGCTCGAAGACGCCTTTGTACTTCAAGCCGGGAAGCCGCGTGGACATCGGCGAACTCCTCAAACCTGCGTCAGGCGCTTGCGGCCCTTGGCGCGACGGCTCGCGAGAACCTTACGCCCTCCCTTGGTGGCCTTGCGGGCGCGGAAACCGATCTTGCGCGCGCGTTTGATCTTCGAGGGCTGCCATGTCATCTTCATTTTGTCTGTTTCCTTTCACGTGAAAAATGAGCGGCAATTGTATCATTTTACGGCATGTATTTCAAGGTGCACCGTGAACTTTTTGGGCGCCTCCGGCAACTGCTCCAAAGCGCGCTTTATTTTCGTCAGTTTCGGCCGCAATGCGAAAAGACGCCCCGATGTGCGCACATAGAGAAACAGCTTGCCGTCCTCGAAACGCCCCGGCACGGCTGGCAAATCCGGAAACAATGTCTTCCATTGCGCGCGCAGCGCCTCGAAAAACGGACTGCGAACCGTCACCAGTTCCGCAAGCACGCCCTCCAGGACGCCATCGAACGCCGAAATGGGCGTTCGCAATTCCCGCGGATCGCCGTCGACGGGAAGACCGGGGATGCAATTGGCGTCCAGGCGGTTCTGCGCCTTGCGCTCGCGGATGCGACGGACGTCCATGGTCAGCACGTCCTCAGGAAAAGATCTTCGGCCGTCTCGCAGGCGTCGAGTTCGCCGGCCGGCACCGCCGCGCCGCGCGCATCTTCGAGAAGCGACAACGTGTCGGCGACGGCGGACGGACCCCAGTTCGGCGTTTCGCGGAATTTCACGGCACCGCCGGCGCGCGAGACGCCCAAAATGCGAGCGAGACGCGCGTAGAACGGCCCCGTCCCGTATCCCCAGTCCACGGTTTTCACGCCCATGCCGTTCGCGCGGCCGCCGCGCACGTCAATCGCCGTGTCGCCCACCATCACCGCGTCCGCGGGATCGATGCCGCGCGTCTTGAGCGCCAGCGCGAGATATTCGCTTTTGCTCAAGTGCCGCCCGGGCACGGAGTCGCTGGTGTAGACCTCGGTGAACAGATCGCGCAACCCGTACTTTTCCAGCAACAGCACCGTCGGCGCACGCCGTTTGTTCGTCGCCACATACAGTTCCTTGCCGGACGCCTTGAGCGCCTTCACCCGGGTGACCGCCTCGGGGTAGGGCTTGGTGTTCGGAAACCCCGCTTCGTCGTAGACACGCGCGAAGTTCGCCTTCACGTCGGCGATGAGCCGCTCGATGTCGGGATGGTCCGGAAAAAGAATCCGCGTCATCTCCGGCAAGCTCGGCCCCGTCACGTAGCGCTTTTCGAAATCCGGCGATTCGAGGTGCAGGCACTTCAACACATCGATCCAGGCGATTTTGATGTCGACTTCCGTGTCGAAAAGCGTGCCGTCGAAATCGAAGAACCAGTGTTTGCGCGCGGAATAGTCCATGCTTCGCCCTTTCAAACCGCTTCGCCCACGAGAATCTGCGGATGCGCCTCGGTGATGCGCACGGACACGAATTCGCCCGCCTTGAGGCCCGCCGGCGGCGGAAACACGACGATGCGGTTCCCCGAATCGCGCCCGCTCCAGCGTTCGGCGTTGCGCAAACTGGGGCCTTCCGCGAGCACCTCGCGCACCGTGCCCACGAGCAACTGGTTGCGCTTCAACCCGCGCACCTGCTGGTCCACGAGGAGCACCTGGTCGCGACGTTCTTTCTCTTCGGTGGACACGTCGTCCAGCAGCGCCGCGCTACGCGTCCCCGGACGTGGGGAATACTTGAACACGAACGCGTTGTCGAACTGGGCTTCCTCCATGAGCGAACGCGTCTCCTCGAAATCGGCTTCCGTTTCGCCGGGATAACCCACGATGACGTCCGTGGTAATGGCGAACTCGGGATCGAATTCGCGCAGCTTGCGGATCGCCGCCAGGTACTCGGCGCGCGTGTAATGGCGCCCCATCTCGGCGAGGACGCGGTCCGACCCGGACTGCACGGGCAGGTGGAGATGTCGGCACACCTGCGGAAATTGGCGGTAGGCGCGCACGAGTTCGTCGGTGCACCCTTTCGGATGCGCGCTCGTGAAGCGGATGCGCTTCAGCCCCTTGATTTCGCTCAAGGCCGCCAACAATCTCGGAAACGGCTCCGTCCAGTCGACATCCGCGCCCGGCCATGCGGGCGTGCGCCGGCCGTAGCGGAGCACGCTCTGCCCCAAATAGCAGATTTCCTTCACGCCGCGGTCGACGAGCGCGCGCGTTTCCGCGAGCACCTCGGCGGCGGGTCGCGAATATTCATGCCCGCGCACGTCGGGGACGATGCAGT
>DCIH01000029.1:5522-6300 GCA_002317575.1 Verrucomicrobia bacterium UBA1731 | reverse complement strand
TAGCTGCAGCGGTTGTCGCAGCCGACGAGGATCGTGACGAACGCCTTGAAATCGGAAACGTCGTGCGCGTCGAGTCCCGTGGGAGCCTCGTCCCCGTCGTCGATTTCCAACCGCGGATAGACGCCGTCGGCCACGATCTTCGGCACGAGACCGATGCGGCGCGGACTCACGGCGAACGAAAGCCCCTTCACCTTCTTGAAGACCTCGTCGCCCATGCGCTTCACCGCGCATCCCAAAAGCCCGACGATTTTGCCGTCGGAAGAAAGGTTGCCGGATTTGCCGATCGCCTTGCGCTCGGCCATGTCGCGCACGGTGCAGGAATTGACGAGCACGAGCTCGGCGTCCTTCTCCTCCGCCACCAGCTCGTGTCCGGCCGCCTTCATGAGCGCCACGACCGCCTCGGAATCGCGCACGTTCATCTGGCAGCCGTAGGTTTTCACCAAAAATTTCATCCCAAAACCCTATTGACTTGCAAGGCGTGAAAGAGTATCATACACGCCGTTTTCCATCAAGGAAAACTTGCTTCGGAGCGTAGCGCAGTCTGGTAGCGCGTTTGGTTCGGGACCAAAAGGCCGAGGGTTCAAATCCCTCCGCTCCGACCATCTCAAAAGATTCAAAACCCTTCGCCACTTTTCGGCCTATTGTTTTTCTCGCAAGGTTTGCCGGTGATACGGCGCATTTCGCCGCCGCCTCCGCATGTGGAGCAGTTCGTCCCGAACTGCGGATTGGCGTACGGACGCGGCTCCCTGACGGTCGGCCCCACAAGGGGGTCACGCCG
>DCIH01000029.1:318-5506 GCA_002317575.1 Verrucomicrobia bacterium UBA1731 | reverse complement strand
CCGGCGTGACCAAGTTCGTGACAAGAACGAGCTTTTCACGAGCATTCTGGCGCCGGCGTCCGGCGAATCCGACGCGCTCGCGTCCGAAGCGGACTCGCGCGTCGAGGAGCTTCTGCCGGCGGACTTCCTGGCGCGGGCCGAAAAGGAAATCCGCGAATTCGGGGCGTAAGGACACCTTTAGGTCCCCATGATCTGCGAAGCGAGAAGGTCGGCGGCGACGATCAGCGGGGGAACTTCCGGCGGGCCGGCGCGCCTTTGAGCTTCCACACCCCGGCGACGGCCGCGGCGTACGGCAGATACCACACCGCCTTGCCGACGAGGTTGCGCGCTTCGGCGCATCCGTCCGCCAGGCACAAAACGGCCAGTGCGGCCGCGGCCGCGAGAAACGCCCATCCGGCGATCGCCTGCTTGTTCATGTTCATGGTTTTCCTCCTTTGTTTTCGTTTTGAAATCAGCACGGTTTTGATGCTGATCCGGAGGGCTTGAGGGCTTTTTCTGCAAAAGGACTCACAGCCGTCCGGATCAAAATCCAAACAGCGTGAATGAAAGTCCCTTTGCGAACAAGCTAGCGGCGTATGGCCCGAATTAATAAAGGGCCAGTGACTCCTGTGCGTTCACAAAGCTCGGCCCGCTGGGCCTGGAAGCTTCATCAGTTCACTTGGCGCGTATTATACGCCAATCGCGCGGGCGGCGTCAAGGGGGCGCCGCGCCGCGCAAGAGCATCGATCGAATTAGTCCGCCACATACAGCGAGCAGTCACGGATCGTCGGCTCGACTTCGTCGCGCGTGTCCCAGCACAGGAGACGGTACTTCTCGTAGGCGCCGGGGCGGAAACGGACCAGTCGGCGGTGTCCCATGTTCGTCTCATGCACGAGCGTGTGCCACGCCTTGCCGTCGAAACCATGCAGGGCGAAGGAGCGAAGCAGCTCTCCGCGCGTGAGGTCCTCCTGAACCGACAGGAGATTCGGCCGCACGCCTTTCGGAACGGGAAACTCGAACACCTTGGCCTTGCCCGAGACGGACGCGACCTTGTTCGTGTAAAGCGCCCGCACGAGTTCGCCGAAACGCGTGAACTGGCGGACGTCCGCCTCCGGCACGAGTCCGCGGTTGTCGATCGCCATGCCGATGAGCATGTTGCAGCCGCGGCCGACACTGGTGAAATAGCGATCGAGCAGCTCCTCGGGCGGATAGAGCGTCGCGTCCTCGTCCGCATGCCAGATCCATCCGCCCAGATAGGCGGAGCACTGATCGCGGTTCGCGATGTCCGCCTCGCCGGGACACCAGTAGCGTCCGTCGAATGAACCCGCGTAGCGCGAGCCGGTCGTCTCCGTCACGCCGTCGGACGACGTGCCCGCCTCGGTCCTGTTCCAGCACGTCTCGGGCGCACGCGCGCGCTCGTTGCCGATCCAGCGCACGCAGTCCATCCGCGCGGGATTGCCCTGGAAGACGATGGCGTTCGGCTGGAGCTTCACGAGCAGGTCCTCGATCTCGCGTCCGCCCTTCGCGGCCGGCAGGTTGCCGCCGTCGAACCAGATCTCGAAGAGTTCGCCGTAGTTCGACCAGAGTTCCGTCAGCTGCGTCTTGACGACGCCGAGATACTCCTTCCAGCGCTTCTCGTCGCGAATCGTGTTGTCGTCGACGCCCAGATATCCGTTGCACCCCGTCGAAGCGTAGAGGCCAGGCTTCACGCCGTACTTCCGGCAGGAGGCGATGAAGTCCGAGACGATGTCGCCCTTGCCGTCCTTCCACGGAGAATGCGCGACGGAATAGCCGTGCGCCTTCGTCGGCCACAGGGAGAAGCCCGTGCCGTGCTTGGCGACGAGGACGGCGTACTTCGCGCCGGCGGCCTTCGCCGTGCGGATCCACTGGTCCGTGTCGAGGGCGGTCGGGGCGAACGTCTCGGGCCCCGGCAGCGGATCCTTCCGCCAGTCGAACGGACGGTAGGTCTGGAGGTCCTGGTGGATGATGACGCCGATCTCGCAATCGGCCCATGCCAGCTGGCGGGCCGTCGGCAGCACCGCGCCACCCGTCCCGGCCTTGTCCGCCGCCGCCGCGGCCAGCGCAAGCAGACCGCACAAGAACACGTTTTTCGCTTTCATGCCACGATTGTACCATGTTCGCGCGACGATTGTTCCGCCCCCGTCGACAATCGCGGTTGCGCGCTTTTTCCCGCAAACATGTTTTCAGCGGGGAGGCGCGATTCCCGGTCCAGGACCATGGGGTCCGTGCTCTCCCATGCCGGTCATGTCGTAAATCACCTCCACGGCGTCAGCCAACTCGGCCGCATCCTCGCCGGAAAGCCCAAGATTCTGTGCCGTCGTGGTCAGCAGCGTGTTGCGCTCCTGCCGCTCCAACCGGCGAATGTTCTCGTGCAGCGTGCGCATTTCGTCGAACGCGGCACGGCGATCCGCTTCCGTGACGTTTTCGTCCTCCATCGTTTCGCGAATCTTCGCCCCAAGCTCCTCGCGCCGCACGAGCAGATCCTGCAACTGCTCGTGCGTCTGCTTCTGCTCCTTCGTGAAACCGTCCGTGTTCAGCTGCGAGAGCGTATCGAGCCGGGTCTGCGCACGGCGCAGGCGGCGCGACTCGAAACGCGCCATGCGGTTCGACACTTCGGCGTAGCGCTCGGGATCGTTTTTCTTGAGTTCGGCGAGCGACGCGAACGGACCGGACGCAGGACGGGCGTTCTCGGCGACGGGCTTTTTCAGAGCTTCTTCGGCAATCGGCTCCGCCACGGCGCCCGCTTCCGGCAACGCATCCTGTTTTTCCGATTCAAGCGCGGCGATTTTCTTTTTGAGCGACGCGATCTGCGCCTTGAGCGCGTTCGTGGGGTCGACAGGCGCGGCTTTCTTCGGCTGGTAGGCGTCGTCCGATTCGGGAATGCGGACCGCCTCTTCGAGGGAACGCGTAATGCGGCCCAGCGCAAACGCCGCCACGGCGGCGGCGAGAAACGCGACGGATACGATCACCTTCTTCATGACGCCTTCTCCTCACGGCGTGCGCGGCGCGCACGCCCTACCATGCATGGCAGTTCAATCCACGCTGCGATAGCGTTTGACCAACTCGGGGAAAATCTTGGACTCGGCCAGGCCGCAGCTCTTGAACTCGGGGCAGAAGCCGCGGTAGACGCACTCGGGCACGCACTTTTCGGCGACTTCCGGTTCCTTCTTGGCGATTTCGTCCACGACCATCTTCCAGGCCGCGCGCGTTTCGGGGCTGGCCTGCCCGCACAGGCGGCGGCGGCTCATGAACATCACGGCCTGGGCGTTTGCGAAGCATTCGTGCTCCACCGGCGAATCCTGGCGCGCGCCCGTACGGTCCGTTCCCGTGCGGTCCGTGCGCTGCGTGGAGACGAAGTGTTCTATGCCGAACTTGTGGCGCACGAAATGGACGCTCACCCAATACGGGAGATTGCTCCACTTCCAGCCGAACGTCAACTTGCGGATGGGCGAATGCTCCGCAAGGAGAATACGCTTCTTCCACTTGGGGCTCGGTTCCTTCTGACCCTCTTCCATGCGGATCGTGGTGCGGGCGGCATCCGCCACCTCGCGCCACGAACCCTTCACCTTCAGCCACTTGATCTTGACGTCCACGTCACTTCCCCACGGATGCGGGCGTCACGCCGTTGGCGGCGAGTCCCGTTTCGGCGATTGCCATTTCGATGTTCTTCTTCGCGATCTGCATCGAATCGAACTGCAGAAAGAGCGTCTTCGCCTGATGGTCGAACTTGTAGGACGTCTTGACCACGCCGCCGTAGGGCGCGAGCGCTGCCTTGATCTGCTGCTCGTGCTGGGGCATCATGTCGGGAATCGCGATCGTGAAATCGCGTATGTCGGTGCGCCGGCAGCCGGCGAAGACGGCCGCGAACGCGAACAGGACGATGAGTCTCTTCATGGGATTCCTTTTCATTGGCGCGCCGTGAAGAGCGCGGAGGAAGCGAAATACGGGTCGCACGTGTAGCGGCACCCGAGCCGGCGCAACCCCGCTTCGTCGCCGGGCGTCGCCATGTGCGTGAGGTGCACTTCACATTTGCGCAGTTCGTTCAGTTTCTCGGCGGCGATTTGCGCCGCCGGGTTCACCGTGCACGAAATCGCGAGACCGATCAGCGCCTCGTCGAGATTGAGGGACGTGTAACCGCCCTTCAGGATGTCGTGCTTCATGTGGGTGATCGACTGGATGATGCCGGGCGCGATGAGCGGAATCTGTTCGGGAATGCCCGCCAGCGTCTTTACCGCGTTGAGCATCATCGCGGCGCAGGCGTGCATCTCGTCCGAATTGCGGCCCGTCACGATGCGACCGTCCTTGAGCTGGATGGCCGCGCCGGAAACGATGTTGCCGCCCGCCTTGCCCTTGCCGGCCGCCTGCGCGACCTGGGCCGCGCGGCGCGCGGCCTCGACGGGAATACGGTCTTCCGTCTTCAGGTCGAGCTTGCGCATCAGCGCCTCGGCACGGTTGACGCTTTCGCGGTCGACGACGCCGTCGGCGAAATCGCACTGCTGGCGCAGATAGCGGCGGATGACCTCCTGCTTGGAGGCCTCGCGCACCACCTCGTCGTCCACGATGCCGAAGCCGATGCGGTTCACGCCCATATCCGTGGGGGACTTGTAGGGACATTCCTTCTTCGTCATCCGCTCCCAGATCGCCTTCAGAAGCGGGAACGCGTCGACATCGCGGTTGTAGTTCACGGATGTCTTGCCGTAGGCCGCCAGGTGATAGGGATCGATCATGTTGCTGTCGTTGAGATCGATCGTCGCCGCCTCGTATGCGACGTTGAGCGGATGCTCGAGCGGCACGTTCCACACCGGGAACGTCTCGAATTTCGAATAGCCGGCCTTGAGACCGTGACGGTATTCGTGGTAGATCTGCGACAGGCACGTGGCGAACTTTCCCGAACCGGGGCCGGGCGCCGTGACGACCACGATCGGACGCTCGGTGGGAATGTATTCGTTCTTGCCGTAGCCCGCCTCGGAAACGATCGTCTCCACGTCCGCCGGATACCCCTGCGTGACGTAGTGGAACCACACCTGGATGCCGCGGTGCTCGAGGCGCGTACGGAACTGCTGGGCCGCGATCTGGCCCGTGTAGCGCGTGATCACCACGCCGCGCACCAACAGTCCGAGGGCCTTCAGGTCGTCGATGAGCTTGAGCGCGTCGTCCGCATACGAAATGCCGAAGTCGGCGCGCATCT